>JBDTKF010000084.1:0-11558 GCA_039935455.1 Ginsengibacter sp.
GCATTGGCCATAGTCCGGCAGCCACTAAAATTTGTTGCCTTAGAAATTCTTTTCTTTTCTCCCATTCTTGTTTACTCTTGTAAACGGGCATATCATCATAGATGGTATTGATTCCCCGGCTTGTCAATAATCGTTCATCCCGAAAAGTTACGATTCGGTTTTCTAATGCATGATCGTCATAGACTTGGGTCAACGACGCATGAGTTGCAGGTGGAAGAGTGCTCAAATCATTTTCCGGAAAGTTGAAAGATTCAATTTTATTGAATGGCTTATTTTGTGTATAATTATTACTACAGCCGAAACCAATTATAGTAGCTATTAAAATAATCAATATAGATTGTTTCATAATGGACTGTAATGATTTATATGATTGTGGCTTTCAAAATTAGTTATTGTAAATCTATTATGTAAGGTGCTTTAGAAAATTAATAGTGCATAAATGAAAGCGTAGTAATGGCCCGAGAAGTAAATAAACAAATTGTTGCGATTTATATTTTATTACGAATAAGTTTGAACAAATTATTTTGATAATTTATTCGGGAAACCGAATGCAACAGTCCTATCTTTGATTATTTTAGAAACAAAAAACTCCTCATATGCCTTCATTCGACATTGTTAGCAAAGTAGATCTTCAAACACTTGATAATGCAATCAATACGGTTGAAAAAGAAATCAGGAATCGTTTTGATTTCAAAGGCAACCATGTTGTAGTTGAGTTGAATAAAAAGGATCTAAAATTAAATCTGGAAGCCGATAGTGAAATGAAATTGAACCAGATCATAGATGTGCTGATCAGTAAAAGTATGAAGCAAGGTTTGGCTGCGGAGATCTACGATCTTAAAAAAGAACCATATCAAAGTGGAAAGGTGGTTAAAAAAGAAATCCCGGTGAGAAATGGTATCAGCCAGGAAGACGCGAAGAAAATTGTGAAGCTGGTGAAAGACGGGAAATTTAAGGTGCAGGCCTCTATAATGGATGATATTGTCAGGATTTCAGGAAAAAAAATTGATGATTTACAATCGGTTATCCAGGCTTCGAAAGGTTGGGATCTTGGTCTGGCCCTTCAATATGTCAATATGAAAAATTAGCTTTTTTCGTTTTGCTGATTTATTTTATTCCCTTACCTTCGCACACTCAAAAAATACATGGAGACTTTTAGGAGGAAGCCATGTTAAAAACGATTTAATATGAAAAAAGACATTCATCCATCTAATTACAGGTTTGTAGTTTTTCGCGACATGAGTAATGGCACCATGTTCATGAGCCGTTCAACCGCGGCTTCAGGAGAAACTGTAAAATGGGAAGATGGCAAGGATTATCCGGTAATAAAACTGGAAATTTCCAACACCTCGCATCCATTTTATACGGGTAAAAATATGCTCGTTGATACTGCAGGTCGTATTGATAAATTCAGGAAACGCTACGCAAAAAAGAAATAAAAATCTTATAAATTTGATTTTCTTATCCCCCTTCTATTGGGGGATTTTTTTTAATTTCAATTTCGTTATTGATTAGTTGATCCGCAAATGAACATCTTGCTCGACGATATTTCTATTGAGAATTCATTATTCCCTTTTGATGCGGTGCGTTCTGTAGCGCACATTAGAATTGGAATTTTGACAATTTTTGAAAAGTGGCAATTCGTTTTTCCAGGGAAAGTTTTTATCGTTTCAGAAAAATCGATTCACGATTTTGATGAAATAAATAACATTCGGTATCCGGCAAATTTTGTTCCTTCATTTAAATTTTTGAAAAAACTTTCTGTTCAAAAAGAGAAGATCGCTATTACTCCGGATTGCAAAAGCCTGGAGCATCCATGGCAAATATTTGAAAATAATGCCTGGGCAATCAGGGAAGATTTTGACATGCTGACTGAAGGAAGAGTTTCTGAAAAGCCTGATTTGTCAAATCACCTTATTTTCCATGAGAATGTTTTTATTGAACGTGGGGCTAACATAAAATTCTCTGTTTTGAATGCAGAATCAGGGCCGGTTTACGTTGGTAAAAACGCGGTGATTGAAGAAGGCTGTTTGCTGCGCGGACCAATTTCTATCGGGGCTGAATCCCGCGTAAAAATGGGAACTAGAATTTATGGAGCAACGACTGTTGGCCCGAATTGCCTGGTTGGAGGTGAAATAAAAAATTCGGTATTGATGGCTTATTCAAATAAAGCGCATGATGGTTATTTAGGTGATTCTGTCATTGGTGAATGGTGCAATCTGGGAGCTGGAACTAGCAATTCTAATTTAAAAAATAATGCATCAAACGTAAAGATTTGGTGTAAAGAAAAAAGCGCTTTTATTGATGCTGGAAAAAAATGTGGTTTGTTTATGGGGGATTATAGCCGTTGTGCCATCAATACATCGTTTAACACAGGAACTGTTGTGGGCGTGTGTTGCAGTATATTTGGAAATCCGCTTCCACCAAAATTTATAGATAATTTCACCTGGAATAATGAAAAATACAGCTTCGAAAAAGCCATCCGAGATATTGGCAATTGGAAAAAATTGAAAGGTCTTGAAATCAATGAAATGGAAATTAATGCTTTAAAAAAAATTTATCTTTAAAATATAAAATTATGAGAACACAAATCGCCGCTGCAAACTGGAAAATGAATTTATCCTTCCAACAGGCGAACCAATTATTAGATGAAATAGCCAGCGAAAATGTGGCTCTTTCAGGAAATCAGGAAGCGGTATTTGGTGTGCCATTTCCTTATCTGATTCTTGCTAATGATAAGTCTAAAAATAATCCACGTTTTTTTGTTGCTGCGCAAAATTGTTCAGCGAAGGAATCTGGCGCGTTTACCGGAGAAGTAAGCGTAGCAATGCTTTCATCCATTCAAATTAAATATGTAATTATTGGACATAGTGAAAGAAGAGCTTACTTTTCTGAAAGTAACCAAATGCTTTCTGAAAAAGTTGATTTGTGTTTAAAAAATAATTTGAAGCCGATCTTTTGCTGTGGTGAATCTTTGGAAATAAGAGAAAAACAAACTCAAAATGATTTCGTGGAAAACCAGTTGAAAGAAAGTTTATTTCATTTAGATGTTGCTGCAATAGAGAATTTTGTTATTGCATATGAGCCGATTTGGGCTATTGGTACGGGGAGAACAGCCTCTCCGGAACAAGCTCAGGAAATGCATGCACATATTAGAAACGTGTTTGAAAAAAAGTATGGGTTTAAAATTGCTGAAAGCATTTCCATATTATATGGAGGAAGTGTAAAAGCAAATAATGCAAAAGAAATATTCAATAAACCCGATGTTGATGGAGGCCTTGTTGGTGGCGCCTCTTTGCATGCATCAGAATTTGTAGAAATTATTAAAAGTTTGAAAAAATAGCAGGAATAAATAAAATTCTTTTATTTAAACATAGGACTGATTAATGTTTCTGTTGTCAAACAGGCCTGCGAAATTCTGATGACGCAATTCATAGTGAACAAACAAATTCCGATGATTTCTATTCGGTTTATCAGTGGAAATCATGAACCTTTCAGTGGTGAAAAGATTCAAAAACCGACATCTGCCGGTGAGTAAGAATTCAATTTATTGAGGTGTAGTAAAGTTCGGTTCTTATTGTCTGATTTATGATACATCGGATCAAACTTTGCCCCAATAACGATTTCATTCAATGTGTATGAGGTGCGCGCAACGACTGTATTTGAAAACATGTCATCGAAGGCCTTGATGAAAACTAAAATTTCTCCCTGCGCATTTTGATAATCTTCTTTTGTGAAATTATAGAAAGGACTTGTTTCTGTTATCGGGTGAACGATTGTCCAGCTAAGCGTAAGGGAATTTACGGTGTTGTATTCTAACGGAAGCTGATAAAATTTATTAACGGGGCTTCCATTTTCTTCGATGATGAGTCCTAAAGTTACTTTTGCGTCTGCGTCTGTCAAGGTAGTATTTTTGAAAGGTGCTAATCTAAACATAAGCGCTTTTTCATTGCGGAAGGGTGCCAGCACGGCGTTTTTACTAAATCTGATAAATGCCTTTGGCCTGGAGAATCTTCCGTATAACAGGCCTGTTACGACAGCAAGTGATAGTAAACCAATCAGTGCTTCCAATGAAGATAAAGCGCTTGCGATGAAGCCTATTGGGCTTATCCGGCCATAACCAACTGTTGTAAATGTTTGACAACTGAAGAAAAATGTTTCTTCAAATTCTTTGATTGATGAGTTGGCAACGATGCCACTTAATTTATCACCGCCCAATAAAAAATACAAGAAACCAAATAAAAGATTGATAGCTAAATAAAAAATCAGAATCACTGATAAGAATTTAAGACGCGACATTTCAAGTAAAACGTGGTACCAGCTTATCTTTTCAAAATATCCTACTCCTTTTTTTTCAACATTTGGACTCCCGTTTTTATTCAAAAATCTTCCACCATAACTAGTTGAATTAACACCGTATCCTGTGTTGATTTCTGTAGTTGCTTTAGGATTGAGCCTGTGATTTTTGAACATGAAAACTATTTGAAAAAACTATAAATTTATGAAAATGATTAAAAAATAGAACTAAAAAATAATACAATCTTGGAATAAACTTTTTTTAGTAATCCTATCGAAAACAATTTTCAAATTAATCAATTTGCCGTTTTTGCTTCAAAAACAATTTCAGATAAGGCAGGAAACCTGCGGTGATTATGACTAAAGTGAATGCACTTGCGATTAATAATTTTGTTTTGATTGTAGCTCCCGACAAAAGAAAAAACAGCCCTGCAAACAGAAGGAATATTCCGAAAAATTTTACCATCAATTTTCTGAAAGGAACCATGCTAAAGATTGAAACATGCAAGATTCTGGCTGAATGCCACAGGTAATAAATTACCTGACAATATGTAGAAATGACGATAGCAAATGCAATTCCCTGCGTGTGAAAGAATGGATAAAGAACCAACATCAGGACCACGGCAATGACGATATCAAGTACGGATCCCCACAAAATTTTTTTGCCTTCTGAAAAACATTGGAGGATGACGCTGTAATTATTTATCCGAAGAGGAAGAATAAAAATGCTAATTGCAAAAATTGGTAAAGAGGCATTGTATTTATCATTAAAAGCAATTGAAAAAAGTTCTTTTTGAAAGAAAAGTAAGAAAAAAAATAATGGAAAAACTATGGAAGAAAGTGCTTTAAAATTCTCATGAAATAATTTGATTATTTTATTTTTTACATGCAGGTTCCCTGAAATTTCTATCAGCAAAAAACTTCCGGTGACACCGATTAACAAACTAAAGATTGGAATCTCAAATGAGCCATTGAAAAAGATGGCAAAGTCAGTGGCAGTCAGAAGATACAGTAGAAATACTTTATCCATCCACTTTGAAATTACGCCAACTATATCATTTATGCCGAGATAAGTCCAATGGATTAAAAAATACTTTTCGTTGATCGTTTCTGTATATGATTCCTTCCCGGAAGGGATTAGAACCATGATAAACAATTTGAGGAAACAAAGGATGCAGATTCCAAGAATAAGAAAGAAGAGCGAATAATTTGTGGATAAAATAAAAAGATGCCAGGCAAAAAATAAAACAGCGTAGACGAGATTAATTACAAACGAAATCTTTTCGCCATGTTGTTTTATCAACAAAGTTTCAATGATGTTAGAAATATTTTGGATGATGATAAATGCAATGAGTAGAAATTTTATTGAGGCGCTAAAGTTTTTTGCAAAGATGAAAAAAGTGATTAGACCTCCGATCCATAAAACAGAATAGAAGATTCTTAATCTTTTCTGGTTCCGTTTGATGAATGAAAAAAGAAAATTTAAGTTGGTCGATAAAATTACCGCTGTTAGTCCGAAATTGAGGATGACATTGACGATGTTGGTGTACATCCAAACGCTCTGAAATTTACCATAATCATCATAGCTCAGTTTTCTGGAATAGATGATCATGATTAAGAAAAGTATCGACACAGGAAGTACCCGTCCTAAAAACAACCACGAAAATCTTCGTATCGCAAGCGGTTTATAATTTTGATTGATGATCGTACTTTTTTTTCTGGTTATTTATTTTTATTCAATTCAACTAAAAACCGAAGTGGATTATTGAAGATCGAGTTGATCAAGGCATCCTTGAATTTCCAGATTCCAAAAGGTAAAAAGGACATTAGCAAATTTAAACGCAATCGAACTAAAAATTTATTTGAAAATGCATCTGTTTTAAAATTTGAACATTCCGGTGGAATATAACCGGTGATATTTTGTTCGTTGAAAAAATTAAGATGTGCATTTTTGGGAGTTGGCTTGTTGCAGTGAACGCATAAAAAATATTCAATCTTTTCATTGTAAGGTGTTGTAATAATCAATCTGCCGCCGGGTTTTAGCACATCCATCAATTGAACTATAAATAACCTAGGATCATATACATGTTCCATGATTTCTGAAGCAATTATTGTGTCAAAAGAATTCTTTTTGAAAGGCAAATGATATACGTCTGCGACAACAGCCGCATGGTTTTGATTTGGATTTTCTTTTAAAACCCTCACTGGATTTTTGATTGAAATATCCATTGAAATCACCTGATTTTTTTTGCCCTCAAAATATTTTGAAAGCCATCCGTTTCCACATCCGGCATCTAAAACCAATGCTGCATTTTGGGGAATCCGCTTAATAATTGCCTGATGTAAGCGCCTGATTTCTTCCTTGGTTTCGGGTGATTCTACTTCTTTGAAATAATCAAAATAATCCGCATCCTCTTTATAATGAGTGGTGTAGTCGAAATCTGAAATGGATTCTAAACGTTGGTGTTGATTTTTTTTTGTGTTTATATCATCACAAAGGAATATCGGAACGTTTTCTAAAATAGGATACCTGCAACTTTCAGAAGAGAGAAAATTTTTCCCCGAACTTTTTGTTTCTGTCAAATCTTCTCCGGTGATTGGATCTGTAAGTATCTCTTTTAAGAATTTTTTCATTCGATCGTCCTGTAAAAATATTTTTTATCCATTCAAAATAAGTGTTTCTTTTATTAACTTATCTTTTTTTATTGAAAAATGTTTGACTTTCAATAAAAGATTGGATCATACCATTCCATCTTACTAAATGCGGCGTCGGCGTTTTTCTTATCTTCGCTGCCAATGATGAAAAACATTAGAAACTTTTGCATAATTGCACATATAGATCATGGCAAAAGCACGCTTGCAGATCGTTTGCTTGAATTTACACATACTGTAAATGACCGCGAGATGCAGGCTCAGGTTTTGGATAATATGGACCTGGAAAGGGAAAAAGGAATCACGATAAAAAGCCACGCGATTCAGATTAACTATCGGTATGAAAATGTCGAATATATTTTAAATTTAATTGACACGCCTGGTCATGTTGATTTTAGTTACGAAGTGAGCAGGGCGCTGGCTGCATGTGAAGGTGCCCTACTTTTAGTGGATGCTACGCAAGGAATTCAGGCACAGACCATTTCAAATTTATATCTGGCGATAGATAATAATTTAGAAATAATTCCGATTATTAATAAAATTGATATGGATGGTGCAATGATTGCCGAAGTGCAAGATCAGATCATCGAGCTAATTGGATGCAAACAGGAAGATATCTTACTGGCGAGCGCTAAGACCGGCGTAGGTATTGAAGAAATTCTGAAGTCAATCATAAAAAAGATACCTTCTCCAACCGGGGACGAAACTGCGCCGCTGCAAGCATTGATATTTGACAGTGTTTTCAATAGTTTCAGAGGAATTTTGGTGTATTTCCGAATCTTCAACGGCATTTTAAAGAAGAATGATAAGATTAGATTTTCAAACACGGGAAAAGAATATAATGCGGATGAAGTGGGCATTTTGAAAATAGGCATGATTCCAAAAAATGAAGTAAAAGCCGGCGATGTAGGATATGTAGTTACCGGAATCAAGGATGCGAAAGAAGTGAAAGTGGGAGATACCATTACTACTACTTTCAATCCCTGCAAAGAATCTATCAAAGGCTTTGAGGAAGTTAAACCGATGGTGTTTGCCGGAATATTTCCGATAAATACGGATGAATTTGAAGAATTGAGGGATTGTATGGAAAAATTGCAGCTCAATGATGCTTCGTTGACTTTTGAATTGGAAACCTCACAGGCATTGGGTTTTGGGTTCCGTTGTGGATTTCTTGGAATGCTTCACATGGAAATTATCCAGGAACGCCTTGAAAGAGAGTTCAATCAAACCGTAATTACAACTGTTCCGAATGTAAGTTTCTTTGCTTATACAACCAAAGGTGAAAAAATTACGGTGAATAATCCGACGCAAATGCCCGACCCCAGCCGGATTGAGAAAATTGAGGAGCCTTTTATTCAGGCACAGATTATTACCAAACCGGAATATATTGGTAATATCATGACGTTGTGTATTGGTAAGAGAGGCCTGCTTACTAACCAGGGTTATTTAACGCCAACCCGCGTTGAACTTAGCTTTGATATGCCACTGACCGAGATTGTTTTTGATTTTTATGACCGTTTAAAAAGTGTCACCCGTGGTTATGCTTCTTTTGATTATCAACCGATCGGTTATCGCGAAAGTGATATTGTGAAAATGGATATTTTATTAAATGGCGAAAAAGTCGATGCGCTGAGTTCATTAATTCATCGGGCCCGTTCACAGGAGTTTGGTAGAAAACTTTGTGAAAAATTGAAAGATCTTGTTCCCCGTCAACAATTTCAAATCGCAATCCAGGCTGCAATTGGCGCCAAAATAGTTTCTCGAGAAAATATCAGCGCGATAAGGAAAGATGTTACTGCCAAATGTTATGGTGGTGATATTAGCCGGAAAAGAAAATTATTGGAAAAGCAGAAAGAGGGCAAAAAAAGAATGAAACAAATCGGGAATGTGGAAGTGCCACAGGAAGCATTCCTGGCAGTTTTGAAACTAGATGAATAGTAATATTATGATAGAAAATGAATTACAGAACTAAACTAAATTTTCAAAAATCACATCGGATTCCTGATAAAAAATTATTATTTTTAATAAAAAAAATATGTCTGCTATTGCGCTGAACAAGGAAATGAATATAGAAGTAAAAGTGCGTCTCATCAACCGCAAGGATGATGAACCAATAACCGGAAACGGATATAAGGTCAGGCTTTACGATCAGGATGTTTTCAATGATGAATTTATGGGAGAGAGTATTCCTGACGAAGAAGGATTGGCAAAATTTCTTTTTTCGCAGGGTGACTTTTCAAAACACGTTGATTTTGATCACAAGCCTGATTTTTATTTTGTCGTTTACAGAAATCAAAATGAGATCTTCAAAAGTAAAGTGATGTCAAATCTTGATCTTTCAAATATTGAAGAATTTGTTATGAGGGAAGGGCAAGTTATTGATCTGGGAACTTTCTTGATTTCGCCGACTTCATAGAATGTTCCGAACCTGAAACCGAATACTGACAAATGTTCTATAACAGTTTAGATTCGATTTCTTTCCAGTTACTTACTCTTTCGTAATCTTTTTCGAGGATATTATGGTGGCAGGTATATAAAATTTTTCTTCCTTTGAAATGACTGAAATTTCTGGTCCGGTCGTCAATCATAATATCTGTCTGAACGATGCTTTTTAATCCGCAAAAACAAAATTGTTTCCATGAAAGGAAAGGTAGGTTTTCTGTAATCCAATTGAATTTATCGATGAGGGAATTTGGAAATTCCATGGCCGCTGAGACGATAAATACTTCGTATTTTTCATTTAATCTTTTTACGACTTCTTTTGCATTGGGCAGGATTTCAAGATCTCTAAAAAATCCGGGAGCATTTATATATTCAAAGAACTTTGAAAGATGTTCCGGTTCAATGACGGCTTTCAAGTCTTTACCATGAAGTTGTTTGTCTGTAAATGTGGTTTTATACTCTCTAAAATAATAATCTTTCAATTTTTTTTCGGTATCTGTGATCACATCATCCATGTCAATACTTATACTTTGCATCTATGATTTTTTTCGACAAATTATGGATTATTTTCTAAAATGAATTGCGCGTTTTCATTTTAGGTATCAAATAAAACTTCAGAAAAAGATTTTTGTTGAAATGTTTTTGCTTGAACGCAACCCTGCAACGATACGGTAAAGATTAGTAATCGAAATCAGCTATTGATATTGTTTCTTTCCACTTCCGCTTTCGGATCAGTAATTTATGTTGATCAATAAAGTGGAGTAAACAAATAAATAAGATTGATTCTTATTTTGGCCTTGGTGAAAGTTTGCTCTAATATTCAATGCAGAATGAAACATTGGACCTTCCTGCTTTTTATGGAAACAAAACAAATTATGGATGCGAAAAGATTTTTGAAATAAGCTTTTACTTCCTAATGAATGTGTAAGTAATAGCGCCCGTGTTCCCTTTTCCGACATCAATAGTAGATATTGCCTTAAAGCGATTATTGCTTATTGAATCTAGCTTTAATCTGTATCCATCATCAACGTTCTTTGCTTTCTTTCCGTTTAATTTTTTGAATTGAAATTGAGCATCGTTTCCTTTGCCATAAATACTCCAATAAATTTCTTCTTTCGTACCGTTCGCGAGTGCGAAGTTTCCCTTACCATTTCTTATTAGATCCCAGCTACTATTTTGAAAATCTTTATAAGGAGCTTCATCAAAAACATTCGTAACCATAAAATCTGATGGAACATCAACGTCAATATTTGAAATGATCCAGTTGCCTGCGAGATGACCAGTAGTTGGTTTTAAGTTAGTTGCATTTTTAGAAGAAGAACAGCCAACTGTAAAACAAGTTGCAGCGAAAATTAAAAGATAGATTGCTTTTTTCATAATCATAAAGTTGTTTGACATCTAACACATAAATCCTGCCAACCTGTAACAAAGAATGGTTTGCATCAATTTTAATTTCTCATCTAAATTCAATTGCTTTCACCGGTTTTATTTTTTTTATTAATAGGGAAGGAATGATGAGCATGAAAAAACAGATAATCAAAGTGACGAAATCTATTGCTGCAACCTGCCACCAGATTACATCCGCGTGTGCTGCTTTCATAAAATATGCCTCTTCATCCAGTTGGATAAATCCGGTAACTTCCTGCAGGTAACAAATTCCAAGACCTAGTAAAGTACCTGCGATAACACCTGTAAAGGCGATGATGGTTGTATTGTATAAGAATATTTTTTGTATGCTACTATTCTTTGCACCCAGAGCTTTCAGGATTCCCACCATCGTGGTTCTTTCAAGAACTAAAATGATCAGGCAGGTTATCAGATTAACAACTGCAACCACCATCATGATGATGAGCAGAATACTTTTTATTCTTCCCTGAAGATTAAGCCAATCAAAAATGTTTGGATAAATTTCCTGAATCGTTCGGCTATACCATTTTGAAGGCAATATTTCGGAATCGTATAAATAATTATTGACTGAATCCGTCTGTTTATAATCCCGAAGGAAAAGCTCGTAGCCTCCTATTTCATTGGGTTTCCAGTCATTTAGCCGTTGAATTAATTTGATATCTCCGATACAAAAATTATGATCATATTCATCGATCCCGGTTTTATAAATGCCAGCGATTTTTAATTTTCTTGCACGCTGGCTTCCATCGGCCTGGATGAAT
>JBDTKF010000085.1:0-50294 GCA_039935455.1 Ginsengibacter sp.
TTAATTTTTTCTACTCTTTTTAAAAGAAGGGAGTTGTTGCGCCGGTTTATCTTTGATATCAAGACCTTGAAGGTTTTCAGAAGTTTTGATTCCTAATTTTGATTCATCAATATTCCCTTGCTCGTCAAGGATTGGATGAGGAACAGGTTCTTTACCTTCTGGAGTTACCTGGTTAAAGACCTTTTCAATGTAAACCCATTTTCCATCTTTCCATTTTAAACCTTCGTAATCACCATCCGGGATGTACGTATATTTTTTATGAGCTTCCCCGGTTTGAGAAATCAAATGTTCAAAAATGATCATGTTCATGTCGTTATCGAAAGTAAGCCGTGGTGCTGCATCCTTTTTGTATTCCATAATATAACGTGCCATGGTTTTTTTGTGTAAACTATTATCCGGGAAACTGAAAAAAGGACCACCAAAAACAGGCTCACCATTTTGGAAAGTTAGTACCTCTATAAATTTTCTATCGGTCGATAAATTATTATCGTCAAAACCAAGAAGCGTATAAACCTTCTTTCCGAAAGCTTTTTCCGGTATAATTTTATAGTATAAAGCGCCTATCCATGCACGATTGCTGGTGATTGTATCTTTGATATTGTAAATCAAATCTGTTTTGTCGATAAGCGGGAAGAGCTTCAAAGATCCATCGGCTGTTTTCATTTGTATGGCCCCATGCTGACGAACGATGTCATCGTTTATAACCAATTGCCAGGTGAAAATTTTAAATGAACTGTCTGATGGAATTACTTTCGCTATACTTACCAATGAATCGAATGCGTAACCGAAAGAATTCTTTATCTGTAAGGCACGGACAAATGTTTTTGTAAACTGGCTATCTGCTGCAAAACGACTTTCAGAATTTCTTCCTTGAAGGATTTGTATCCCAAGTACTTTTAAAGAATCTTCTTTTTTCTGCAAAATTATTTTATTTGATGAAGAAAGGTGCTGCGCATAGGTAGAGTTTGCCAAAAAGAAAATAAAGAATGAAATAATGACGATTTTGTTCATTAATAAAATTTAGACAAAGAAAACTTCAATTGATATAATGGAATGTTAACCAAGAATATTTAACTAATTTATAATGTAGTTGCAAATGAAATAAGATCCTCAAAAACGAAGTCAATATCCGGATGATTCAATGAAACATCTTTGCGGGTAGTAGGTAGAAAAACATTGATTTTGACACCCAGATTTCTTCCGAATTTCATATCACTTAAAGTATTTCCGATCATCAAACTTTTAGATAGACGGATGTCTGGAAAATCTTTTATTGCCTGTAAACCCATGCCAGTGTTTGGTTTACGGTATTCACTTTCCATATCAGTACAAACATAAATCCGGTCAATTCTTCCTCCTGCCTCTTGTATTTCACGCAACATATTTTTGTGAATAAATTGAAGATCTTCCAATCTCGTTAGTCCTTTTGCAACTCCTCTTTGATTCGTGATCATCACAATAATCCCGAACTTTTTATTCAAGATTTTGAAAGCTTCTTTTACGCCTTCATAAAATTTAAATTCATCCCATGTATGAATGTAATCAAGATGCTTTTCGTGGTTAACTACACCATCACGATCAATGAAAAGTGTCCACTCAGCATTAATATTTTTTATATTGAACAAGGTGGTTTGAATGTGGTTGGCTAAAAATTTGGTGAAGAATAGTGTATCATTTTTTCAATTCAATTTGAGCTTTTTGAAAATCCTCCGGTATTCCAATGTCAATAAAATATTTGTCTGCAATAATTCCATAAATATTTGATTTTTTATTCGTAGTATTAATTTTCACCTCAAGATAATTTTTTTCGAAAGAAAATATTTCCGGTAGATTTTCTTTTAAGAATTTTTCAACATTCAGCGCATATAAACCACCGTTTATCAATCCTGAAATATAAAATTGCTTCTCTTTAAATGCCCTGACTGTTTTATCTTCATTAAGTTCTACAACACCATATCGGTCAAAGTTGTACATTGGTTTCAAACACAATGTACAAGTAGCTTTTTTGGTTTCGTGAAATTTATTGAGCAATGAAATGTCAACCTTGTAAAGTGTATCACCATTGCAAACCACTACATTTTTATGCGAACATTTAAGTAGTCCTAATTGAATGGCTCCACCTGTTCCTAAGGGTTTATTTTCTAAAGAGAGGGTATAATTCAGCTGAGGGTGATTTTCAATCAAGTATTGTTCGATTTGTTCATGCTTAAATCCAATACTAAATATAAAACGCTCAATTCCGCTTTCTTTTAAAAAGTATAAAAGATAATGCAGGAAAGGCTTTCCTGCAACCGGAGCTAAACATTTGGGTACATCAGAAATAACAGACTGTAGTCTTGTTCCGAATCCACCGGCAAGAATGATTGCTTCTTTAATCATGGGAATCAGCAAAATAAATTTCTTCTACAAACTGGCAAATAATATGTCCGAGCATGATATGGCTTTCCTGAATTCTTGGAGTATCTTCTGTAGGAACATTGATTAGGAAGTCTGAAAGAGGTTTCAATCTTCCTCCGGTTGCACCTGTAAATCCGATTGTAATCATCCCTTTGTCTTTTGCGGTTTCAAAAGCCTTTACGATATTTTTACTATTGCCGGAAGTACTCAGACCAATCAAAACATCGCCTTCATTTCCGATTCCTTTTACCAGCCTGGAATAAATTACGTCATAGCTGTAATCATTTGCAACCGCGGTTATATAAGAAGAATTGCAATGCAAAGCTTCTGCTGGAAGCGCATCTCTGTCAGTGTAAAATCTTCCGCTGAACTCCGCCGCCAGATGTTGCGCATCGGACGCGCTGCCTCCGTTGCCACAAAACAAAACCTTTTTCCCCTTTTTGAAAGCACTTACAATCACATTGACACAATCATGGACTGTTTGTATAATTTTATCATCATGTAGGACATCTGTTTTTACTTCGATAGATGACTGAATGATATTTTTTATCTTTTCTATCATATTTTATAAAGTCAAAGTTAACACCAATTATATTTTCGGATTTATATCAGAAAATATTCAAGCACACCAAGTGGCCAACCCGGATTTTGTAAACGTATAATTTTTTACTTCTCCGCCAAACTTTTTTAATTCTTCTATAACCTGATAACGATAATTTCCCGGGCAATAAAAGATCATGAAACCCCCGCCACCTGCACCGCTGATCTTTCCTCCGGTAGCGCCTGCTTTTTTTGCAGCTTCATAAATTTCTTCAATCCGACTGTTACTGATATTATGTGCCATACGTCGTTTTTGCTCAAACCCAAAATCTAGTATTGCACCAAATTCATTTAGTTTCCCTTTCAGTAAAGCTTCTTTCATCATTCGTGCCTGTTCTTTCAGCTGATGCATCGCCTCAATACTTTTTTCATTCTTATTATTGACGTTTTTTACCTGTTCATCAATTATAGAAGCACTTTCGCGGCTGGTCGATGTGAAATAAAGAACCAAATTATTTTCAAGTTCATGAAGATATTGAGATTTAATTCTCAATGGATTTACAATCACCTTATCATCTTCATAAAATTCCATAAAATTTACACCGCCAAACATAGCTGCATACTGATCCTGTTTGCCGCCCGTAAGTTTAAGATCGTTTCTCTCGATCTGATATGCATAATGCGCAATATCGTAATCTCCCAGGGGAAGTTTGAGCCATTCAACAAATGCTCCAATGATGGCCACTACCAATGTAGATGAAGTTCCCAACCCTGAACCTGCAGGTACATCAACAAAAGTTGACAACTTGAAACCAGTTTCAGGGATCTTATAATCTTTTTTGATGCGATTATAAACTCCTTTCAAAAGGTCTAAACTTCCATTAATTGGTAATTGCGGCTGGAGCTCAAATTGCTGCTGTTCATCCCGATCCAAAGTTTCAAGAATTATTTTATTTTCCTTCAAAGGCTCCATGTTTGCATATGCAAAAAGTGAAACGGTTGCGTTTAAAATTGCACCTCCGAATTGATCGCTGTACGGACTGACATCAGTGCCTCCACCGGCGAGGCCTATGCGTAAAGGAGCTTTGCTACGATAAATCATTGAAGTAATAATTTATTAAAAAAGTGTAATCTACTGAAGTTGCTTATACAAATGAATTGATAAACATGAATAAGGCTTATGAAGTTCTTCATTAGATTTGATTAAAATTCTTTCCGCCACGGAAGGTAATTTGATTTTGATTTCTGAAAAATATTTCTTTGGACGTGCAAATATTATCTTAGAAAACTTAACAAAATATCTTGCATAAATCCAATTGAAATCAGAAATTTAAAATTGCGTTCACCATATTTCCCCAGCTGTATTTTTTCTTTTCTTCTTTGAGTTGAGGTAAAAAATAATTTTCTCCCAAAACGAAATATTCTTCAATCTTTTGTGCGATACTAGCGGCGGTTGGTTCCGCAATTAATCCTACTTTTTTGTTCGGAACCATTGATGGTAAACCACCTACGTTCGTAACAATCATTGGGATTTCAAAATGATATGCCAGTGGAGTAACACCGCTCTGGGTCGCACTTTTGTATGGTTGTATCACACAATCCGCTGCACATAAATAATAGTTGACTTCGCTGTTTTCAATAAAGTGAGTGTGTAAAATTAGACTTTCTTTAATTTCGGGATCGGTTAATAAATGATGATAATTTTTTTCCTGCTCATAAAATTCACCGGCAATCAATAGTTTGAGATTGCTTATTTTTCCCCCGGAATTCAGAATTTTGATTGCGTTTAATAGTATATCCAAACCTTTATATTTTCTGATAAAGCCAAAAAATAAAAGAAGATGGATGTTTTGATCAATATTTAATTTTTTTCTGGCTTCTTCTTTACTGATTTTTTCTCCGAAATTATCGTACAGTGGATGCGGTACAAATTGTGCTGGTTTACTCTTAGTAAGTTCATATAAATCTGCAAGTACTTTTTCACTCATCGTGATGAATTTATCAACAGGTTTTATGAAATACCTGGTAAGAAATTTTCCGCCGGGAATCTTTTCATGAGGAAATATATTATCCGCGATGCAAATGATTTTTGTATGCTTATTTTTTTTTACTCTCCTTAAAATAGTGCCAAGGCACGGCGCCATAAACGGCATCCAATATCTTACTACCAGCAGATCCGGTTTAATATTTTTTATCTCATTACCGGTTTTTATCCAGTTGAATGGATTAATAGAATTTATTTTTACTTTGATAGGAATCCCTTCCGGCGCAGGTTCCGCTGAGTATTGGGTTGTTCCCGGAAATAAGAAGGAAGGATACTGGTAAGAAAATGTATAAATGGTAGTATCATATCCTTTGTCAATAAATTCCTTTGCAAGCCGTTCATTGAACGTTGCGATACCGCCACCCCGTAAAGGATGTGCCGGCCCGATAATAATAATCTTTTTCGGAGACAAATTCTGTGAAATTTTTAATTCGATTAATAGTAAACGAACAAATTAGTGGAATTATCAATTGTCCTAATTAATTCTTTCCTCAATATTATAATGATTTCTTTCAGGTCCATTTCTCGAAATGAGTTCCCCCAGAAATCCAGCCAGGAAAAGTTGTGATCCAATGACCATGGCGATTAATGCAATATAAAATAATGGCCTTTGCGTCATTCCTGTCTGATCAAAGAAGAACTTACTGATCGTGAGATAAATGAAAACAAAAAATCCGAAGATGAACGATAAAGTTCCCCATAATCCAAAAAAATGCATCGGATTCTTTCTAAATTTTCCAACGAACATGATCGAAGCCAGGTCAAGAAATCCATTTACAAAACGATCCCATCCAAACTTGGTAACTCCATATTTTCTGGGTCGATGTTCCACTACTTTCTCACCAAATTTTTTGAAGCCGGACCATTTAGCAATCAGTGGAATATAGCGGTGCATTTCACCATAGACTTCGATACTTTTTACAACTTTATTTTTATATGCTTTCAACCCACAATTGAAATCGTGTAAGTAAATTCCACTCGCTCTTCTTGTTGCTGCATTGAATAATTTGGAAGGTAAATTTTTGGAAAGTGTACTATCATATCGTTTTTTCTTCCAGCCACTTACTATATCGTAATCTTCATCCAGCACCATTTTACGCAATGCGGGAATTTCGTCAGGACTATCCTGCAGGTCCGCGTCCATTGTGATAACCACATCACCTTGCGCAATTTTGAAGCCTTCATTCAGCGCAGCGCTTTTGCCGTAATTCCTTTGAAATTTTATTCCTTTTACTACCGGGTTGATTTGATGGAGTTTTTCGATTACTTTCCAAGAACTATCAGAACTTCCATCGTCAACCATTATAATCTCGTAACTGTAATTGTTTTCCTCCATTACCCGTTTGATCCATGCCTCCAATTCGGGCAAAGATTCTTCTTCATTATAAAGAGGAATTACTACAGAAATATTCATGATAAAATAATTTGACGAATTTATCCTACAAAATTTTGTGGGTTCTTTTTAGTAATGCCTGCACCTATCAGTGAGGCAACAGCACCGAAGATCAGGTAGCCGACCAATGTAGTTCCTATTACAAAAACCATGAAGAATTTTTTTGTAAAAGTAAGGGCCTGTGTTATTTGTTCCTGTGTCATATTTCCTTTCGATTCCATACTTTTTTTGGCAGCGTCCATCCCTTTTTCTTTCATGTCTGGAAAAAGGTTAATAAAAATAACGAGATAAATAATCATGATGGCTGTAACCAGAGCTGCGACTTTGAAACCATGTGCAAAATAATTCCCGAAGGTAGCATTGTGATCTATTTGTTTGCCGTAAAGGGTTACAGCCCAAATGATCCCCGCTATATAAACTACATAACTGGCATATTGTAAGGTGCTGCTGCTTTCAAAATCGAGGAAATAAGTAGCAAGCGCAAACACAATCAATATTAAGGAAATCACAATACCTTTTGTGGTTGAGGTGGTTAAAGTTTGTTCCATAATGAGTTTTATTTATTCAAAAATAACTTCTCTTTATTAATTATGCCAATAACTTTTCCTTTCAGGTTCTTGTTGATGAATGCATTGTTCCTGCTTTTGGAAAGAATATTTTTTTCCTCGAAAAAGTACTCCACATCCGGAACAAATAAAGTAAGATTTGCTTTCTCTTCTTCAGCGATGGAAGGCAAATTCTGGTTGAAAACTTTACGAATATTTTCTGTTTGCATTCTTATGAATGCCTCAGTAGAAACGCCACAGATTTGTGCAACACCAAAGACACTTTCCAAAGTCTCCATTCCATTTTTTGCATATTGGAATTCACAGACCTTGTGATCCCAGTCCTGCGGCTGATGATGAGATGCAATGAAATCGATCGTGCCATTTTTAATCCCGTTTCTTAACGCGTCCCGATCTTTTTTTGTACGCAATGGGGGATTCACTTTTAGATTTGTATCATAATCATAAAGGTCCTCATCAGAAAAAAATAAATGGTAAGGACTCACAGAACAGGATACACGAAGATTTTCTTTCTTAGCGGCAGAAATTAATTCAAGAGATTTTTCAGTGGAAATCCCGGTAAAGTGAATTTTTGAATTTGTGTACCTCAGTAATTCTATATCTCTTGCTACCATTAATTCTTCTGACAATGCTGGCTTTCCTTGTAAACCCAGTCTGGTAGACATCTTTCCTTCATTGATCAGCCCATGAGAACCAATACTTCTATCATCAGGAACCTGAATAATAATACCGTCAATTGCCAAAATATATTCCAACGCTTTTTGTAAAATACCGGAAGACTGCACAGGGTTTCTTCCATCCGAAAATGCAATGGCACCAAAATTATTCATGTCAAACATTTCGCTTAATTCTTTCCCTTCTGCATTTTTTGTCACAGCCCCAATGGGATGGATCTTTACCGGAAGCGAGTTGTTTTTTTGAATAACATATTCTACCTGGCTTTTGTTAGATATGACTGGTTGCGTATTTGGAATGAGCATCACTTCAGTGAAACCGCCTGCTGCTGCGGCATTGGCGCCGCTTTCTATACTTTCTTTATATTCTTCTCCCGGATCACAAAAGTTGGCGAAGCAGTCCATCCAGCCAATGGAGACGCATAGACCGGGTATATCGATTATTTCATCCGCATCAATATTAAGGTCATCCGCAATTTTTGAAATGATTCCATTTTCAATAAAAATATGTTTATTTTTTCCGTGGTATGGAGAAGATGGAGAAAGTACAGTTGCGTTTTTAATTAAAACCTTCATTCGGGTTTTCAAAAATTTTGTTGGGCAAATGTAGGATGAAATTTTTTATAAACGGTTGGATGAATGATTCTAATTTGATCTCATTGATCCTTTCGAAGCGTTCTTTTTTTTCTAAAAGGACTGGATTGATTCATAATAATAACCATGGTATTATAGGTTTTATGAGATGCACACATGCGATTTCAGTAATTAGATTAATCACCTATAATCGCTTCATTGATATTTAGGTATTATATAACAATAATTTTAGAACTCTTATCTGAATAACTGAATGGTAAGGTTATATTTGCTATTCAAAATTAAAAAAAATATGAAAAAAATATTTCTCATTTTTACGGGCGCTTTCTGCTTTTCTTTGGCAACGTTTGCTCAATCCAATCAAACTTTGACGTTAATCAAAGGAGATAAGTACCAGGTAGAAAATAAACTTGAGACAACGAATTCGACTAATGTGCAGGGACAAGATATGGAATCAAAGATGAATGTCTATTCTACATATCATATTTCTGTAAAAGACAAAGCTAACAATAATTACAAGCTTACCAATACGATTACTCATATGGTAATGGCCATGAGTATGATGGGGAATGACATAAATTTTGATTCTGATAAAAAAGAAGATTTGGACGGACAAATGGGAACCGCTTTGAAAGGATATATCAATCAGCCAAAAGAAGTGGTGATTGATAACTCAGGGAAAATTATTTCAAAAGATGAGACCGATACGTCTGCAATTGCGAAACAACTAAATATAGCTGCAACTGGCTATGGTACTCAAATGGCTTTCCAGTCTTTGCCGAAAAATTCAAAAGTTGGAAGTACCTGGACTGAAAATAATGACGATAACGGAATAAAAAGAAATACAAACTATACAATCAAGAGTATTGATGGAAGTGTTGCTACTATTGGATTTGATGGTACAGTGACTACAGAAGCAACTATGGAACAACAAGGTATGGAAGTTAGTACCAAGACGACCGGGAAATTTTCGGGGGAAGAAAAGGTTGATATGAAAACCGGTGTTGTTCAATTGAATACTACTACCGGTGAAGCATCAGGAACCTTTACAGCTATGGGACAGGATTTTCCTACTTCATCAAAAATTATTTCTACTACAACTGTGAAAGCGTTGTGAGAAATTTATACTTTGCTAAGAAGCTCTGCAAGATCTGCAGGGCTTTTTTTTTATACCTAACTTTTTACAGTAAATGAATAAATAATGAAGATTTTTATTTTGAGTCAATCCTTTGAAGAGTAGATCTTCTCTTTATTTGAATGTTTCAAAAAATAATGACCGGTAATTTAACCTTGTGATGTGTATCCTAAATTTTATAATTATTAATTTTACATGGTGAAAAAATATCGAGGCTACCTTTTTTATTTTCTTTATTGGATTTTATTTTTTGTTGTTGCCAAAGTTGCATTTTTACTTTATCATTTTAAACTAACCAGTTCGTTAACTGTTGGGGAATTTTTCAAAGTGTTTCTTTATGGAATGAGGATGGACGCGTCTTTTACGGCTTACATCTGTATATTCCCTTTTCTTTTATTTTTAATAAAAACCTTTGCTCCAAAACTTTCCTATAATAAAGTTCTAAGAATTTATACGCTCGCTTTGATTATTCTCATTTCATTTTTGATTACCGCAGATTTGGAACTATACAATGCATGGGGATACAGGATGGACGCAACTCCCTTGCAATATTTTAAATCCCCAAAGGAGATGGCTGCGACGGTTTCATCTGCGCCGATAATTTTATTGCTGATGATTTTTGTCTTATTAACCGCCTCATTTATTTTCATTTATAAAAAATTTTTTGAACTTTATCTTGATATAACCATAAAACGATTCCAAATCCAACATTCTTTTATTGCAACTTTTTTAATTGCATTCCTGTTTCTTCCAATTCGTGGAGGCATTCAAAAAATCCCAATGATTCTTAGTGACGTTTATTTTTCTGAGAAAATTTTTGCTGATCATGCGGCCATAAATTTGCCATGGAATGTTATGTTCTCTATTTTGAACAGTCATAGTCCGCGCAATCCATTTGATTACTTTTCAAAAGAAAAATCGGAACAAATAGTAAACGAATTATATGATACTGGAGTAAAGAAGATCCCTGATATATTATCGGTTGAAAAACCGAATATTATCATTGTTATTTTGGAAAGTTATACAGCGAAATGGGTAGGTTGTCTGGGTGGTATTCCGGGAGTAACTCCTAATTTAGATAACATTGCTGCGGATGGAATATTGTTTACAAATATTTATGCAGCCGGTGACAGAAGCGAGAAAGGGCAGGTTGCAATATTGAGCGGTTATCCCAACCAGGCAATCACTTCTATTATAAAAACACCTACAAAAACTACGCGACTTCCATCCATCAATCAATCGTTGGAAAAAATTGGATATCAATCTAGTTATACTTATGGCGGTGAACTTGAGTTTGCCAATATCAAATCCTACCTGATTAATATTGGTTTTGATAATCTGATTGATAAATATTCATTTCCCGTTTCAGAAAGAACCACTTCTTGGGGTGTTCATGATCAATATGTCTTCGATCGTTTTTATAACGATATCCAGGAAAAAAAACAACCGTTCTTTGCAACCGTTTTTACACTTAGTAGTCATGAACCTTATGATGTTCCCATCAAACCACATTTTCCGGGAAAAGACGAAACAGCACTTTTCAAGAATTCAGTTTATTATACAGATAGTATTATCGGACATTTTATCAATAGACTAAAGAAGGATCCTTTATGGGAAAAAACGCTGGTTGTTTTTGTGGCTGATCATGGGCATCCCTTACCTGGACACGATCCCAACGACCGTCCGTCAAAGTTTCATATTCCATTAATTTTTTCCGGAGGTGCCTTGAAGTTCAGCGGAAAAATTCATACAATTGGTTCACAAACCGATGTGGCCACAACGATATTAGACCAGCTTCATCTACCTACCAAAGACTTCAAATGGGGAAAAGATTTATTGGATACTTCTGCGAAACAATTTTCTTTTTATTCTTTCAATAATGGATTTGGATTTGTGACCCCTGGTGGAACAGAGACATTTGACAATGTTTCCAAACAGTCAATTTACAAAGATCCCACCGTTGGTACTTCGCAATTAAAATATGGGAAAGCATATATGCAGTTTTCTTACCAGGATTTTTTGAACAGATGAGAAATTGTGGACTAATAAAAAAGCGAAACTTTAGGGTTCCGCTTTTTTTGTAAAATTGTTTGAGATTGAAGAGAATTTTCCAGCCAGTTTTTGTTTGTTGTATTTATAACATGTTTCCAGGTTCTGTTTCAAAATCAAAAACCTGTCATGATTTGTGCATTTCTTCAAATTCGTTTCTGATAATATTCAACGCTCCGCCAGCTTTATACCAATCTATTTGTTGATCATTATAGGTGTGATTGACAAGGAAAGAATCCATTGTTCCATCGTGATGATGCAAACGAACTTCTAAAGGCTTACCGGCTTCAAAATCTGTCAATCCGATTATATCAATCTCATCATCTTCTAAAACCTTATTGTAATCTTCTTTATTTGCAAACGTTACTCCAAGCAATCCTTGCTTTTTGAGATTGGTTTCATGAATACGTGCGAAAGATTTTACGATAACCGCTTTTACACCAAGAAACCGCGGTTCCATCGCTGCGTGTTCGCGTGAGGAACCTTCACCATAATTCTCATCAGCTACAATTACCGATCCGATGTGTTGTGATTTATAGGCTCTTTGCGTTTTTGGTAACTGGTCATAAGCACCGGTAATTTGATTTTTTACCAGGTTAGTTTGATCATTGAAAAAATTAATTGCTCCTATCAATAAATTATTACTGATATTATCCAGATGGCCACGGTATTTAAGCCATGGACCGGCCATTGAAATATGATCAGTAGTACATTTTCCTTTCGCTTTGATTAGAAGTTTCAAACCAATGAAATCTTTGCCATCCCATGGATCAAATGGCTGTAACAATTGGAGTCTGTCTGATGTTGGAGAAACAATTACCCCGATATTACTACCATCTGTTGCAGGTTCCTGAAAACCTGCATCCCCGACCGCAAAACCTTTAATCGGCATTTCAATTCCAGCCGGTTCTTTGAGTTTGATCTTTTCGCCTTTTTCATTGGTTAGATAGTCAGTAAGCGGATTGAAACTGAGTTTCCCTGCAAGCACCAGGGCCGTCGTTAATTCAGGAGATGCTACAAAAGCGAAGGTGTTTGCATTACCGTCGTTTCTTTTTGCAAAATTTCTATTGTAAGAAGTTACAATTGAATTCTTTTTATCCGGATCGTTTGTATGCCGGGCCCATTGACCAATGCAAGGCCCACAAGCATTAGCGAGGACTACACCTCCCATATCTTCAAAAATTTTAAGATAGCCATCTCTTTCAACGGTGTATCTCACTTGTTCGGAACCAGGAGTAATTGTAAATTCAGAAACCGCACTTAACCCGTTGTCTGTAGCCTGTTTGGCTACAGATGCAGCGCGGGTAATATCTTCGTAAGAAGAATTGGTGCAAGACCCAATTAGTCCGACTTCCAATTTTTCCGGCCAGTTATTTTTTTTGACTATGGCAGCGAATTCAGAAATAGGCCAGGCTAAATCCGGAGTAAATGGTCCGTTGATATGAGGTTCTAATTCTGATAAGTTCAATTCAATTACCTGGTCAAAATATTTTTCAGGCACCTCGTAAACTTCGTGATCGCCGGTTAAATCCAGAGATAGTTTATCAGCTTCTTCAGCCACTTCGGTTCTTCCGGTTCCTCTTAAATATTCGGCCATTTTTGAATCGTAACCAAAGATGGAAGTTGTTGCCCCGATTTCTGCTCCCATATTGCAAATAGTTGCTTTTCCGGTGCATGACAAGGAATTAGCTCCTTCGCCAAAATATTCTACAATAGCGCCCGTCCCACCTTTCACAGTAAGGATGCCGGCAACTTTCAAAATAATATCTTTTGCGGATGTCCAGCCGCTCAATTTTCCGGTTAATTTTACACCAATGAGTTTCGGAAATTTTAATTCCCAAGGCAAACCTGCCATTACATCACATGCGTCAGCACCTCCAACACCGATTGCGATGGTTCCTAAACCTCCTGCATTTACGGTGTGAGAATCCGTCCCAATCATCATTCCTCCGGGAAATGCATAATTTTCCAACACTACCTGGTGAATAATTCCTGCACCTGGTTTCCAAAAACCAATCCCATATTTATTAGAAACGGAAGCAAGAAAATCATACACCTCTTTATTTTGTGATTTTGCCCTGGTAAGATCCGCGACTGCACCAACTTGCGCCTGAATCAGATGATCACAATGAACGGTTGATGGGACAGCAACTCTTTCTCTGCCCGATTGCATAAACTGGAGTAAAGCCATTTGCGCAGTTGCGTCCTGCATGGCAATCCTATCTGGTGCGAAATCCACATAATCTTCTCCTCTTTGATAAGCCTGATCGGCATTTTTCCGCCAGAGGTGGGCATATAAAATTTTTTCTGTGAGGGTAAGCGGATGATTAACAATTTTACGTGTAATTTTTACTTTATCAGAATAATTACTGTAAAATTCTTTTATCATTTCAAGATCAAAAACCATTCTTTTATTTTAATTTTAAGTTTACAGAAGTTTTAGTGTGAAGGTTAATTTAAAAATTAAGCAGGCACAAAATTACTTAAATTAGATGGATGTTAGAATATGAGAATTTTTTGCACTCAATTTTCATAGCTTTTGTAAACAGAATTTTAGCAAGATGTTAGTTTAATATTTGATGGTTATTTTTTAAATTTTCTTCTTATTGCTTTTTAAATTTTAACTTTGAAAAATGTATAAGATAAAACACTTTATAGAGTGGCAGGTGTTTGGCGTTTGTACAGCTATCGGTGAAAAAATGGGGATTGCCACATCCGAAATCAGGCGAAATTTTATTTATATTTCCTTTCTCACATTAGGTTCGCCCGTGATCTTTTATTTAATTATTGCTTTCTGGATGAATATAAAAAATTATATCAAAAACTCCAGAAGAAACCCGTTGAGATATCTTTGATTTTTATTGGTTGAAAAGAGAAAATAGGAATCCTCATTATTTGTGGGTCTACTGCAGACAAAAAAGACATAAAAAAAAGGGCAACGTTATGTTGCCCTTTGCATTGGAAATATCGATTTTAGCCGATTAATTTCACATTAACGGCATTCATGCCTTTTTTGCCATTCTGCAAGTCAAATTCCACTTTGTCGTTTTCCTTAATTTCATCAATTAATCCGCTTGCATGCACGAATGTTTCTTTGGAAGAATCATCGTGTTTGATAAAACCGAATCCTTTTTCTGAATTGAAAAATTTTACAGTCCCTGTGTTTTTGTTGTCCATTGTATTGTTGTTTATAAAAAATTAACTGCGAAGATAAACTTATTATACAAAAATAAGATTCCCGGTTTCCAATTTTTTTATTATTTAACATTGCTTCTTTCTAACACTTCCTTTCTCCGTCTTTTCGAATTTATCCCAAAATGTAAAATACAATCCATAATTATAATTAAAAAACCTGTGATGAAGCGCGTGATGTGTTGCTCCGATTACCCATTTTGTCAACACGTTTTCGGGATTTTTTGGATAAATTTCAATGCCTAAATGATTGATCACGCTGCTGAAAGTCATGATGATTAATAAAATAATAAGTACATAATAGTGCATTGGTAAAATCATCAGCATCAAGGGTAAAAAGATTGCCTGCAATAAGCCTTCAAGCGGATGAAACGAAAATGCAGTAAATGGAGAAGCTATATGGCTGTCGTGATGAACTTTATGAACAATTTTGAAAACTGCAGGTTTATGCATCCAGCGATGAAGCCAATAATAATAAGTTTCATGCAGAAGCATAAAAATAACCAGGCTAGCAGGCAAATACCACCAGCCGTACAAATCAATTTGGGTATAGACTTTAGTGTAATTATTTTGCCATAGAATGACCGTAATAGTTCCAGCCACAGAAAAGAGGAGAGAGGTAATAACGCTCCATTTTATCTCTTTTTTTAACTGACCTTTTTTGTATTCTTTTTGATTGATTTTTCTCGAGTCAAATGTTGAATGAAACCATCTGTAAAAAATCAGGTAAAATAATCCGGCAACTAAAAAATATCTCCCTGTAATGATTATAAAAAAAATTATGATCAGTAAAATAATCCAATAAACTGATGTAAAATCCGGGAGATTCATGTTGTAAATTTAGATATATTCCGACTAAGTCGTTAAGAGTACGGATGAACTTAATGAAACTATATTCAGAAAACAAGAATCAAACCAATTGGTTGGTTCACTGTTGATATTTCACATTTGCCCGAAACAATAAATCCACATTAGGGTCAGGTATAATTTCCGTTGGCCTGATAGGTAATAGAATCTTTTTTTCTGTGATTTTTGTTTTTAATTCTATTGTTCTAACCAAAACTTTGTTTCCTTCTCTAAATTGAATTTTCAAAGGAAATTCAAAAGGGTTCTTCTGAGTTTGTTCGATTTTCAACAGAACTGATTTCTTTATTTGATCGTAACTCCAATCGATTTTCAATATAGGTTGACCGGCGGTATAAAGCCATTGATTGAAAAATTGATGTAAGTCCGTTTGACTTACCTTTTCGAATATATTTTGCAAATCATTTGTGTTCGCATTGCTTCCGGCATAGGCTCTGTAATAAGTCCTGATTCCTTTCCAGAATAAACTATCTCCAAGTTTTCTTCTCAGCATATGTAACACCCATGCCCCTTTTTGATAACTATTTGGATTCAACAAATCCATTAAATTTTCTTTTTTGGTGGTATCTACGACAGGAGTTTCCTGGCCTTTTGAAAAATGAAGAACCTGCTTTCTTTGTGCTTTTAATAGACTTTTCAACGTGTCGATTCCGTATTTACTTTCAAAAAAAAGGTCGGTCATATAAGTGGCAAAACCTTCGCTCAGCCACAAATGCGGCCAATCTTTTTCAGTAACATGATCACCAAACCACTGATGCGCAATCTCATGAACGAAAAGACTTTCGATTGTTTTTGAGTGCACTGAATTTTCAAAATAAAAGATGCAACTGGCGTTTTCCATACCGCCGAAAATGGTCTTGGATTGAACGTTTGCAAGTTTTTCAAAAGCATAACTTCCAACGTTATTTATAAACCATGGTAGAATATTTTTTGCGATGGCATAACTTTTAAAACCACTGTCTTTATCTTCCGGAAAAACCCAACTGGAGACCGGGATACAATCGATGTTTCCAATATTATTTACTGCAAATTTTGCAACACCTATCACCATGATTTTTGTCGGCAATGGAACATTTTCTTTCCAATGAGTAAGTTTGAAATGATGGGGCAAATTGGTTTCTTCTATTTTTTCCCCATTTGATATAACCTGGTAATATTCAGGAGCAGTTACAATGAAATCGACAGTCGCTTTATCTGATGGATGATCGTTGCATGGAATCCAGTTATGGGCGCGATTTGGCCAGTTATCAGAAAAAAAAGTACGATTATAGAATTTATTTTTAGTGATGATTAACCCGTCCGTTGGAATACCTTCGTAACTGATGTGGTAAGTATTTTTTGTGCCTTTGAAAACCGGATCATTGATAAAAAGATGTTGTGAATCCTGTGAAAAATTAACCGCAATATTATTTTTCGAAACTGACGTGACTGTCATTCCTTTTCCGGCAGAATTTTTATTTACAAAATCAAAAATTACTTCTTTCTTATCTCTTGTAAACTGCGTGAAAATCTCTGAATTTCCTTTGATGATATCATTACTGTCGTTCAGAAAAATGTTGAAATTATAATGGATAACGTCTATTCCGTTTGTGGGGATTTGAGCACACAATACTGTTGCGAAGAAAAGACCGATCAGCGTTGTAAAAGCATTCGTAGTTACAGATTTATTCTTCATAACAAATTTTCCAAAAAATACTATTTATTAATAAGAAAATTGAATTTAATCAAATGTTTAATCTAATGATATTTTTGAGATGCATTTGACCGTTGGTTAATTTATGAATCATCTCAATTGAATGGTGGTCTTTAATGATTCTTTATTTAGTTTCAAAAAATATCTAAATGCTTTTGAAATCTTAAATTTGATTTTTTTGATGAACTTTTTTTGATGAAATTTTTAATTTTATTCATGTCTGTATCTATTTTAAATTCCTGTATTACCAAACAAAAGATTGATTTATTGGTTTACAATGCAACCGTTTATACGGTCGATGCTGATTTTACCAAAGCCGAAGCACTGGCAGTTAATGAGGGAAAAATCATTGCTGTTGGAAAAACGAGTGATTTGCTTGGTCGGTTTGATGCAAACGAAAATCTGGACGCAACAGGTAAATTTGTTTTCCCCGGATTGATCGATGCACATGCTCATTTTTTTCATTATGGTTTGGGCTTACAGGCAGTTGATCTTGTAGGTACGACAAGTTGGAATGATGTTGTTTCCAAAGTGACTACTTATTCAGAGAACCATTCTACTGGCTGGATTATCGGAAATGGCTGGGACCAAAATGATTGGGTTTTAAAAGAATTTCCGGATAATGAAAAGTTGAATAAATTATTTCCCGATCAGCCTGTGATCCTATCGAGAGTTGATGGTCATGCGGCCATTGCAAATAATAAGGCATTGCAACTTGCAGGTATAAAAGCGGGTGATAAATTGGAAGGGGGTGAAGTGGAAGTGAAGCAGGGAAAATTGACCGGCATTTTGATAGACAATGCTACTGGACTTGTTTACAGCAAAGTTCCACCTGTCACAGAAGCTCAATTGAAAGAAGCGCTGAGAGCTGCTGAAAAAAATTGTTTTGCTGTGGGATTGACAACAATTGATGATTGTGGACGCGATTACACTGATGCGCTTCTGGTTGATAGAATGCAGAAAAATAATGAATTAAAAATGCGTTTGTATATCATGCTGAGCGACAGAAAAATGAATTACGATTTCCTGTTCAACAATGGAAAAATAAAAACAGACCGTTTAAATGTTCGTGCTTTCAAATTATTTTCTGACGGTGCATTGGGCTCGAGAGGTGCCTGTTTATTGCATCCTTATTTTGATAAGTCTAACTGGAGCGGCTTTCTGTTGAGTTCACCTGAACATTTTGATTCAATGGCAAAATTGATTTCACAACATGGATTTCAAATGTGTACTCATGCGATTGGCGATTCAGCAAACAGAACAATGTTGCTTATTTATTCGAAATATTTAAAAGGGAAAAATGATCAGCGTTGGCGTATTGAACATGCACAGGTAATAGATAAAAATGATTTTCATTATTTTGGCGGAAACAATATTATTCCCTCGGTTCAACCTACTCATGCCACTTCTGATATGTATTGGGCCGGAAACCGGATGGGGAAAGAAAGATTAAAATATGCGTATGCAAATAAAGAATTGAAAAATGAAAATGGCTGGATTCCGCTGGGAACTGATTTCCCGGTTGAAGATATTTCTCCCATTAAAACTTTTTACGCGGCTGTTTTTCGCCGGGATGCAAAAGGATGGCCTGAGGAAGGTTTTCAAATGGAAAATGCACTAAGTCGCGAAGAAGCAATTCGGGGAATGACTATTTGGGCCGCTAAAGCGAATTTTGAAGAAAACGAAAAAGGTAGCCTGGAAAAAGAAAAATTCGCTGATTTCGTTTTGCTGGATAATGATCTGATGAATGCGGATCAAAAAGATATTTTGAAAACAAAAGTGATGATGACTTTTGTGAATGGAGAAAAAGTTTTTGATAGAGACTTAGAGCCGAAAGCTGGAAATATCACCAAAACAGAACTTACAAAAGTTGGAAATTAATCCTTCTGTTACCCGACCTGGATTCGAACCAAGACAAGCAGAATCAGAATCTGCTGTACTACCATTATACTATCGGGCAATAAAAAACGCAAATGTAAGATTTTAAGTTTTTATTTTTTACAAAAATTGGGTACAAAAAATATTAAACATTTTTTCTTCTTTTTTCAATAATTCTGTCTAATCGATGATCCCGAAAATAAAAATATTTTTTTCAGAAATTGGTTTCCATAAAATTATTATTTGACTTTTAAAATGATATCAACAAAATAATTATTGCTATCAAAAAAATGAGCAAGAACGTGAAAACCGCATTCCTCCATGATTTCATTGATTTGAGCAAGAGAATATTTTTGAGATATTTCCATAAACACGGGTTCGTGTTCTTCAAATTTGATCGTGGTATTTTCAATCTTCACTTCTTGTTCTTTAGTTGAGATCAAAAAGCTTTTACAGGCGCCGGTTTGCGGATCATAAGTAGGATAATGCTCAAAATGATCTGTGTCAAAATTCGCATTAAGTTCTTCATTTATTCTTCTCAATAAATTCAAATTAAACTCTGCTGTATATCCGGATTTGTCATTATAAGCAGCCAGTATTTTCTTTGGGTTCTTCTTCAAATCGAAGCCAATTAAAACCATATCTTCGGGCAGGAGTAAATTGCGTAAATCTTTACAAAACCGGGGCATTTCGTTAAATTTAAAATTGCCAATATTTCCCCCGAGAAATAATACCAGTTTATTATTTGTGGAAATTTTATTCACGGAGGTCAACATTTCAAAATATTCACCCACGAAACCGTGAATGGAAATGCCGGGAATTTGTTTTGGTAAATTTTTATTTAAATTATCAATGATGTTTTTAGAAATATCGATGGGAAAATAATTTATCAATGCGTTTCTTTCTGATAATTCTTTCAATAAAAAAACAGATTTTGTGGCATCACCAGGTCCAAACTCTAGTATATCTATGGCGGTATTTTTCTGCAAAAGCGAACATGCCATTGCATTCGTTTGTGTTGAAAATATTTCCATCTCCGCATTTGTCAGATAATATTCCGGGCTATCCATAATCTTTTGAAACAATTCATCGCCTTTTTTATCATAAAAATATTTAGAAAATAAATATTTGGGAGAAGATTGCAAACCATTCAATACATCCGTTAAAAAATTATTCATTTGTCATTTTGTTGAGCTAACCTGATCCCTGTATATTGCCAGCGCAGATTTGGTTGAAAAAAATTCCGATAAGTGTTTCTGCTATGTCCCGGGGAAGTAACATCCGAAGCGCCCCGCAACACCATTTGATTGATCATAAACTTTCCGTTGTATTCTCCGATTGCACCCGGCGCTTTTGAAAAACCGGGATAAGGCAAATAGGCACTCTCAGTCCATTCCCATCTTCTTCCCCAATTGATTTCTTCTGCAGCTACTTCCCATTCAAACTCAGTAACCAGGCGCATTTGCTTCCATGAAGCATAGGCTGCAGCTTCGTAAAAACTTACATGACAAACCGGTTCGTTCAAATCTAAGATTTGCAAACCTTCCAAAGTATATTGAAACCATTTGCCATCGATAAAATACCAATAGAGTGGTGCATTTATATTATTGCTTTTTACCCATTCCCAACCATCGGCATGCCAATAAACAAAGTTTTTATATCCGCCTGAATTAATGAATTCAAGATAAGAGCTGTTCGTCTCCAAATTCTTTGAGACGCTGAAATCATTTAAATAAACGGAGTGCTTTTGCATCTCATTGTCGAAACAAAATCCGTTTCCTTCGTGACCAATTTGATAAATCCCTTTGTCAACCCTGACGAAATCATTTGACGCAGAATGTGAATTCAACTTATTTGTTGCTTTACTAGGGGTTGGATTTTTATACGCCGGAAACAGTGGATTATTCCCTAAAATATATTTTATATCGGTCATCAAAAGTTCCTGGTGTTGCTGTTCGTGATTAAAACCAAGTACAATAATTTCCTGGATCTCCGGTGAAATAGATTCTTTCAAAAATTGATCCATGGCATTATCCACATATTTTCTGTATTTATAAATATCAGCCACGGTGGGGCGGCTTAAATTTCCCCGATCAGTCCGGATTACCCGTGCTCCTACTGTTTCGTAATAACTGTTGAAAACAAAATTATATTGCGGATTAAATTCTTCATAATTTTTCAAATACGGTTTCAGGATAAAAGTTTCAAAAAACCAGGTTACGTGGCCAATGTGCCATTTTGGTGGACTTACATCAACGACTGGTTGTACGACATAATCCTCTGTTTGCAAAGGGTTACAAATTTCCTCCGTATATGCTCTGACCGATTTATATGTTTCTGATAAATTCATTTTTCCTTTTTCTTACTGTTTTTGATCTCGTGTTAAATAGCCTCAATGTTCACAAACATTATTCCATGAATGTGGTTCCCAATTTGTGTGAAGTTCTGGGTTCTGATACAGTAAACAAATTTTTATTGGTGATTTTGGTCTGTTAATTAACTAAGCGGAGGATTGCGTTTATGTCAATATTTCTTTCCGGCATCCTTCTTGAATCTTTTTACCTTTGAAATCCAGTTTGAATTTTCAATCTGATTCTTATCAACAAATTCTAAATTATTTTTCAATGAAAAAGAAAATTATATACCCCATGGCACTTCTGATAGCCACTGCTTTTGCAATTTTTTCTTTTACAAACAACTCTTCTTATACAAAAACAGATTCACTTCCAAAGGGTGATGTGGATAATGCAGGATTAACCTTGCCGCAAGGATTCAGCGCTTTGATAGTAGCTGATAATACCGGCGAAGCAAGGCATCTTGCTGTCACTAAAGAAAGTGATATCTACGTTAAATTGGGCAGCGCAAAAGATGGGAAAGGGATTTTGTATCTACAAGATGAGAACAAAGATGGTAAAATGGATAAACAAACTGGCTTTGGTAATTATGATGGAACCGGCATTTATTTAAAAGATGGATATTTATATGCTTCATCAAACACAGATGTTTATCGATATAAATTGAATGACAAGGATGCAGTGGCGGATCAGAATAATTTTGAAAATATTGTTACAGGTTTGATAGATAGGGGACAACATAATTCTAAATCCATGGTATTAGACAATGATGGTAATTTATATGTGAATATTGGCGCGTATTCTAATTCTTGCCAGGAAAATGATCGCACTCCCGGATCGATGGGTTTGAAAGGATGTCCGATTCTTGACTCTGCAGGTGGTATCTGGCAATTCAAAGCCGATAAACAAAATCAAACTTATGGAGACGGAGTTCATTATGCCACCGGATTACGTAATGTAGTTGGTTTGGATTGGAATTACCAGGATAATGCACTCTTCGTGATGCAACATGGACGCGATCAATTACACGATCTGTTTCCAAAATATTATGACACAAAAACTTCGGCCATTTTACCTGCAGAGTGTATGTATGAAATTCATAAAGGTGATAATGCAGGTTGGCCATATATCTATTATGATCAGTTGCAGAAAAAACAAATTTCAATGCCGGAATATGGAGGAAATGGAAAGAAAACTGCTGATCAAAAATATTTAGATCCGACCATGGCATTCCCGGGACATCTGGCCCCGAACGGATTATTGTTTTATACCGGTGATCAATTTCCAGCTAAATATAAAAATGGAGCTTTTATTGCTTTTCATGGTTCATGGAACCGGAGCCCTGAGCCGCAAGCTGGATATTACGTTGCTTTTGTTCCTTTCAAAGATGGTAAACCATCCGGAAAATGGGAAATATTTGCGGATGGATTTGCCGGTAAAAAAACGCTTTCTCCAGGGACTGCCATACATCGTCCCTGTGGGTTGGCACAAGGTCCCGATGGATCATTATATGTGTCTGATGATTCAAAAGGAACCATTTATCGAATTATGTATCAGAAGAAATAAGTTGAAAAAATGAATAAAATAATAGTATTTGGTTTGTTGATGATCCCTTTCGGTTTATTCATAAATAACAGTCCGCGAAATGTAGAAAAACAAAATATAAAGATCTTCACACCGGTTCAAAATTCAAAGCTACCCGGAGAAAAAATTTTTAAAAAATACTGCGTTTCCTGTCACCAGGTAGATGGCGGTGGTGTTCCGCGTTTGAATCCTCCTTTGATTGGCACTTCATATGTTTTAGGTGATAAAAAACCACTCATAGAAATCCTTCTAAATGGAATGAAAAATATCACAATTGAGGATAAAACTTATACCAATCCGATGCCGTCATTCAAAACCTTAAAAGATCAGGAAATAGCAGATGTGCTTACCTATGTGAGGAAAAGCTTTGGGAATGATGCGTCTGCTATAACTTCTGCGGACGTAAAATCAGTTAGGGCTAAGATGAAATAATTTTTCTTTATAAGAAGTTTCTTTTGATTGTTAATTATTTGAAAAGGGATTGTAAAATTATTTTTCAAGATATGAGCTGTTGATTTTGGTAGAGAACTCGATTTAGATACCTGTCAACTTCGCATTCAAAAAATTCCCGTTTTCATAAATCTGCTTCAAAGCCTTTTCACGCTTCACTTTCTTAACAAAATTTTCTTCTGATTGTACCCTAAAGCTATTTATACTATTTTGTATAAACAGCAAAACGTATTATCTTTGCAATGGATAATTTATTACAATTTCAACTAAAAAATAAGGGAATAATGAAAGAAGAAATGGATGTTTTGGAAGAAACAGTGTCGAGTGATTATAAATATGGTTTTGTTACCGATATTGAAACTGATGTGGTCGCTAAAGGTTTGAGTGAAGATACCATTCGTCTTATTTCTGCGAAAAAAAATGAACCGGAATGGATGCTTAACTGGCGATTAAAAGCTTATAACTATTGGCTGAAAATGGTTGAACCAAAATGGCCCAATGTAAAATATCCTCCAATCAATTATCAGGATATTATTTATTATGCCGCTCCAAAAAAACGAGTTAAAATAAATGGCCTCGACCAGGTGGATCCGGAATTGCTTAAAACCTTTGATAAACTCGGAATTTCTCTCAATGAACAAAAAAGATTGAGTGGTGTTGCAGTTGATGTGGTAATGGATAGTGTTTCAGTTGCTACTTCATTCAAAAAGCAACTTTCAGAAGTCGGTATTATTTTTTGTTCCATCAGCGAAGCGATTCAAAATCATCCTGACCTGGTAAAAAAATATTTAGGTTCTGTGGTTCCTATGACCGATAACTATTTTGCTGCATTGAATTCCGCTGTTTTTACAGATGGTTCTTTTTGTTTTATTCCGAAAGGGGTTCGTTGTCCGATGGAATTATCCACTTATTTTAGAATTAATACAGAAAACTCCGGACAGTTTGAACGCACATTGATTATTGCAGAAGAAGATTCTTATGTAAGTTATCTGGAAGGTTGTACTGCCCCGAAGCGCGACGAAAATCAGTTGCATGCGGCGGTAGTTGAGTTATTTGCACAACGCAAAGCAGAAATAAAATATTCAACTGTCCAAAACTGGTTTCCTGGTGATGAAAACGGTGTTGGTGGCATCTATAATTTTGTGACTAAGCGTGGAATTTGCATGGGAGATTATTCGAAAATATCCTGGTCCCAGGTTGAAACAGGGGCTGCGATTACCTGGAAATATCCGAGTGTGATTTTGAAAGGAGATAATTCTATTGGCGAATTTTATTCTGTTGCCTTAACTAATAATTTTCAACAGGCTGATACCGGTACGAAGATGACTCACCTGGGAAAGAATACCAGAAGTAGAATTGTTTCAAAAGGAATTTCTGCCGGTAAGAGTCAGAACAGTTACCGTGGATTGGTGAAGGCCGGAAAGCATGCCCTCAATGCAAGAAATTATTCTCAATGTGATTCATTATTGCTCGGCGATAAGTGCGGAGCACATACATTTCCATATATCGAATCGAAAAATAAAACTGCGATAATCGAACACGAAGCAACCACTTCGAAAATTGGAGAAGACCAGCTATTTTATTGCAGGCAGCGCGGCATTGATACCGAAGCCGCAGTAGCATTGATCGTTACTGGTTTTGCAAAAGAAGTAATGAACCAGTTACCGATGGAATTTGCGGTGGAAGCCCAAAAACTACTAGCAGTTAGTCTTGAAGGAAGTGTTGGTTAATAAAAATAAAATCATTATTAAATTTTATATCAAAAAAATGTTATCAATTAAAGACATACATGCCTCCGTTGAAGGAAAAGAAATTTTAAAAGGAATTAATCTCGAAATCCGGGCTGGTGAAGTACATGCAATTATGGGGCCTAATGGCTCGGGAAAAAGCACGCTGGCATCGGTGTTGGCAGGAAGAGAAGAATATGAAGTAACGAAAGGTTCTGTTGATTTTATGGGAAAGAATATTCTGGAGTTATCTCCGGAAGACAGGGCGCGCGAGGGATTATTTTTGGCCTTTCAATATCCGGTGGAAATTCCGGGTGTTAGTACAACTAATTTTATAAAAACAGCTTTAAACGAAAAAAGGAAATATCAGGGTCTTCCGCCACTGGATGCCGTATCCTTTATGAAATTGTTGAGAGAGAAAACGAGTTTGGTAGAAATTGATAAATCATTGTTAACGCGTTCAATTAATGAAGGTTTTTCAGGTGGAGAAAAGAAGAAAAACGAGATTTTTCAAATGGCCATGTTAGAACCACGCCTAACAATATTGGATGAAACAGATTCAGGTTTGGATATTGATGCGTTGCGGATTGTTGCAAATGGAGTAAATAAATTAAGGGATGAAACCCGCTCTATCATTGTGATTACGCATTATCAAAGATTGCTCGATTATTTACAACCTGATTTTGTACACGTACTTTTAAATGGACGTATTGTAAAATCGGGAACTAAAGATCTGGCGCTGGAACTGGAAGAGAAAGGGTATGACTTTATCAAGGATGAGTTTAGTTTAACAGCAACTGTATAAGTTGTTTTTCAAAATGGAAAATTCAAAATGGAAAAAATTAATTTAGAATATTTCGGAGAAAAATTTGACCGGCTTCAAACCTTGGATCCTGATAATTTCATGCGTGCTGTAAGAAAAGAAGGTTTTTCAAAATTCAATAAAAAAGGCCTTCCGACTTTCAAAACTGAAGAGTGGAGATATACCGGAGTGAGTGAACTTTTCAAAAAAGAATATCATTTGTCAACTGATGAATCTGAATCTGCAAAAGGAATTTCGAAATCTCAAATTGATGAAATTCGGCTTCCAGGTTATGAAAATGCAAATGAATTGGTTTTTGTAAATGGGAAATATGTTGCTGAACTTTCTGTGATTCGTTCTTCTAACGATGATTTAATTATCCTGCCTTTGGAAGAGGCTGCCAACGGGATTTATAAAGATTTAGTGAATGAACATCTTGGAAAAAGTGCACTTTTCGTAAATGATGCAATACATGCTCTCAACACTTCTTTTATTTATGGCGGCATATTTATTTATGCAGTAAAGAAACAAATAATCGCGAATCCTATTTATCTCTATCATATTTCGGACGCCACAGAAACTCATATTTTATCACAACCACGAAGCCTCGTCTTCATGGATGTAAGTTCAAAATTACAACTCGTAGAAAGTTATCATACCATCGGTTCGATGGATAGTTTTACGAATGAAGTTTTGGAAATCGTGATGGATACCAATTCGGTTTTAGAATATTATAAAATTCAAAATGATCATGTAAATGCAAGCCAGGTCGGCACTACACATATTCGGCAGATAGGAAAGAGTTATGCGCATACTGTTGTTGTAACCTTGAATGGCGGCATGATCAGAAATAATACAAACATCATTATGGAAGCGGCCGGAAATGAGGCGCACATGTTTGGTTTATACCTGTTGAATGGAAACAGCCATGTTGACAACCATACTTTGGTTGATAACAGAATGCCTAATTGTTTCAGCAATGAACTGTATAAAGGGGTGATGGACGGAAGAACGACCGGCGTTTTTAGTGGTAAGATTTATGTCAGACCTGATGCACAAAAGACGAATGCTTATCAAACAAACAACAATATTTTATTGAGTGAAAATGCAACCGTAAATACAAAACCACAGTTGGAAATTTTTGCAGATGATGTAAAATGCTCACATGGTTGTACTGTCGGAAGATTGGATGAAGAAGCCTTGTTTTATTTAAGAGCACGGGGTATTTCGAAAGAACACGCACAGGCAATGTTATTAAAAGCATTTGCTGAAAATGTAATTGAACAAATAAAAATTGAGCCACTCTATCAATATGCAGAGCAAATGATTACAGAACGTTTGGGTGATTAAAAGAGTGGTAGTTAGTTACAAAAATCAAAATAAAAATATAAAGAATGAAAGTATCGATTGATATCATACGTGGTGGAAGAAAATTTCTGCTTAACTTATTAGAAGGTGTTTCTATCGAAAAGCTAAATGAGATTCCTGAAGGATTTATCAATAATCTCGCATGGAATATGGCTCACATGATTGCGAATCAACAGATTTTACTATATCTAAACTCAGGTGAAAAACCGGTGCTCAGTAAAGAGTTTATTGATAAATACAAAACCGGTACTCATCCTGAAAGTTTTATCAGTGAAGATGAATATCAAGGTTTTCAGAAGAATCTGATTTTTACGATTGATCAATTTGAGAATGATTCTAAAACGAAAATGTTTGGAAATTACAAAACTCTGGAACTTGATTCGTATCCCGGAGTAAAGATCGAAAGTATTGAAGATGCTGCAAAATTTGTCTCATTTCATGAGGGATTGCATATTGGATATGCTATGGCATTGAAAAGAGCTTTGAAAAAATAAAAACTTTTCTTTTGGATAAAAAAATTAAAAAAGTTAATTGAGCAAAATAAATGGAAACATCCACTCTTATATCGCCGGCATTTGATGTGTCTGAAATCAGGAAATTATTTCCGGTGTTGAACCGCGAAGTAAATAATCAATTGCTGGTTTATTTGGATAACGCAGCGACATCACAAAAACCCCAAGTCGTAATTGATGCACTTAATGATTATTATTCAAATTACAATGCGAATATTCACCGAGGTATTCATACACTTGCAGAAGAAGCAACAGCCGCTTATGAGGCAACAAGAACTACGGTAAAAGATTTTATTCATGCGCAGTCTACAGACGAAATTATCTTCACCCGGGGAACCACTGAAGGAATTAATTTAGTGGCTTATACCTGGGGACGAAAAAATATAAAAGCCGGAGATGAAATTATTATCTCTACCATGGAACATCATTCAAACATAGTACCATGGCAGATTTTGTGTGAAGAAAAAGAAGCAGTTTTGAAAGTGATTCCCATAAACGACGATGGAGAATTATTGATGGATGAATATAGAAAATTACTTTCTCCAAAAACAAAATTTGTTTCAATAGTTCATGTTTCCAACTCGTTGGGAACCATAAACCCGGTTCAAGAAATTATCGGATTGGCACACGATGTTGGGGCTTTGGTTCTTGTGGATGGCGCACAATCTTCTGTTCATTTAGATATCGATGTTCAGGAAATGGATTGTGATTTCTTTGCTTTTTCCGGACACAAAGTTTATGGACCCACTGGTGCTGGAGTTCTTTATGGTAAGAAAAAAATTCTTGAAGAAATGCCGGTTTTTATGGGTGGTGGCGAAATGATCAAAGAGGTTACATTTGAAAAAACTACCTATGCAAACCTGCCTTATAAATATGAAGCTGGTACTCCAAATATTGCGGATACAATTGTTCTAAAAGTAGCATTGGATTTTGTAACAAAAACGGGAAAGGAACTGATTAGGAATCATGAAAATGATCTGTTGAAATATGCTACTGGTCTGATGAAATCTATTCCAGGATTACGAATAATCGGAAATGCAAAAAATAAGGCTGGCCTGATTTCTTTTTTCATAAAAAATCTGCATCCTCAGGATGTTGGTGTTTTACTGGATAACCAGGGAATCGCAGTAAGAACAGGTCATCATTGCACCGAACCGCTGATGCATCGTTTCAAAATTCCGGGCACAATTCGTGCTTCGTTTGCGATGTATAATTCCAGAGAAGAAGTAGATAAGTTGATTGTTGGAATCCAAAAATCTATTAAAATGCTTTCATAGATGATCGAAAATAAAACGATAAAACAAACAGAAGCCGAAATAACTGAAGAATTTTCTTTTTTTGATAATTGGGAAGAGAAATATGAATATATTATAGATCTCGGGAAAAGACTGGAACCACTGGAAGAAGAATTTAAAGTGAGTGAAAACGTGATAAGAGGTTGTCAATCCACGGTTTGGCTTGTATCTGATTACAAAGATGGGAAGGTTTTTTATAAAGCAGATAGCGACGCTATTATTGTGAAAGGGCTGATCAGTATGTTGATCAAGGTTTTATCAGGACATAAACCTGACGAAATTTTAACAGCGAAATTGAATTTTATAAAAGACATTGGCATGATGACACATTTGGCCCAGACCCGTTCAAACGGATTGCTTGCGATGGTAAAACAAATTAAGAACTACGCGTTGGCGCATAAAGCGGTTACCGCGGCATAAATCAAAAAGTTATGGAAGCAGAAGAATTAAAAGAAAAAGTAATTGCAGTTTTACATGAAATTTACGATCCCGAAATTCCTGTGGATATATATGAATTGGGATTGGTTTATGAAACTGAAATTTTACCCATTAATAATGTGCAGATCGTGATGACGCTTACAGCACCAAGTTGTCCTTCTGCACAGGAATTACCAATTGAAGTGGAAGAAAAAATAAGGGCAATAGAAGGAGTAAATGATGTTCATGTTTCTGTAGTTTGGGATCCCGCCTGGGATCGGAGCATGATGAGTGAGGTGGCGATGCTGGAACTTGGGTTCATGTAATTGATGATTATTAAAACAGAAATTTTATTTAAAAGTTTGTTTACTATAATTTGTTTCGATAGGACTTATAATTAATACAGGTTTATTTTCTATATAGAAAGGATTACTAAAAAGTAAAAATTATTCATCATGAAGATCACCTCACAGGAAGAATATGGTTTGCGGATATTGCTTCGTATTGCGAGATGCCATGACGACGAAAGTATGAGCATTCAGGCTCTAAGTGTGGCCGAAGGATTGTCTCCTGCTTATGTGGCAAAACTTACGCGGATCCTGCGCCAGGCAGGATTTATCAATAGCACCCCGGGAAATATTGGTGGTTATATCTTAGCTGAACCGGCGACAGAAATAAACATTAACAACGTTCTTAAAACGCTTGGTGGTTCTTTATTTACAAAAGATTTTTGCAGTGATTTTACGGGTGCAAGCAGGCTTTGTACCAATTCCGTTGACTGTTCTGTACGCTCTCTTTGGCAAATGATTCAGTTTTCAATAGATCAATTATTGGACAAAATCCAATTGAGTGATCTCATAGGGAACGAAGAAACCTCAGATAATTTACTTAATCAACTTTTGCATCAGCATCAATATAAGCAAGTTTGATCTTGAAGTAGATCACGCACTCCAAAACGATGATTATAAAAATATCTTTATTGTAATTACCAGTACTTAAATGCAAATGCAATGATTGCATAAATCATTGTCATAATAAAAATTCCTTTTGCTGTTTTATCCCGATAACCGTTTATATATATGGTGAATAAAATTGCATTGGCCATCAATGAAATACTGATGGAAATTGTGATAAGATTTGGATTAAATTTCATCCACTGAAACATTTCTGAAAGAGAAAGATCTTTAAATTTTATCAGTTTATACACCAAAAATCCAATCATGGGAGCGATAAATCCCAAAGCAAGCCCAAAGATTAAATTGTCCTTTTTGAAGATCATAAAATGTCCCAGTTTTTTTCAAGATCTTGTTTCAATTTGTAATTCGTTAAATCAAATTGCACGGGAACAACACTCACATAATTGTGCTCTAAGGCCCAGACATCCGTATCTTCTCCGGTGTCAAAGTTTTTAAATTCTCCCGTGAGCCAAAAATATTTTCTTCCATGTGGATCAAGTCGCTCGTCAAAATCTTCTTCATATTTGGCGTAAGCCTGTTTACATACTTTTATGCCATTCATCAGATCAAGCGGGACAGCAGGAAAATTAATATTAAGGAGAAAATGTTTTTGCATTTTCCTTTCCAATAAGCTTTTAACTATTTTATGTACATAGAATTCTGCCGCATTAAAATCTGCTTCAATACTATAATCAAGTAAAGAAAAACCAATAGAAGGAATGCTTTCAATAGACGCTTCCATAGCGGCGCTCATCGTTCCTGAATAAATGACGTTAATGGAATGATTTGCGCCATGATTGATGCCGCTCAAACAAATGTCAGGCTTTCTGTGCAGGATTTTATCAACAGCCAGTTTCACACAATCGACCGGAGTTCCATTTGTTTGCCATGCTTCCGCACCATCAAAGAAATCTTTGACTTTATCTAATCTGAGTGGGACGCCGATTGTGATTGCATGACCCATACCGCTTTGCGGTTTGTCAGGAGCAACTACAACCACATCGCCTAAATCTTTGACAGCTTTTACTAAACTATGAATACCCGGGGCTGTGATTCCATCATCATTTGTAACTAATATGATCGGTCTTTCTGTTTCTTTTTCTATCATTTATTATTTCCGGATTTTGTGGAATTTGGATTAAAAATATACTCAGGTAAGGTTTCCATTCCCAACCTTTAATTCAATTAAAGATTTTTTAAATCAAAACCACCTGAACCATGGTCTTGTTATTGCTTCTCTAAACGGCCAGGGAATGGCAAATAGTATCAGAAGCAATGCAATTCCAAAAAATAATAAACTTTTTTTGAATTTTTCCGGAGAAGTGGTTGCTTTTTTTACAGAAATTCTCCCTGCATGAACGAGTATCCATGCGATGATCATCATTACTGAATGTTCTATTGTAAAGAAGCGAAGCATTGGATCTTTCATACTTTCTCCGATATGTTTCAAACTTTCGAACCATCCCAGTGTAAAATAGAGGATCATTCCAATTAATAATTGGAGATCCATTCCAAGCATAAAAAAGAAATTGCTCCGGCTATCTGTAACCGTGTAAGATCTTTTCGATGCTAAACCACTAATAGCTCTTATAACAGTCCAAAATGCAAAAATCAGGATTAGCCAACGAATTAGGTTATGTAAGATGCGCAGAGTTTGCATAGTAAAAAGTTTTGGCAAAAATAAGGTGAAAGATGGAGAAGATGATGTGTTTTCAAAAAGCTGGAATTCGAAAATCAATCTCTGATCCAACGTGCACTCTAAATGTTTTGTGAAAAGATTGGAATTGAATCCCAATCTTGTTCAAAATCGCACGCGATCTTACAGCAACGAATTTTTTTATATTAATTTTGCTTATGGTTCTTCTGAACCTTTATTTAAAAGATTATCATGAAAAAAATATTGTCCATCACATTTTTATTATTATTTACAAACATACTCTTTGCCCAGATTCAGAATCCTGTTTCATGGACAACGACAACAAAAAAGATTAACAGCAAAACGTATGAAATTCATTTAACCGCGAACATGGATAAGGGTTGGCATATTTATTCCCAGACAACGCCTGAAGGCGGCCCGGTTCCAACCACTTTAACTTTCACAAAAAACCCATTGCTTACTATTGAAGGGCGTACGAAAGAAATCGGTAAATTAGAGAAACACAATGAGCCGCTTTTTGGAGGCATAGATGTAAAGCAATTTTCGAATACAGTAGATTTTGTACAGGTGGTGAAATTGAAAGCGCCGGTTAAAACATCTGTGAACCTGGCTGTAGAGTTTATGGTGTGTAACGATAAACAATGTTTACCCCCCTCTACGAAGAAATTCTCCGTAGCGCTAAAATAAAAGTGCATCAATAAAATGTTTTTAATGAACAGGTTTACCAGGCTTTTTGAGATATTATTATTCCTTTTATTTACTACAAATGGTTTCTCGCAGGATACTTCAGGAATTCATCTTTCTTATGACTACCAGCGATTAAACGACAGCGAAATTATTTTCAATGTCAAAGCGAAAATAAATTCAGGAGTGAAATTATTTGAGTTGCAAAAATCTCCTGAAGAGGTGTTGTATTCGACCATACAATTTGATTCTTCTGTAAAAAATTTATTAATAGGCCCGATCACGTTTAAAGGCAATAATCAAAAATCAATGGATCCTTCCTTGCAAAGCGAGGTCCATTTTTTTACAGATTCTGTCCAGTGGCAACAAAAAATAGCCGCTACGCCACTTGATAGTTTTTTAATCAAAGGGAAACTTAGTTACATGATTCAAAAAGGGGCGGACTATTTGCCCGGAGAAGATGAATTCAAAACTTTTGTCTTACCAGATTCAAAAAATACAGCAGCAACAGAAGCGCAGGTGAAAGCAGTGAACGCAGGCGGTTCTGTAGCGACACGATCACTTACCTGGATATTTTTCACAGCCTTTGCAGGCGGGTTACTTGCCTTGATTACCCCATGCGTTTATTCAATGATCCCGGTTACGGTAAGTTTTTTTACAAAAAAAAGCAGAACAAAATCGGAAGGGATCAAAAATGCGGTTTTGTATTCAACATCTATTGTAATCATTTTTACATTGCTTGGATTTTTGATTACCGTAATTTTTGGTCCAACCGCATTAAACAACCTGGCTACCAACTGGATTGCCAACCTGATCTTTTTTCTCATTTTTCTAATATTCGGAATTTCTTTTTTAGGAGCCTTTGAGATTGCACTGCCCAGTTCCTGGGGAAACAAAGCCGACAGTAAAGCGGACACCGGAAGTTTTATGGGAATCTTTTTTATGGCGCTTACCCTGGTGGTTGTTTCATTCTCCTGCACGGGGCCAATCATTGGGAATTTATTGGTGATCGCCGCACGCGGAAGTTATTGGGGGCCGCTTATTGGAATGTTTGGATTTTCACTGGCACTCGGATTGCCCTTCGCTTTTTTTGCATTTTTCCCTGGTAAAATGAATGTATTAGGGCAGGCAGGAGGGTGGCTAAATGCAGTAAAAGTGACCCTTGGATTTTTGGAATTGGCACTGGCCTTAAAATTTTTATCGAACGCAGATCTTTCAAAAGGATGGCGCTTGCTGGATCGGGAAGTATTTATTAGTTTATGGGTCGTAATCTTCTTATTACTCGGCATCTATCTTTTAGGAAAAATTAAATTCAGCCATGATGACCAGTTACCAAAAAATGATTTTGACATTCCATATCTGAGTGTTACCAGATTATTTTTTGCCATAGCATCCTTGTCTTTTGCAGTATATATGGTTCCCGGATTGTGGGGTGCGCCATTGAAAGGGATCAGCGCTTTTCTTCCACCGATGGGAACGCAGGATTTCACATCTTCGGGAGCTACAAAACACGCTTCTTTTTCAAGTGGAGATTCTACAACTGCATTACTTCCACGTCCTGTAAAATATTATGACCGCATGAAGGTCTACGAACCGGATGTTGTGACAAAATATGGAATGGTTACTTATTTTGATTATGATGAAGCATTGGAAGTAGCCAGGAAATTACATAAACCGCTGATGCTCGATTTTACCGGAATCAATTGTGTAAACTGCCGGAGAATGGAGGGCGAAGTTTGGAGCGATCCGGAAGTGATGCATCGGTTGAAAAATAATTTTGTAATTGTTTCATTGTATGTGGATGTTCATAACGTGGATCTGCAACCAAGTGAGCAATATTATTCAAAAGCATTAAATGAAAAAGTGACCACTCTTGGAGATAAGAATGCAGATTTGCAAGTGTCGCAATATAATGCAAACACGCAGCCTTATTACTTTTTTTTAGATGCGAATGAAAACCGCCTGGAGCCGGAAGGTTATGGATACGATTCCAATGCAAATAAATTCAGGGACATGCTGGATGATGTCGTTTCAAAATACAATGCTGGGAAAAACTTATAGTAAATGAACAAATAAGGAAGATTTTAATCTTACTTTCCATTCATCAGTAAACGAACAAAAAATACAATTTTTAATTCTCCACAAAGTTCTTATCGTTTTTCAATTGAACCGGTTTTTTTATGTTTTATGATGAACTTTTTTTCTCCTGAAGGAAGCACTTCTTCTTTTATCAAAAAATAATTCTCATCAAAATCAACCATCTGTTTATCTGCCTTTTTTTCCGCAACACCTCTCCAATCCTCAATTACAATTGGCTCCCATTTTTTTGTACGGGCAGAAAGGTAAGCTGCATCGAGAATTGCATTAACAACATATCCGTCATAAAAAGTTTCATCCGGCTGACTATTATTATCAATCGCCTCAAACATATTCGTAAACATATGATTGTAGCCAAGTTCATTTAATTCATCACCAACAGGAAAAAGCCACCCTGAATTACTTTCTGCTTTTTCGGCAATATAGTTTCCCGCTTTTCCTGAAGTAAACATCTCGAAACCAGTCCGCAAAAAGTTATTTGTCCAGATGGTACCTTCAGTTCCCATTACTTCTTCTCTTAAATCCATACCGCCTCTGAAAGACCAGCTAACTTCAAACTGGCCAATAGCGCCATTTTCATATTTTACCAAACCAATCGCATTGTCTTCGGCTTCTATCGGATGAACGCGGGTATCTGCCCAACACATTACTTCGATGGGCCTGATGTTTTTCCCAATATAATTTCTACATATTTCAACGCAATGACAGCCCAGATCTATGATAGCGCCGCCTCCGGATTTCTCTTTATCCCAAAACCAATCACTGTGTGGCCCCGGATGGGTTTCCCGACTCTTAGTCCAGATCACCTCACCAATTGCACCGCTTTTTATCGTTGCTGCGGATTTTAATGACTTCGGAGAATAAACGAGATCTTCAAGATAGCCTCCGGTAACATTTGCCTTTTCTACCGCATTCAACATTTGCTGAGCCTCCTTCGCATTGCGGCCAAGAGGTTTGGTACAAAGCACATGCTTCCCGGCTGCAACGCAGGCCAGCACAGCTTCCAGATGCATGTCATTTGATAAGGCAATGATCACGGCATCCACATCTTTGTGCGATACACATTCTTCAATACTGTCCGTATAATTAGGAACTTTATAATCATCAGCAAACTTTTTAGCGTTTGCTTTTGTTCGACTGTAAACCGTTGTAATCTCGTCTTTCCTTCTATGTCCAACCAAAGCATCTGCGTAAAAACGGGCGATAAATCCTGAACCAAGAATTGCTAATTTCATACTATACTCATTTAAATTTTTTTTTAGAAAAATATTTTTGAAAGTTCTCACAAAGAAATTCTAAGTTAAGATTTGAATTCGAATTTACGCGCAATGAATTTGAAGCAAAAATAGTTTTGAAAAATCGGAGACTCAATAGAATGATCAATTTCTTTTTTTATAATTTAATTCATAGCACATAAAAAAAGCCTCAAGGCTGATAGCATCAAGGCTTTTGTTTTTGTTCGACGTGCCCGAGACTGGATTCGAACCAGCACATCCTTGCGAACGCTGCCACCTGAAGGCAGTGCGTCTACCAATTTCGCCACCCGGGCAATTTTAAATTGTCGCCAAAAGTAAAGGTAAAATTCAAATAAAATCAATTGTTTCTTTTGATGTGTTGCAGAAATCCATTTCTTACTTCCTTTTTATTTAGTTATTTTTAATATCATTTTCCAACTTTTCATGTCACTGCTATGAAAGAAGAAATTCTGCAATACATCTGGAAGTTTCAATATTACAACAGGAATGAATTGCGAAGTACCAATGGTGATTCAATCCTTGTGATTCATCCGGGCACACAGAATTCAAATCAGGGGCCTGATTTCAAGGAAGCCAGAATTAAAATAAACAATACACTGTGGGCTGGAAATGTTGAATTGCATTTGAATTCTTCGCATTGGAATTTACACAATCATTCTACTGATAATAATTACAACAATATTATCCTTCATGTTGTTTGGAGTCACGATGTAGAAATAAAAGATCCCAATGGGAATAACCTGCCGACATTGGAATTGCAAAGCAGGGTTTCAAATTTGTTGCTTGAAAAGTACAAACAATTGATGGAGGCTGCTCAGTTTATTCCTTGTGAAAAACTTTTTCATAATTTGAATGATTTGTCATTGACAAGTTGGAAACAAAGGCTTGTAGCAGAAAGATTGTTGTTGAAATCTAAAAATATTTTTCAAATTTTAGAACAGACAAATCATAATTGGGAGGAAACTTTTTGGTGGCTGATTGCTGCAAATTTTGGATTGAGAATTAACAGTGATGTTTTTAGAAAAATTGCACAATCATTACCACAGAACCTTTTGGTGAAACATAAAAGTAATATTATCCAGGTTGAGGCCATGTTGTTTGGGCAAGCGGGGTTATTGAATGGAGATTTTAACGAAAAATACCCGGCTTTGTTGCAAAAAGAATATCGTTTTTACCAAAGAAAATATAAACTGAAACCAGTTGATGGAGCGTTATTTTTTTTGAGGATGCGTCCTGCAAATTTTCCAACAATCCGGCTCGCCCAACTGGCAATGTTGATTCATAACAGTGAGCATCTTTTTTCAAAAATAAAAGAGACCGATTCTATATCAGCTTTGAGAAAAATGTTTGATTTGGAAGCCAATGATTATTGGCATTATCACTATGTTTTTGATGAAGAAACAGACTATAAACTCAAGAGATTAGGTAGGCAAATGATTGATAACATAATCATCAACACAGTAGTGCCTATTTTATTCTCTTACGGACTTCATTATGAAGCGGAGAACTATAAAGATCAAGCGATCAGATGGCTTGAAGAGGTGCTGCCTGAAAAGAATTCAATTACCAAAGGATTTGAATCCCTACATTATTTGAATAAAAGTGCTTTTGATTCGCAGGCATTTATCCAGTTGAAGAATGAATATTGCAACCACAAATATTGTCTGCAATGTGCTATTGGCAATTCTCTTCTGAAAAAAATGTAAACCATGGAAACATTATTTTTTGAATACTTATCAAAATATTATTTCCAACTATAACTTAATACCAGTACAATATCAGGATGTATGCTTTTCGCAACCGGGCAATTGGTACCTGTTTTTTCCAAAACGATTCGATCTTTTTCGTCTATGCCAGATGGCAACGAAACGGAAACTTCGATTTTGGCCACACGACGTGGTTCACTTGCCATATGTTTAATTACCTCTGCTTTTGCATCAGTAAGATCCACATTCATTGATTGGGCTTTTATCCCCATCGTTGTCAACATACAGGTAGCAAGTGAAACACATAATAAATCGGTCGGAGAGAAGCGCTCGCCTTTACCATGATTATCTGTCGGAGCGTCGGTCTCGATAGTGGATTTGCTCTGTAAATGTTCTGCTTCACAGCGCAAATTCCCTTTATAAATTATAGATGCAGTCAATGTCTTATTTTTGTATAAATTTACAGCAGTAATATAACAACAGCAAATGCAAAAAATATTTCTCATTTATATTTTAGTTTCTTTCACGCTTAATTCCTATTCTCAGGATTCCAGAAAGCAGCGACAGCAGCAGAAGAGAGAGCATGTGAACAGCATGATCAAGCAGCAAGAAGAAGGGATAATTACTTATAAAAAGAGTTTCCTTTTTGGTGCAAAAATGATCACGGATGGATATGGGATTTTCTTCGAATTGGGGCGCGCATCTTCGGTGAAAAAAGCGATGCTCTACCAGTTAGAGATCAGCGAACGTAAGCATGTTAAAGAAGAAAAATTGAATAGTTATTTCTCTAACTCGACTCCCTATATTTACGGTAAAGAAAACTTTTTTTATCCGGTTAAGTTGGGTTTACAACAGCAAAGATTGTTAGGAAATAAATCTAACAAGAATGGTGTTGCTATTACTGCAAATTATGGAGGTGGAATTTCTGTTGGATTACTGAGGCCATACTATGTTCAGGTTTCAGATGGCAACAGTGTAAATTATGTGAAATATAATTCATCCGATAGCAGCGAATTTTTGGGGGCTCGTGTTTTGGGAGGACCAAATTTTGGCAAAGGATGGAATGAAATTACGGTGACACCCGGCTTGTATGCAAAAACTGCGTTGCGCTTTGATTACGGAAGTTATAATGAAGTTATTTCAGCTATTGAAGTGGGACTTAGCGCTGATTTTTATTCAAAAAAAATACCACAAGCTGTTTACAACCCTAAGAAGCAATTTTTCTTCAGTGGTTACGTAGCCATTTTATTTGGCAAAAGGAAATAGAAATCTATTTTCATTTTATTTATTAAATATTGAAATGATGAGTGAAGAATTGATAATGGAAGCAGTTGCGAGACCAAAAAAGCCGAACTGGCTCCGGGTCAAATTACCTATTGGAGAGGATTATAAACATGTACGGCAAATAGTAGATACGCATAAGTTACATACGATCTGTGAGAGTGGAAATTGTCCAAATATGGGTGAATGTTGGGGAGAAGGTACGGCTACATTTATGATACTTGGAAATATTTGTACAAGAAGTTGCGGATTTTGTGCAGTAGCTACCGGAAGGCCCCTTGCAGTTGATTGGCAGGAGCCAAAACGTGTGGCGGAGGCAATTCATTTGATGAAAGTAAAACATGCTGTGATTACTTCTGTTGACCGCGACGAATTAAAAGATGGCGGCTCAATAATTTGGTATCATACTATCAAAGCAATTCGTGAATTGAACCCTGAAACAACATTAGAAACCCTTATTCCGGATTTTAAAGGACAGGAAGAAAATATACAACGTATTATAGATGCGGCTCCTGATGTGGTTAGCCATAACATCGAAACGGTTGAACGTCTGACCCGGCATGTTAGGATACAGGCCAAATACTGGCGTAGTATGGAAACGCTGCGCTTCCTGAAAAAAAATGGAATGCGTACAAAGAGTGGAATTATGCTTGGCTTGGGTGAAACAAAGGAAGAAGTGATACAGACCATGCAGGATTTGAAAGATAATAATGTAGATGTAATCACGATTGGACAATACCTTCAACCAACGCCGAAACACCTGCCGGTTGTGCGTTATGTCCATCCTTCAGAATTTGCTGAGTTTCGCGAGATTGGCTATCAGATCGGATTGGATTATGTTGAGAGCGGCCCACTTGTACGTTCCTCATATCATAGTGACAGACATGTACACCCCGGACTTGGAAGAAAGTCATGGGAAAAAGCGAATGAATTGAAAGCACTGGCAGCAGCTAAAATAATTAATTTAAGCGTGTGAATATCCAGAGATTTTTTAATTCTTAACTGATAAAATGTCCGGATATTTTTCAATATGCTTTTATCAATATTTGTACTGTATGCGCCATTGATCATAAAACTACGATACATAAAAATTATTTTCTCCTTTGAAATTAAAAACAATTGTTTAAGTTTGGCGCTCTGACCCTTTGTAGAGTTTATGAATTCATTCAGTTTACTAAACACGTTTATTTTGGGAAAGAAAGATGATACTACCGGGTATCATTTTGATTAATAATGACTCCGTAGCTCAGTTGGTAGAGCAATTGACTCTTAATCAATGGGTCCAGGGTTCGAGTCCCTGCGGGGTCACCTCTTGGGTCAAGTTTAAAAATAACTAAACTATGACCCATTTTTTTTTAAGTTATTGTTTATCATACACATAAGTTTTATTGATCCATAATACTAGTGAATTAATTTTGAATCCTCCAATGTCATTTTTCAGGAGTTTTGAACAGAAGATTGGACTTATTACCTACTTTTGAACATTTAAAGTATTTGTCTTATAATTGTATTATATTCAATATTCAGTAATTACCAAAAGCAGCCCCATAGTATATAATTATTTTAGAACTAAATTATTTTTCTTTCTATTATAATTTGTTATTCATATTATGTTTTGAACAGAACTTTATACGTTTGAAAGGGCTTATTTCAACAATAATTAAAAAATAGAAATGAACAGGATTATCAAAGCTGACCTATATCGGTACGGAGGTCTTACTAACACAAGGGGGTTGTTGAAGGGACTTTTTATCCCGGGATTTCGGTATATTTATTTGTTTCGAAAGGCACATAATTGTAAGAAATACTCTATACCGTGGTTCTTTTACGTTTTGCTGCTTCGCAGATATTCTTATAAATACGGATACCAGATTTCCTGGTCTGCTAACATTGGAGAGGGCTTATATATTGGCCATCGTGGAACAATAAAAATTGACAGAAGAGCAATAATTGGTAAAAATTTCAACGTTTCCCACGGTGTTACCGTTGGGCAGGCAAGCAGAGGTAAATATAAGGGCCATCCTACTATCGGAGATAATGTTTGGATAGGTACTGGTGCTGTGGTCATCGGCAAAATCAATATTGGTTCGAATGTGATAATTGCTCCTAATTCATTTGTAAACAGAGATGTTCCCAGTAATTCACTCGTGATTGGAAATCCGGCGAAAATTATCAGTAATGAGAGAGCAACTGAAGGTTATATCGATTTTATACTCGATGAAGATTGAGCCCTTTGTATCAAGAACCATAGCTTCGGGCCAGAGACGAAATAAGAATATCTATTAAATGTACGTTTACTGCATTTCATGAATCGAAACTTCAGTATAAAGAAAGAACGGGGTGATGTAAATCTATTTTACAGAAGTTGATTTTTTAAACAGGTAATGTGTACAGACATTCTATGAAAATTGAAATCTTTTCACACTCATTTTTGGAAGCGATATAATAGGAATAGCTTTGTTTGAATATATTTCAACAACAATGACATTGCTTGATACATTACAATTGGAAATTGACGAAGTTCTGGGGATAACCTGGCAAATTAATAATGCAGAAGTGAAACCTGAGATCGAAGAAACAAGGCTTGTAAATAGAGCTTTCAAAATCAATGGTACATTTCTCTACGCGGATTTAGCAGATGTTCCGGCGATGACTGAAAGATGTTCCTGGGAAACGACCGCAAAAATAATCCGGGCTTATACGAATATATCTGTACGTTTAATACAAGCTCATGGTGGTGCAATTAGCAGCGGAGGTAGCCACCGCATTCTGGGAATATTTAAAGGCGAAACACCCAATACATCGGCGGTAAATTGTGCCAGAAAAATTGACTGGATGGTTGAGAAAGTACTAAACCCCAAAGCAGACATGGCGTTCCCTTCTATTCGAAATAATAAACTTGTTATCAGGCACAGCATTGGAATTGACACAAGTGATGCATGGGCTGTTCGTTCGGGATCCGGCAATAGTAGCGAACTGATTTGGATAGGGAGGGCACCAGAGTTTGCTGCCCACCTTTGCGGCATCAGCAAATATCCTTTCTCTGTGTATATATCCAGAGATTGTTTTGCAAAACTGGGCGACATTTCAATTGAAGTCGATAAAGCGAATATTTGGTTCAGGAAAAACATAAAATTCGGTGACGAGACACATTCAGTTTATAGAACCAACGGGATGTTGCGGCCTTAGCAGCAGTTTAAAAATTGAAAATTCTAAATTTATAACAGTTTGATAAATCACTGGAGATTACAAACATTTAATAGTAAATCAACAAATTATTTGGATTGCTATTTACTTGTTTTAAGTATTTTGTTAAGTCAAGAGAACCCCGTAGAATTTTCTATCTACTACTAACTTTTGTTTTCAAATAAATGGCGAAAGAAGACCATCAATGATACGCAAATAGATGAAAGAGGAGACACAGAATATAGCAAATCAACTTTTAGAATGAATTTCTATTTTGATCAAAAAGGTTGATTCCTTACAAAACTTTTTATCCTTTTTCATGCAGTTGGTCCATGTGAATACAACCTACTTTTGAGAAAATTTAAAATCAGTTATTGTTCTGGTTATTTCTGGTAAATATTTATCTTAAAATCAAATTTTTTTGACCCTGAATTTTTTATTCTATACCTTTAGGACACAGAAATAAAAAAGAACCTTCATTAAGTCTGAGAGTGGGGTTTTTGAATCGTATTAGAAAACTCCCCCCATTTTCTGAATAACATTGTTTCACTTGTTTGTTATTTTGAGTCTTGAAATAAAGTCACCTTAAAGTTCTGTTTTAAAAATTAAGATTATGAGAATAAACAGCAAAACCTTATCCACTATTGTGGGTTCATTACTGATGTTTCCCTCGTTGATTTTTGCACAATCTGCAATCAGAGGAACCGTATCAGATGCCGCAACCGGCAACCCGCTTGTATCTGCTTCTGTTACCTTAATAGGAACCAACGTTACTACACTTACAAATGCAGAAGGAGAATTTAAACTTACCACACGTAATGCCAATGAAAAATTAGAAATAACATTTGTTGGTTATGTGCCCCAAACTGTAGATGCTACCAACAACATTGCAGTCAGGTTGGTCCCTGATAACTCAAGATTGAATGAAGTGATTGTATCAGGCCTGGCCACCAATATAAAGCGGTCTAATTCTGCCAATGCTGTTGCCTCAGTCTCCTCAAAGGATTTGATCGGTACTGCAGAACAATCATCCGTGGATGGAGCATTGTATGGAAAATTTGCGGGTGCTAATATATCTTCCAATTCAGGTGCACCTGGTGGAGGTATCACCATCAAATTGCGGGGTATAACCTCTCTGGTAGGTAACTCGCAACCATTGTTTATTGTAGATGGCGTAATCTATGATAATTCGTCAATTACCAACGGAACAAACTTTATCACAAAGGCTGCCGCCCAGGGTAGCACGGTCCTTCAGGACAATCCATCGAACAGGATTGCGGATTTGGATCCAAACGACATAGACCGAATAGAAATTCTTAAAGGCGCTTCTGCAGCCGCAATTTATGGATCGAAAGCTGCAGCAGGTGTGGTCATCATAACTACCAAAAGAGGGAAATCCGGTAAACCAAAAATAGAATTGTCTCAATCAATCGGATCTCAGTTTCAATTGCGCAAATTAGGCCAAAGACAATGGGACGCTGCAAAGGTAGATTCAGCTTATGGAGCAACCGGCTTGGCCATTTACAACGCAAATAATGGAAGAATTTATAATTACGAAGACGAACTATATGGTAATCATGGTTTGATGGTAGATAGCAGGTTAAGCGTGAGTGGAGGTAATGATAATACTACTTATTACTTTGGTGCTACCCGTGATGATAATGAAGGTATCGTAAAAGGTACCGGGTATTTGAAAAAATCTTTTCGCCTTAGCCTTACCCAAAAAGTTACTAAGAATCTTGATGTATCACTCACCAGCAATTATGTTGAGTCTCAGGCTGACCGCGGACTTTTTGGTAACGACAATACAGGAGCCTCTATGGGAGTGGGATTTATTTCAACACCATCGTGGGTGAATCTTCATGCTGATGCCCAGGGAAACTATCCCAATGCACCTTTTGGCTCTTCTAATTTTTTGCAAACCCGTGATCTGATTACGAATAGAGAATTAATAAACCGGACCACATCCGGAGGAACTGCGACCTGGAACGTCTTTAGAAGTTCCAAGAACTCAATGAAGGTTATCGCCAATGGAGGGATTGATTATTATACACTCAATACGATCGGCCTTTTTCCACAGGAATTGCAATTTGAAAAAGATGGACTGGGTACTAATGGCGCGTCTATTTACGGGACTACGATTACCCGGAATAGCAACTACAGCTTATTCTTAGTAGAAGAATTTAGGCCCAATGAGAGAATGTCTTTCCGCACACAGGCTGGCGTTACACAGGAAAGGGTAAACATTAATAATGTTATTTCTACAGCCACTCAGTTGATCGGAACACAAACGAACGTAAACCAGGCTGGAGCATTACAACCTTATCAATTCAGAACTAAACAACTTGACAGAGGCTTTTTTGTACAGGAAGAATTCAATTACCGTGATATATTTATAGCTACTGCCGGTCTTAGAGGAGATAAGTCATCCCGTAATGGTAATTCTGATAAATTGTATTATTATCCAAAGCTTTCCGGAGCTTTAAATATAGCTGAATTCCCTTCATTCAAGTCTGATGTAATTAGTCAACTTAAACTTAGGGCCGCTTATGGACAGTCGGGGAATTTTGCCCCATTTGGCGCAACTTATACCGCCTTAGGTCCTACCGTTTTCAACGGAACTACCGGGTCACTCATTCTGACTACAAGAGGAAATAGTAATTTAAAGCCAGAAAAACAGGTAGAGTTTGAAACAGGAATAGATGCTGGATTTTTCCATAACAGAATCAGTTTGGAACTTACTTACTACCGAAAGAGAGTAGAGGATCTTTTATTGCCTCTTCAGGTTCCAGCCTCATCAGGATTTACTCTTTTCTGGAAGAATGCAGCTGCCATCCAAAATAAAGGGGTAGAAATCGGATTAACTACCATACCGGTTTCTACTAAAGATTTGAAATGGACATCAAGGATTAATTTCTGGAAAAATAAGGCAGTTGTAACTAAGCTTGACGCACCTGCATATAACACGGGCGGATTTGGTGCAAGCTTGGGAACTTATAGAATTCAAAAGGGTAAAAGTCCTACACAATTAGTAGGTGTGGCCGGTCCCAATGATAAGGGTAAAATAGATCCTGAATCTGGGTTGGCCCTTTTCGGAGACGCTGAACCGGATTTCCAAATGTCCTTCATGGAAAATCTTACCTACAAGAACTGGGAGTTTTCAGCATTGTTGCATTGGAAACAAGGGGGTGAGAACATCAACCTGACTACCCTTTTAACTGATCTTTCTAAAACATCGGCTGACTTTGATAAAAAAACACTCGATCCTACCGGTAAACTTTCAAATGGTGATTATAGACTTTCTACACCGGGAGCCTCAACATTTATTCAAAATGCAGGTTATGTAAGAATCCGTGAAATTGGATTGAGTTATCATCTGCCGAAAGTTTGGTTCAATGATATCGCTGATGTAAAAGTCGGATTCTCTGGTCGCAATCTGTTCAACTGGTTTAAATATAACAGCTACGATCCGGAACAAAGTAATTTCGGTTCAGGAGCAATTTCAAGCAATGTGGAAGTAACCCCATTCCCTTCTGCTAAAAGCTACAATTTTAATTTAACCGTTATTTTTTAAAGAGGAAAAACATTCTTCACCTTAAAAGAATTTATAATGAAATTTACAACTATAAAAAATATATTGGTTAGTTTGGTGATCCCAGTATTATTTCTTTTGTCATCATGTAAAATAGAGCCAGTTCCCGATCCAAACAATCCCAGCCTGGACCATCTTTCCACGAATCCCACTAAGGGAGAAATTCAAAATCTGGTTACCGGAACTGAATCAGGTATGCGAACTGACATGTCTTTTTATTGGCATGACCTCGGAGCTCTTGGCCGCGACTATTACCACACGTCGTCTTCTGATCCAAGGTGGACTACTGACCTGGTTGGAAAAGCGGGTGCTGTTTTAGATAACAATACCTTTTACACTACACGGCCTTATAATGCAGCCTATCTGGTGGTAAAAAATGCCAATATTTTATTGAGCGGACTCACCAATACCAAAACAAGTATTACGGACCAGGAACGTAAGGTGGGTATAGCTTACGCAAATACAGTGAAAGCATATGAATTGCTTTTAGTGTGGAACCTGCAGTATGATAATGGCATTCGTGTAGATGTAGCCAATCCTGATGCTTTAGGCCCTTTCCTTTCAAGAGCAGATGCGTTGAAGAGAATTATCGGCCTGATGGATTCGGCTTATACAGACCTCAATGCCAATGCCGCTACTGCATTCCCTTTTAAAACCACACTTTACGGTAATACCGCTGGGGAATTTGCTAAATTCAATCGCGCGCTGGCAGCAAGAATGGAAGTTTATAATAGTGAATGGAGTAGCGCATTGACTGATTTGGAAAATTCATTTTTTGACCTGAACGGAGATCTGTATAAGGGCGCTTATTATAATTATTCCACGGCAGGTGGAGATCTATTGAATCCGTTGTACATTCCTGCAAATTCCAGTGGAGAGGTAAACATAGCACAAACATCTTTTGTTACAGATGCGGAATCACCCGCAGATAAGCGTTTGAATAAAGTTTCAAAGAGAACAACTCCTTATAAAACTGATGATATCACCGGCATTTATGATCTCTTTCTTTACAAAAGCAATATAGACCCGCTTCCTATCATCCGCAATGAGGAATTACTACTGATTTATGCCGAAGCAAAAATACAATTAGGTGGCATCAGTAATTTTATGGATGCTACTATTGCTTTGAATAAAATAAGAGTAGCTTCAGGGCTTCTTCCTTATTCGGGCCCCATAACTCAATCCGCATTAATTACTGAGATGCTCAAACAAAGAAGGTATTCCTTGTATGGTGAAGGACATCGCTGGATAGACATGCGTCGTTACAACCTATTAAATACTTTACCGAATGACAGACCAGGAGATCATGTGTGGCCACAGTTTCCACGCCCTGCCGGTGAACCACAATAGTATTAATTAAGTGAATTAATAAAAGAAATATTCCATTATTGAGGGCATCGTGTTCCGTTTATTCATTGCATTCATCTTCATCAGTTAATGAGGTATATTATTGCAACGAACTGATGTGATTCTAACCAGGTTTTATAAATCTTTATTGCAATTGCATCACTGCACTTTTCAGCAAAACAAAAACATGATCTGAAGTGGATGGTTTTATTTTTACCAATCCTGTGAAAGCGCTGAAAGCCGGAAGGATAGCGTAATTCTTACTGAAATAAAAACAGGGAAGCATTAAGGACTGATTACCGGCGCCATTCATTTTTATACCCGGATGAATGTGTCCGGAGAAAGTAAAATGTTCGTTTTTTTGATCGTTACAGGATGAATCAATATCATGTGTGAAACAAAAATTATTGATCAAAAGTTTATTTTCAAATACCTCAATATTAGCTTCTTTATAAAATTTTTTAGATAAAATATCGTGGTTCCCCCGGATCAGTTTGAACTGAATCCCTGCGAAATCATTTCGCCATTTGAGAAAAAAATCCATCTCTTTATTAGCGGAGCTGTGAAACATGTCACCTGTAATCAACAATACTTTCGGTTTAAAAAACCCGATCTGTGCAAATAATTTTTGAAGGTCTTCTTTAAAAATATTTTGAGGAATGCCGATTCCGGATTTTCGGAAATGGCCCGATTTGCCAAAATGCAGATCCGATAAAATCAAGGCACTTTCTTCTTCCCAAAAAATACAACGGGCAGGTGAAAGCCACAGTGTTTGTTTTTGAAGTTTGAACCGGAGGGGAGCTGCCAATTATTTTTATCGGCAAGTTAAAAAATATGCGTGAATACAGTTTCTTGAAAGCAACATTCCACAAAAACAAAAATCATCTTATTTGTTCGTTTACTGTAAGTAAAAAAGAAACGAAACTTGTGCTATGATTATTTCTCTAATTGCAACTGCATTTTCTTCACGCGGTCTTCTAACTTTTCTGATGAAAGATCTTCACGCATACTGTCCACTTTTATTGGGAAGCAAAAGGGTGTTAGCCTGCGGGGAAAGGTAAGAATGATCTTGCTTTTCTGAATTCTTTCGAGCATTTCTCTTAACCGCTGCTCTTCCATTTGTTGTTCCAGTACTTCATTATAAGCTTGGCGCAACAATAAATTCTGAGGCTCATATTCCGAGAAAACATTAAATAATAAAGAGGCAGAAGATTGCAAATGTCTTGCTTTTTTTTGCTCTCCGGGAAAGCCCTGGAATATTAGTCCACCGATAACGGCAATGTCTCTAAATTTTCTTTTCGCCATTTCCACACTGTTCAAACTTCTTTGAATGTCTTCTAATAAATTTTCTGGTGAAAAAAGCGGGTACACGTTAGTGTCATCTACCGGAATTGGCTGATCGCTTAATAATTCGAATCCATAATCATTCATCGCAAAGGAAAACGTGATCGGGATGATACGACTGATGCGATAAGCAAGAATGGCTGCCATGGCTTCATGCACCAGTCTTCCCTCGAAAGGAAATACAAAAAGATGAAAGCCATCTTTGGTTTCGATCTGTTCAATTAATAATTCATTTTTCTTTGGAATGTGAGAGAGATATTCCTGCAGTTCAAACAAGGGTTTTAGAATTTCCAATTCTTTTTCTTTCTTAATTCCGGAATCATTATTTCTATATTTTACGTTCTTCTTTTCTATTTCCAAACCTGCTTCATCAAATTTCTTCCGCAGCATAAACCCAAGATTTGCAGAAAGAGGCATTCGTCCGCCCTGCCAACTGGGTATCCTTGATTTTTTTGCGTTCGATTTTCTTACAAGGCAGGTCATATCTTTTATCATCGCGAATTCAAGTGTTCTTCCTGCCAAAGTAAATACATCTCCTGGCTGCATACCGGCAATAAACCATTCTTCAATAACGCCTACAAAACCTCCGCTTAAAAATTTTACTCTCATCATTGGATCGCTCACGATCGTTCCAATGTGCATCCGGTGACGCATGGCAATTCTGCGGTTGTTTATCTTATAAAGGCCATCAATATTTTCTATCTTTTTGTAATCATCATATTGTTGTAAGGCAACGCCACCAACGGTTACAAAGTGTAGAATTTGTTCCCATTCTTCTTTTGTTATTTCCTGGTAGCAGGTTGTAGTTTTTATTTCCTCGAAAATCTTGTCCGGATAAAAGCCCTCCGATATTGCAAGCGTACTCAAATATTGAATGAGGACATCATAGCATAAAACGCGCGGATCTCGGCTTTCAATTAATTTATTTTCTGTTGCTTCTTTCAATGCGGCGGCTTCGATTAATTCTAAAGAATGAGTGGGTAAAAAGTAGATCTTACTTACTTCGCCTGGGCCGTGACCGCTTCTTCCTGCTCTTTGTAAAAACCGGGCAACTCCTTTTGGTGATCCCACCTGGATTACGGTTTCAACCGGACGAAAATCAACTCCCAAATCAAGGCTGGCCGTGCATACCACGGCTTTTAATTTCCCCGAGTGCAGATTGTCTTCCACCCAAAAACGGAGTTCCTGCTCGATACTTCCATGATGCAAGGCAATGGAGCCCGCTAGATCAGGGCAGGCATTTAATAAAGCCTGGTACCACATTTCGCTCATGCCACGTGTGTTGATAAAAATGAGTGTGGTCTTACTTTGCATGATGATCGGAATCACTTTTTCAACCAGTTTGATTCCTAAGTGGCCTGCCCACGGATATTTTTCAATTTCATCCGGAAAGATGGATTCTATTTGAATGGGTTTGTCAATAACGGCGGTAACAGTTTTGAAATTTGTTTTCTTTAATCCAGTTTGGGATAGTGATGAAAGGAGAACTTCTTGCGCTTGCTGAAGATTTCCGATAGTTGCGCTGATACCCCAAATGTTTAATGCAGAAGTCGGAAGGCTCATGGCCACAAGTCTTGACAAAGCTAACTCGACCTGAACGCCCCGCTTGCTTCCAAGTAATTCATGCCACTCATCAACTGCGATCGTTTTTAAGGTTTTG
>JBDTKF010000086.1:0-19639 GCA_039935455.1 Ginsengibacter sp.
TGCAAAAGACGAGTTTGGAAGATTGCTTGTGGGCGCAGGCGTTGGTATTACCAAAGACATCAGCGACCGGGTGTATGCACTGCAGCAAGTTGGTGTAGATATTATTGCGCTTGATAGTGCTCATGGCCACACAAAAGGCGTGATCACCGCATTAAAAAAAATCAAAAAAGATTTTAAAGATCTCCCTGTTATCGCTGGAAATATAGCAACAGGAAGCGCAGCAAGAGCTTTAGCGGATGCAGGTGCCGATGCGGTAAAAGTAGGCATAGGACCAGGCTCAATTTGTACAACAAGAATTGTAGCAGGTGCTGGAGTTCCTCAAATCTCCGCGTTATTAGAAGTTTCTGCTGCCATAAAAGATAAAAACATTGGCATCATTGCAGATGGAGGAATACGCTATACCGGAGATATGGTAAAAGCCCTAGCCGCGGGTGCTGATTGTGCTATGATGGGCGGCGTCTTTGCAGGAACAGAAGAAAGCCCCGGCGAAACAATTATTTATGAAGGAAGAAAATTCAAACAATATCGTGGTATGGGCTCTCTTGGCGCAATGGCTCAGGGAAGCAGCGATCGGTATTTTCAAGATCCCGAAGAAGAAATAAAAAAATATGTACCCGAAGGGATTGAAGGACGTATCGCTTACAAAGGATATTTGTACGAAGTAGTTCATCAGTTTACCGGTGGTTTACGGGCAGGAATGGGATATTGCGGGGCCAAAAATATCCGCGCATTACAACAAGCTACCTTCATAAAAATAACGAATGCCGGAATGCGTGAAAGTCATGCGCACGATGTGGAGATCACTAAAGAAGCACCAAATTATAGCAGATAATCGGAATTTTGAAACTTGTAATCCATCAATCATTTTTTTGACTCATTCCAGGTTTTATATTCCCGGTCAACATTGTCGATACCATTGATTGGTTTTCTCAATGGATCACAGACATTCCAACCAGTTTTCATATCGGCAGTTAACTGTTGATATATTTTTGTGCCTTCGCTTTTCCACGAAATCATTTCGTCAGTTACCTGTTTGATGATTTTTGCCGGGTTACCAACCATCAAACTTCTTGCGGGAATATGTTGATCTGAGTTCACAAAGCTCAAAGCCCCAATAATGCATTCATCTTCTAAAATAACATTATCCATAATAACACTATTCATTCCGATCATACAATTCATGCCGATCACTGCACCATGAATGATCGCACCATGCCCGATATGCGCATTTTCTTTCAATAAAACGGTCACATTTGGAAACATATGAATTGTACAGTTTTCCTGCACATTACATCCATCTTCTATAACTATTTTTCCAAAATCACCGCGAATAGCAGCGCCCGGGCCAATGTAAACATTTTTTCCGATGATTACATTCCCTGTTACCGCTGCCAGCGGGTGAATGAAAGAAGACTCATGAATTAGAGGAATATGATGTTTGTATTGATAAATCATGTGACTAATTTTATATAATAGGTGATTATAAAATTAAACCGTTCCTATTGAAATTTTGCCTGTTTAAGGAAATGAAATCATAAAAAAAACCGCCCCAATAAATGAAGCGGTTTTCAATATAAGTCTACGATTTACGATTAATTTGGATTCTGCAGTGTCACTGGCTGTAACCGGTATGCATTCACCTGTCGTCCATTTTGCTGGGCAGGTGTCCATTTCGGCCCTTTCCTAATTGCATTAACAGCAATTTCAGCGAGTTTACTTCCTTTCATTGTCGTTGCCTGAACATCACTTACTTGTCCTGTTCGGTCCACTACAAATCGTACAACGCAGGTGCCATAATCTGATTCAGTGAATTCATCTAACTGCGCATTAATTGCACGAGACACGTATCTGGCCCACGCTGAGTTTCCACCTGGGAACTGCGCTTCAATTTCAACTTTCTGAAATATCTTGTCAGGATCTTCCTTCTTCTCAACCGGAGCAGCTACCACATTAGTTCCAATTTCATCTGATGGCGGAGCTACAATTCCAATGTCTTTCGTCCCTTCCACGGTCTTAACATCCACTTTTGCCTTTTCTATTTCTTTAACTTCTGGAGGTGGTTTGATTACTTCCTCATCTTTCACAACTTTAGGCGGTGTAAATTGGATGGTTGCAACAGGTGGTGGTGGTGGAATTTTTGGTGGTGGTGGTGGTGGTGGTGGTGGTTCATCAGGTTTAATCTGTTGTAAAGTAGTTTCAGTGCTCTTTATAGTAATTAAAGACTGATCGTCACTAAGCTTATTTGCAATTGCTGAGCCAATAAGAACGATTAAAATCAAAGCTATAGTTCCTATCAATGCCATGCCGATTCTTTTATTATAAGTCTTTCGCAAATCATAGGCACCATACTCTTTATTCCTTCCTTCAAAAAGAATATCAAGCAGAGTAGATTTTAATATTTGTTTAGCTTCCATTTTATAATTTTTTTGATATTTTCCGTGCTCTTAAATTTATTTAACCCCTCCGGCAACTTCTGTTTGTTGTATCATATTATACTCTTCAGGTGTCGGATCTACCATTGCATACCTGGTTATATCATTAATGTCCATCTCATCCAGAATATCAACGGCATTTTTATAAGTAGCATCTTTATCAGGTTTGATGATAATAAACAAATCTTCCGCCGGAGTAGATTTTTTCTTCTTCAAAATAATATCGCGCACAGCTTTGTAACCAGTTGTCTGCATCTTTGAAGGATCATTAGCATAGTAATAATAAATGATATTATCTTTTCCGAGCATCAAAGTAAGTGAACCGGATTCCTTCACTTTTGTATCCAGATTTTTATCTTTGGTATCTTTCGGCATATTCAAATTCATAGCCGTCGGCTGGGACACAGTTGTTGTAAAAATGAAAAAGGTAATCAACAAAAAGCCCAGATCAACCATCGGAGTAAGATCAACACGGGTTGAATGTTTTTTACTCTTCTTGACACCTGGCCCCTTTCTCTTACTCTCCTTTACTTCCATCTCTGCCATAATAATAGATTTTTTATTTTAATAAACTTATTTAAATTCCTATTCTGTGGTCTTCTTATCGGTTTGTGCAGCCCTATTCTTTTTATACAATTCGCTTCCCTCCGGTACTGCTTTCGAATTAGTTACCAAATTGTACTTATACTGATCATTTGCTTTGAATGCCTCAATGACCGCTTTGAACGTTGGATATTTTGCCCGGTCATCACCCTTTATCAGAAAGTTCAGCTGTTGTCCCATTCTGGCATTAATCGCTGCTGAAATCCAAGCAGCCAGTTCATTATTCGTGCTATCAACCGGTATTCCTGGTAAATCTGCCCCTTTTGCCTCTCCTGGTTTAAGTTGAATAAACTGTTTAAGTTGGTTTAAGGGAACTCCAACAAAATCCGTACGCTCAAAATTTGCTTTATCCTGTGCCGAAAAAGAAATATTTCTTTGTTTGCCTAATTCATCAAGTACATCACCTTTGATTAATGGATCCATAATCAGATACACTTTGTTGTCCTTACTGATCGTAACATTCAGAATGTTCTTCTCAGGCGCCACTCTGTTAGACACAGACATTGGCGGGTTTACCTCTATGGCCTCTGTAGGTTTAAACTGAGCCGCAAGAATAAAAAAGGTTAACAATAGAAAAGCGACATCGCACATCGGCGTCATATCAACACTGGTACTTCCACGTTTTATTTTAGCTCTTGCCATTAGTCATTTGATTTAATAATACTTAGATTCAGAATTTAAAAAATTCCACAAAATTATTTATACATTGAAGCAAAACTTTGTGTTAATGTAAAACCTGACTCATCAATACCGTAAGTGATTGCGTCAATTTTAGTTGTGAAAATGTTGTAAGTAATGATTGCAAAAGCTGAAGTTCCAATTCCTAAAGCGGTGTTATACAAGGCTTCGGCAATACCAATTGACAATGTACGTGCTGCATCTCCACCACCAGATTCACCCAAAGCACCGAATGCACGAATCATACCAACCACAGTTCCTAAAAGCCCGATCAATGTTGACACGGAAGCAAGGGTTGAAAGGAAAACCAGGTTCTTTTCAAGCATAGGCAATTCTAAAGAAGTTGCTTCTTCGATTTCCTTTTGTATTGCTAAAACTTTTTGATCTGTATCTAATTCGCTATCAGTTATCATCTGTTTGTATTTCCGCAAACCAGCTTTCATAACATTTCCAACAGAACCTTTTTGTCTATCGCATTCTGCAATTGCAGAATCAATTTTCTTATCCGCCAGATAAAACTGAACTTTTCTGATAAATTCCGCATTAGAAAATTTACCGGCAGCTTTGGAAACTGTTAATGCTCTTTCAATTACAAATGTGAATACAATAAGAAAACAACCAATAAGGATCGGCACAATAATTCCACCTTCATACATTCTGGCTAAATCACCTTTTGGTCCTATTTGATTGGGCCAGAAACCGCCATTTGGATCCGGAGTTGTAAAATTACTATTAGCTCCAATTACATAACGCCAGATAACATAGCCGGCTACAACACAAATAATAGGTGCCAATAAAGAAATGATGTTACTTGACTTTTTTGCCTGCACTGAAGTAGTCGCATTCACAGAAGCGTTTGCAGGAGTCTTTAGATCTGCCATGTTGGTTTAATTTTTAAATGTTTAGGTTTATAGAATTGTTATAAAATTTGATAATGCAAGTGTAATGAAAAAAAAAATCAAAATTTCTATTTTTTTCAAAAATATTTTTAAGCATGCACAAGTTAGGAAATTTTTCGAAAGTTAATTAAGTGATAAAAAATAAAAATCGTTCAAAAGTTTTAGAATGTGTAATGAGAAAGGAAGGTAATGTTATTCTTTTAAAGAATTCGCATCTTTTTTAAATGAAGATCTGATTGAAGATTTATCGGTTCGTTTTTATTCATAGCGCAGTGCCACTATAGGATCCAGTCCTGCCGCTTTTACTGCCGGATATAACCCAGCAAAAAGACCTACACCAGAACATACAAAAATTCCGATAGCCACCCATCCCCAGGGAACAACAAACCCCGTATGAAGGAACAGGCCCACTACATTTCCCACCACAACACCAAGGATGATTCCTAAAACAGCGCCTATTAAACTGATAAAAACAGATTCAAAAAGAAACTGCTGACGGATACTTTTACTTTTGCCACCGATCGCTTTTATTAAACCAATTTCCCGGGTACGTTCGTTCACAGCTACCAGCATAATATTCATTAACCCGATGGCTGCGCCAAATAAAGTAATTAATCCAATGAATGCTGCAGCTGTGGTAATAGCGCCCAGGCTGCTTTTAAATACTGCTGCTATGCTATCGCTTTTACCGATATAAAAATTATTTTCCTCATCAATGGCTAGTTTTCTGATTGGTCTGAAAGTTCCTTTTGCCTCTGATATAGCCGCCTCCATCTCATTAATATTGTTCACCATTATTCCAATATTATAGGCTGTTCCATCAGTAGGAAAATTGCGACGAATATTATTGTAAGTGGTAAGTACGATATTATCGGCATTGAAAAAAGCGCTGGATCCTTTGTCTTTCAAAACACCGATAACCCGGTATTTGATGCCATCTGCAGTAATTGTTTTATCAATGGCCCGAAGAATATTCTCACCATACAACTTTTCTGCGACACTGTTCCCCAAAATACAAATACTTCGGCCACTCTCGACATCCATCTTATTAAAATTCCTTCCTCCGGCAAGCGTATATCCGTTGAGGGTTAAATAATTTTCATCACCTCCGGTTATCGAATTGTTCGGATTGGTTTTTATTTTATCATTAGACACAATGATACTTTGTGGGCCGTCTAAAGCTATCCCAACGCGCGCAGGGAAATTATAGCGCTCTTTAAAAAGCCGCGCTTCCTGGTAGGTAATAATCTTTTTCGCATTTGATTTTTTTTCTCTTAAAGCGCCTTTTTTTGTCTTCTTCACTTCCCTACCACCTCCACCCATCCTGATATTTAAATCCCGGTATTGGATGTTGAAAGAATTTGCGCCCATGGTCGCAAAACTTTCTGTAAGGCTTTGATTCATGGAAGCAATTGCAGTTATAATTCCTATCAGCGCCATAATACCAAATGCTATGATGGCAACAGTAATACCGGTTCGCAGTTTATTACTTTTGATTGTTCGGAAAGCCAGCGAGATAGAATCTTTTAATTGCATGCTTTTATTAATAGTGAAAAATATTCAGAATATCTAAATCCCTGGTGAAGTTACAATACGAAAAGAATTACCGAATTACCATTCGTGTATAATATTTGATGGGAATGTCAAAAACAAAACGGCGAATTCAATCTATTTGTTCTTTTACTGTACCCCATTCTTATTTCTAAAAAAGGAGGTCAATCTTCTTTCTTTAAAAATAAAAACACAAATTATTTTTTTTCTAACCAGGTATTATTTTTACGATCAATATCCGGTAATTCTCCATCGGGATCTAAAACGACAGAAGTAATTAGTGAAGTAGAATTATATTTGAAAGTCCAGTCTGTATCACGTTTCCATACATCAACCGGGAAGTTCACCTGGTGTGTTTTTCCATTTTGTTCAGTCACTTTTATACTAACGGGGAAGGCCATTTGCTGCAAATTTTCAATGGTAATCAGTGAGCCCTTCACAGGATCGTTTTCCACATATTTCACACTCTTTACAGATTGATCCAGTTTCCAGGTTTCATAGAACCATTCTTTCCAAAACCAGCCCAAATCCTCGCCTGCGGCATCATTCATTGTGCTAAAAAAATCATTCGGTTGTGGATGTTTGAAAGCCCATCTTTTGATGTAAGTCCTGAAAGCATAATCGAATCTGTCTGAGCCGATAATTGAGTTGCGTAGAATGTTTAAACCGACGGCAGTCTTGAAATAATATTGGCCATAATCATTAAGGCTTATCGATTCCGGCGGCGTCATCAAAGGATCTGTACTTCTCATCATGGATCTTGCCGTTCCTAAAATACTCCTGTTTGTAGTATCTCCATATTCACCGTTATTGAAAGAATTGGAAGCGTAGCCATTAATAAAAGTATTCATTCCTTCATCCATCCACATATAACGCCTTTCATTTGTTCCCACAATCATTGGAAACCAGTTGTGCCCAATTTCATGCGTTACATCATGCCATAAATTGGCTTTTTCGATCTGATAACTGCAAAAAACAATTCCCGGATATTCCATACCTAATGCAACGCCAGCTACGACTACTGCTGAATTCCAGGGGTATTCAAAATAATTTTTTGAATAAAATTCGATACTTTGTTTCAAATATTGAGTAGATCTTCCATATGCATTATATCCTTTACTTTCTTCGGGATATACGGCCATTGAAATTCCTTTTTTGCCTGACGGAAAATTAATCTTAGCCGCATCCCAGATAAAAGCCCTGGATGCAGTCCACGAAACATCCCGCGAATGATCCATTTTGAAATGCCAGGTCAACATGCCTTTTTGCGCTGGTCTTGTAGACGCTGCGCCAATCTCATTTTCTTTGATAATGAAAACGGTGCTATCACTTTTATGCGCTTCATTTAATCTTTCTATTTCTGTTGGGGTAAGAACTTGTTCAGGGTTTTGAAGATCCCCTGAACCCGCAACAATCATTTCTGATGGAACGGTAACATAATAATCGAAATTACCATAATCACAATAAAATTCACCCAAACCCATATATGGCAAGGTATTCCAGCCTTTCACCGCATCGTAAACACACATTCTTGGATACCATTGCGCCAGTTGATAAATCACCCCGTTTTTGGTAGATACTCTTCCCATCCGGTCAGCTCCGTAGTGAGGAATCGAAAAAAAATACCTGACTTTAACATGGATCTTATCGCCGTTTGGTCTAACGGAGAAGGGTAAACGCAATTGCATTCTTGTATCTGTAATTACGGGGTTAATTGCGTAGGTTTTCCCTTTATAAATAACAGTGGCCGATTGGATATGGTAGCCGCCTTTTGTATAACCTTTAACGTCAAACCTATCCCCTGAAACGGGGGTGGTTGCTGCACCTCGTGATTGAGGATCAAAAAGATTCTGATCTAACTGAAGCCATAAATAATCTAATTCATCTGGGCTATTGTTCGTATAAGTTATCGAAACATCTCCCTTCAAAGTGCTATCTTTCTCATCCAATGTGGCGTGAATAGTATAGTCCACATTATTTTGCCAATACTTCGGTCCCGGCGCGCCATTCGAACTTCGAAATTCTGTAGCTTCATGTGTTGTAAACAACGGATCGAAAACCTGATTTTTATTGTAAATGGATCCGTTTTGTGCAGAGATGCTTTGAGAAGAAATGAGTGCTGTCAAAAGACAAAAGCACCAAGAAGTAATATATTTCATTAATAATTTTTTGTAGGTGATAAAAGTAATGGAATAAATTTTTGTTGTAATTCAAATTCTAAAATCAACAGATGAAATTAACATTCTCAAAATACTTTTCGGGATTCCGGAATCGAAAACCGCAAATAAAATTTCAGGATAAATTATTTGATTGGTTTTCGGGAACCCAATAATATTATCAACAAATAATATCAACTCTTGTTTTTATTTTCAAAAATTAAATTTGTTACATTAGCAATAAAAAATATTTTAAAGCAGTTCATTTTACAAAACTATTTCTTCAAATAAAAATAAGCATCATGAAAAAAATTGGAATTTTATTTGGGCGGGAAAGGAGTTTTCCGGAAGCATTTATTGAGAGAATAAATCAAAAAAACATTGAAGGAATAATAGCAGAACCTGTTCGTATTGATAAAGTGATTCAGGGCGAAAGCAGCGGCTACGATGTTATCATAGACCGCATTTCACAGGACGTTCCTTTTTACCGGGCTTATTTAAAAAACGCGGCTCTTTGTGGAACTGCAGTCATTAATAATCCATTCTGGTGGAGCGCCGACGAAAAGTTTTTCAATAATTGCCTGGCTACCAAACTTGAAGTCTCCGTTCCAAAAACCGTGATTATTCCTACCAGTTCATTACCGGCAGAAACGACGGACCAATCTTTTTCAAATCTTGCTTACCCTCTCGATTGGGAATATATTTTTGATTATATTGGTTTTCCGGCATACATGAAACCGCATGCAGGCGGGGGCTGGAAAAACGTATACAAAGTTACCGGCATCAACGACTTTTTTGCCAAACATGGTGAAACTGGAGAACTGGTAATGATGCTCCAGGAAGAAATTATTTTTGATGAATACTATCGTTGCTATTGCATCGGCGGAAAAGACGTCCGAATTATGTCTTATGAGCCCCGTAATCCGCACCATCTTCGATACGTCGCTGATTTTAAACCAAATAAAAAAAGTTTGGATTTGATGACCGGAATTGTTATCCGGATTTGCAAATATTTAGGTTACGATTTCAATACGGTTGAATTGGCCATACGTGATGGAGTCCCTTACGCCATTGACTTTTGCAATCCTGCTCCAGATGCGGAACTCACCAGCGTAGGACAGGAAAATTTTGATTGGGTTGTAGAAACGGCTGCCAACTTCGCTATTAAAAAAGCGCAAACAAATAAAGAAGGAAAAGATAATCTAACCTGGGGAGAGTTTATGAAGAAAGCTGTGAATAATAGCTAAATCAATTCACTCTTTTTATCGACATCAGTAAACAAACAAAAAAAGAATTTTATTATTTCAAAAATCAGTTTATTGATGTCCCAACTTAATTTAGCAATCTAATAATCATACGATGTCTGCTATTTCTTATAAACATTTTACTATCGGAATTGAAGAAGAATACATGGTACTAGATCCCGAAACCAGGGAATTGAAAAGCCACGAACAAAAAATTGTTCAGGAAGGAGAAAAAATAATTAAGGATAAAGTAAAAGCAGAAATGCACCAGGCAGTAGTTGAAGTGGGTACTGATATTTGCCAGAACATTGATGAGGCATTTATGGATGTAGCCAATCTTCGAAAAACAATCAGCAAAATCGCCGGTGATCTTGGCTTATGGATTGGGGCTTCGGGAACGCATCCTTTCAGTCATTGGGAAAGACAGTTAATCACTGACCACGCACGTTACAGCGATATTGTAAAAGAATTGCAGGAAGCAGCAAGAAGTAATTTGATTTTCGGATTACATGTTCATGTCGGGATGGAAAATCGGGAAATGGCCATTCATATTGCCAATTCAGCACGATATTTTTTGCCTCATATTTTTGCATTAAGCACGAACTCTCCTTTTTGGGAAGGAAGGCAAACTGGATATAAAAGCTATCGCACAAAGATTTTTGACAAGTTTCCGCGCACCGGAATTCCGGATCTTTTTGATAGCATAGAATCTTATGATAATTATATAAAGATTCTGGTAAAAACAAATTGTATTGACAATGCCAAAAAGATTTGGTGGGACATTCGTGTTCATCCATTTTTCAATACAGTTGAATTCAGAATTTGTGACGTACCACTTACTGTTCAGGAAACCATTACTATTGCGGCTTTATTCCAGGGGATTTGTGCGAAACTCTATAAACTCCGCATGCAAAATCTGAATTTTATTATTTACCCAAGAATGCTCATCAACGAAAATAAATGGCGCGCAAGCCGCTATGGCATTGAAGGAAGCATGATTGATTTTGGGAAAGAAACAGAAGTAAACACACGGGTTTTGATTTATGAACTATTGGATTTTATAGATGATGTATCCGGCCCGTTAGGAATAAAAAACACCATCGGATATGTCCATAAAATTTTAGAAGAAGGAACAGGGGCTGACAGACAATTAAAAGTTTTTGAAGAAACGCAGAGTTTGCCGGCTGTCGTTGATTACATACACACACAATTTCTGGATAGTTTATAACCATTCTTTTTTTGTAAATCCATGCAAGTATTGAATGAATTTGCATCGTACATTGCGTTTGAATGAAATATTACCTTATAGCCGGCGAAGCATCCGGCGATCTTCACGGAAGTAATCTGATAAAAGAAATTCAAAAGTTGGATACAAAAGCAGTGATCCGTTGCTGGGGTGGCGATAAAATGGAAGCGGCAGGAGCCACGCTGGTAAAGCATTATAAGGAACTCGCTTTTATGGGATTTGCTGAGATCATAAAAAATATTCCGGCTATTCTGAGGAATTTCAGGTTTTGCAAAAACGATATTTCTCTCTTTCACCCTGATGTAATTATTTTCATTGATTATCCCGGCTTCAATTTACGAATGTCCAAATGGGCTAAAAAAAATAACTATAAAACAGTTTTTTATATTTCTCCCCAGGTATGGGCATGGAAAGAAAACCGTGTAAAAAGTATTAAGCGTGATATTGACAAAATGCTTGTCATACTTCCTTTTGAAAAAGAATTTTATAAAAAATGGAATTACGATGTTGAATATGTGGGCCATCCGTTGGAAGACGTAATTGAAAATTTTAAAAATAAACATCCGGAAATAAAAGTTTCTGAAAAAACTATTGCATTATTACCAGGCAGCCGCAAACAGGAGATAAATACGAAACTCCCGCTAATGCTGGAAGCCACCAAAAATTTCCCTGAATATAAGTTTGTGATTGCGAAAGCACCTTCCATCGAAGATGAGTTTTATGAAAGTTTCATCAGAGAATATACAAATGTAAAAGCTATTGCTAATGAAACGTATTCGCTGTTGATGAGTTCTGAGGCGGCTTTGGTAACATCGGGAACTGCTACTCTTGAAACCGCGTTGTTCGGTGTACCCGAAATTGTTTGCTATAAAGCAGGAAATCTTTCTTATCAAATTGCAAAACGGCTTGTGAAATTAAAATTTATTTCTCTTGTCAATTTGATCATGAATAAGGAGGTAGTCAAAGAATTAATTCAAAATGATCTTACAGCAAAAAATATCACTTCAGAACTCAAAATAATTTTATCCAATCCCGGGAAAAAGGAAAAAATGAAAAAAAATTATGAAGAATTGAAGCATTTACTTTCGAAGGGTGGAAATGCTTCTGAGAATGCGGCAAGGAATATTCATGATTTTTTAATATCTGAATAAAAAGAGTCTTCCAGTAAACAAACAAATACTGATGATTTCTATTTACACGAGTTCTAACGGTGATGTGTAAACGAATATATTATATCAATACAAAAGAAAATTTCTTATTGAATAGCTTTCCGGATCTTGACTAATTTTGAAAGTAGATCATCCAAAAGTTCCAGTTTCAACATGTTGGCTCCATCGCTTTTAGCAATCGCAGGATTGGGATGCGTCTCTATAAACAACCCATCCGCACCGGTTGCAATTGCAGCTTTGGCAATAGTTTCAATCATTTTTGGATTACCTCCTGTAACTCCCGTACTCTGATTCGGTTGTTGCAAACTATGGGTACAATCCATAATTACCGGAACTAAATTTCGTTGCATTATGGGTATATTTCTGAAGTCAACAATTAAATCATTATAGCCATAAGTATTTCCCCGATCGGTTAGCATTACTTTTTCATTGCCCTCATTTTTAATCTTTTCAACTGCAAATTTCATTGACTCGCCATTAACAAACTGGCCCTTTTTTATATTGACAATTTTATTTGTTTGTGCAGCAGCTATCAAAAGGTCAGTTTGCCTGCAAAGGAATGCAGGAATTTGTAAAATGTCAACATATTCAGCAGCTAAGGCCGCTTCTTCGTGTGCATGAATATCTGTAATGGTTGGAATGGAAAATTGATTCCCAATTTTTTTAATCATTTGCAATGCTTTCGTGTCACCAAGTCCCGTAAAAGAGGATGTGCTCGTGCGATTTGCTTTGCGATAAGATGATTTAAAGACGTAAGGAATTTGCAATTTTTTGCAGATGGAAGAAACTTTTTCGGCAACATCAAAAATCATTTCTTCACTTTCAACCACACAGGGGCCTGCAATCAGAAAAAAGTTGTCCTGATCATATTGTTGATCAGCAAAAAGTTCTTTTAAGAAACTTGTCATAAATAATTTTTTAGAAAAATCAAAGATATTTGTTAACTGTAAAACATCTTCAAATTTCCGGAAGTATCTGTTTCTACTGGATTCAATACATTAAAAAAGCGGCCCAAAAGAAGCCGCTTACGTACGAACAACCTAATCATTTAAAAGGGCAAATCATCAGCCGGTTCTTCAACTGTTGCATCTACCCGCTGGTTTGCATTGGTAGCAGCGGATGATGATGTACTTTGATAAGAAGAATTTGGTTGAGTGTTTCCTCCCTGATTATCATTTTTACCACCTAGTAACTGAATCTGGAATACTTTCAGTTTTAATGAAGCAGCATTTTTATTTTCTTTAGAAAGGTATCCTTCGGCATCAGGTATACCTTCCGCATAAATTAATTGTCCTTTCTTAAGATATTGAGCAATTGCGGTGCGATCGGTCCAATAAGCACAATTTACCCAGGTAGTCTTATCTACCAAGTTCCCTTGCGCATCTTTATACTTTTCGGAATGCGCCACGTTAAAATTAATTACCGTTTTTCCGTTTACCTCATTGGTTGTACAATCGCCGCCAAGATTTCCAATGATTTGTAATTTAATCATGATTGTTTGTTTTTGATTGTGAATGTATAATTGTATGGTTTATTTATTCAAATGTTGTCTTCGAATGGTACAAATTAAACCATAAAATACGACCCAAAATCCGGTTTTAATTCATCTTCTTTTTTAAACTACTTACCTGATCCTGCAAATTGGTTACTAAGTTTACGAGCGAATCTACATCCCATCTCTGATGTTGTGTTACTTTGTTGATAATCGCCTGAGCTTGCCACATTTCCAGCACATCAGCTGTTTGAACCTGGTAAGGCTGAAAGGAAGGATTATCACTTACAAGAGTCAACTTATTTTTATACTTATTACTTTTTACCACCCTCTTATAAACAATTCCTTCACTTTTACTTACTACGATATAAGCAGCGTTATTTTTAATATTCTCTATTTTCTCAATTTTTTCACCTACAATGACACTTCCACTTGGTGTAGGCATCATACTATCGCCGATAATTTCAAAAGCGCGATAACTCCCACCGGAAAGCATTGGCAAAGTAAAAGTGTTAAGCTCATCAATAAATTCACTGTCTGCATAGCCCGCAAGATATCCGGCTGCTGCTTTCACAGGTACAAAATGAATAAGACTACGATCGGCACTCATCATTTTCATCTGTCTTCTTTTAGCAAGATAACTGCTCCCTGTCACTTCACTGAGATCATGCAATAAGAGCTCGTCAAGAGTTACTTTAAAAATTTGGCCAATCGTTTCAAGAACCTCCAGGCGGGGATCGGCTCTTTCTTCTTCATATGCACCAATAAGTGATCTTTTGATTTGTAATTTGGCAGCGAATTCTTCTTGTGTCCAGCCACGAAGTTTGCGTAGATATTTTAGATTTTTGCCTGCTAATGACATAACAACTAATTTATTTAGGACAAAAATACTAATAAAATTAGTTCTACCAAATATTTCTTTTTAACCAGTTTAATGGAAGAATAAACGGAAGAAATAGAATTGAAAACCAGTTAGATCCATTTGGCCACAATGCTCAATAATTCTTTCAATTGAAATGGCTTTTCAATGAAATCATCTGCGCCGGCGTCCTGGGCCAGTTTGCCTATTCCAGGAGTTGCAGAAACAATAATTACAGGAATATCTTTTGTAAGAGATTGACTTTTTAGAAATTGACAAACTTGCAATCCATCCTGGCCGCTTAACTGTCTATCGAGTAAAAATAAATCAGGATAAACATAATTATTCTCAAGAATGGACTTAGCCTCTCCATAAATTTCCACATCATAACCTGCACGTTCGAATATCAATTTAAAAATATCTTGAACACCTTCATCATCATCTGTTATAAGTATTTTTTTATTCATGAATATCTTATTTGAAATAATAATTGCAAAGAATATACCATGGAATTCCTGGCCATTTACAATAAAGAGAACTTTCACTTTTGAAGTTAATATACTTTAATTAAATATCAATAAACAATCTTATACAATCCAATCACAAATAGAGAAACCTAGATCTGGGGCACTTTCTACCCAATATATCCTTTTTGGAAGTTAGGATCTTTTATTATAAAAATATCATGGGGGAATTAAAATGGGCTTTTTTTAAACTAAGTTTTCTTTCATTTACGGATAGTCAATAATTAGCTTTCTAAACCACTTTTAATTTTCTTTTGGATGATGTTTTGAAAATGGATCGGAGAATAAAAAAATTTGCCTCACTTTTCATTTTATTTCTAAACTCAGTTTTGAAATTTGATTTTATTTTGATCATGGGCTGATCTGTTGATTGCTCTCCTTATTGATTATTCAATCAAACTTTTGAGAGCAATAAAAAACGGAGTTGCAATTATTCAACGAAAGTACCAGAAGGAATTCAAAAAAGCTTCCTGTAATTTCTGCTTTCAATGGCTTTTTTGAAAAGTTTTAGCATATTTTCTTTTGGCAAATAGCTGGCGGGTTCCTTTTTTAAAAATTGCTTTTTCATAGTGAATCAACAAATACGGCTAATTTGTATTTTACTCCAGAAAGAATTATTTGCATGGGAAATTCAATTGGTGGTTTTTTTGCAGTAATCTTTAAAACATTCCATCTCATGAAAAAAAGAATAACTGTCAAAAGAATCTGGCACGTTTTAAAAAAGTCTTTTGAAGGTTTTTCAGAAGATAAAGTGACCAGGTTAAGTAGTTCGCTTGCATATTATACAGTTTTTTCAATGGCGCCTTTACTGATTATCATTATTTCGCTGAGCGGAATATTTTTGGGGAAGGAAGCGGCTCAGGGAAAAATATATGCGCAATTGTCACAGTTTATTGGATCCAACACTGCTTCTCAGTTGCAGGAAATGATCAAAAATGCTTCATTAACAGGCAAAAGTGAAGTTGCCGCTGTTATCGGAGTTATTACATTAATTATAGGAGCAACGACAGTTTTTGCTGAGATCCAGGATTCCATCAATTCTATTTGGGGGTTGAAACCAAAACCTAAAAAGAGCTGGCTGAAATTTATTAAAAACAGATTTTTGTCTTTCTCTGTAATTATAGGTCTTGGGTTTTTATTGTTGGTTTCTTTGAGTATATCTACACTCATTGATGGCTTCAGCGACTCATTGAAAATGTATTTTCCAGACATCACTGTCGTTACTTTCTATATTATCAATCTATTAGTCACTTTGATAGTTACCACATTAATTTTTGGAGCTATTTTCAAAATACTACCTGATGCAAAAATAAAATGGAAAGACGTAAGCGTTGGTGCTGTTACTACCGCTATATTATTTATGCTGGCCAAATTTGGTATTTCGTTTTACATCAGCAAAAGCAATGTGGGCAGCACTTATGGTGCCGCGGGTTCTCTGGTCATTGTATTATTGTGGGTATATTTTTCAGCAATGATCCTTTATTTTGGCGCTGAATTTACAAAAGCGTATGCAGTCGAATTTGGGTCAGCCATTTATCCAGATAATTATGCGGTTACCACAAAAACCATAGAAATAGAAACAAACAAGAATACCATTCAGGAGCAGGAAAAAACAGATGAGAAAACACCTGAATCAACGTCATAAGGAAACAGGAAAGTCAAATCAGCGAGACGGAAACTTCTTTATCAGGGATTAGATTCTCAGATTTTAAGGGGATATCAACTACTATTTCGCAGCCATTGCCGGGAGATGAAAAGATGCTGAATTTTCCATAAAACAATTCTACACGTCTTCTCATATTTGATAAACCGATTCCTCCTTTTACACTGTCTACGTCAAAGCCAATGCCATCGTCGGTTATACGCATTTTAATTCTCTCATTCTTCACGATTAGATCCACTTCAATATTCTTGCATCTGGCATATTTATTAATATTTCTTAACTCCTCCTGAAGTATTCTATACAAATTAAGTTGCAATTCCCGATTGATTTTTGAGTTTTCAACCGCTTCATCGAAATATAATGAGATGTCAAATTTTTTTTCAAGGTTAAAATTATTTAGTAGCATATCAAAAGCTTCCTCCAGAGTAGAGTTGTTGAAAAATGCCGGAGCCAGTTTATGAGAGAGATTTCGAATTTCCTGGGTTGCGAGGGTAATATATTCTCTGCATTGATGATAGAGATCCATGCCAGCGGGTTCGATTGATCGTGCGAGCACACCGAGACTTATATGCGTGCTTGCTAAAATCTGACAAATATTATCATGAAGTTCAGCGCCAATTTCATATCGTTCATTTTCCTGCGTTGCAATAATTGCTCTCGTAATCTTGTGTTCGATACGGTTCTTTTCAGTTAGATCCGTAACTATTACCAACCGATAACGCCTGTCATTAAAATGAATATAGTTACTTTGAATCTCAACTTCCAATATTTTCTTTGATTTAGTAAAATGTCTGAATTTTCCTATGAATTTCTCTTCCCTTTCAGGGCGGTCTTTAAATGAGTTCTTGAGCAGACTAATATCTTCAACTGGCCTGATATCAAAAACAGTCAGATTTAAAAACTCTTCTTCTGTATATTCATAAAGATCCAGAGCTGCTTTATTAACCTGAACAAATTTAAATGTCTCCAGGTCAAACATCCAGACGGGCTGCGGGTTTAAACGAAATAACTCACTGTATCTTTTTTCAGACTCCTGTAGTTGATGGATTCTCTTTTTTCTTTCCATACAATACAGAATACTCTTATGAAGGTTAATAGCAGTCAGTTCATTTTTCAATAAATAATCGCAAACACCTAGCGAAATGGATCGGGTACTAAATTGTATGTCCTCAAAACCGGTAAGCGCAATAACAGGTATATCATCAGTAATTTTCAGAACTCCGGTGATTAGGTTTTGCCCGTCTTTATCAGGCAGAGAAAGATCTAATAAAATGATATCAAAATCCTTATTATGAGACAACAAATCCACTGCACCAGCAAAATTCCATACATGTACTATTTTTGGGTTAATAGTCTGTTCCTTCAAATAATCTTCGATGAGAACGAAATCTCCTCGATTATCTTCTACGATTAAAACTTTTAAGTTGTTCTGCTCTTTTGTCATTTCAAGAATTAGTTTATAAAGTTAACTGGTGGCTGGAAAGCCAAAGCCGTTCAAGAAAAACGCCGAAAATTTTTATCACTAATTGAATGTAATGTACATCACCTCATATCTAAGCACTATTATGATAAGCATGTTACTCTCAATATTCGAAATATTCAATCTTCACAAAAATAATTTATTTTAATTGATATTTTTTGAATCAATTGTAAAAAAGAAAGTGCTCCCGGCTCCTTTTTTAGATTCTACCCAAATTTCTCCTCCCATTCCTTCAACAATTTTTTTTACAATTGCCAGTCCTATACCCGTTCCATCATATTCTCCTTGAAGATGTAAGCGTTGGAAAATTACAAAAATCCGTTCATGATAATCAGGATCAATACCGATACCATTATCCTGAACGGAAAACTGCCAAAATGTTGGCTTCTGTTCTGCAGCAATTTTGATAACGGGCTTTTGTCCTGTTTTGCAATATTTCAAAGCATTACTTATAAGATTTTGAAATACCTGGCTTAAGGGACTTCTGTAACCACGAATGACAGGGAGTGAATCAAATTGAATGATGGCTTTCTTTTTATCGATCTTTTTTTTATAATAGGTAAGAATATCTGATATCAGTTCATTTATATCCACCTCTTCGGGCATTCCGTCAAATTTTCCTATTCTTGAAAATTTTAAAAGATCTAAAATAATTTGATGCATTTTTTTTGCGCCGTCAACAGCAAAGCTGATGTATTGCTTCCCTTTTTCATCTATGATTTTAGAGTATTTTTTATCTAACTGGGTTAAGAATCCGGTTATCATGCGCAAAGGTTCCTGAAGATCGTGTGAAGATATGTAGGCAAATTGTTCCAATTCAGCGTTAGAAATAGCCAGGCTGTGGGCCGTTCTCGTCAGGTTTTGATGCAACTCATTCAACTGAATCTGTGCTAACTTTCTTTCTGTTATGTTTTTTAAATAAACGGACAATCCATTTTCGTAGGGATAGGTGCTAATCTCAAACCATCTACCTAAAGCCGGATAAAAATCTTCAAAAACCACCCGTTTATTTGTATTAACTGATTCATGATATTTTTGATAAGATTTTGAACCAACACTTTGTGGGAAGATATCCCACAGATATTGACCGACGATTTTCGTTTTGGGCATCGTCACCATTTTTTCAGATTCTCTGTTCCAATAGCTGATGATCCAATTATTATCTACTCTGAAAAAAGCGTCTCCGATACTTTCAAGAATAATATTTTTCTCCTCGTAAAGTTTAATAATTTCCAGTTCCGCCTTTTTCTGTTCATCAATATCCTGAATACTACCATAAATTTTTGTACATCGACCATTTACCATTTCAGAAATTCCTGCCGTTCTAAACCATTTCAAATTTCCTTTTTGGGAATAAATCTGAAGATCTTCTTGCCAGGAGGTTCCGCTCTCGATCGCCTCCTTCACTTTTGCAACAATCGTATCTTTACTATAACCTTCTTTAAAATGTTCGATACTATCCTGTAAAGTTGGAACGAAATTCTTGCCCGTTTCACGAATTTGTTTAGTTATATCAGACCAAAAAATGGTATCCTTTTCAACATCTATTATCCAACTCCCAAGCCGGGCCAGCCGGTTGGCATTGTCTAAAAGCTCCTGCAAATTTATCTTCTCAGTAATATCCTGCATGGCACCCACCATTC
>JBDTKF010000087.1:0-21810 GCA_039935455.1 Ginsengibacter sp.
TTATTATACATTAAATCAACTCCCAACCGCCGAGAAAGCAGCGCTGGATGTAATAAAAGTTACTGGCTCATATGATTATTGGGTTGCCAAAGCATACATCTTATTGGGTGATATTTATTTGAAAGAGAAAGATTACTTCAATGCAAAAGCTACGTATAAGAGTGTTGCTGACAATGCTATTCTGCCTGAACTGAAAAAGGAAGCACAGGAAAAGTTAAGTGCAGCGATCAGTGAAGAACAACAAAATTCAAAAATTGAAACTACACCTGCTAATAGCAAATAAAAATTCAACCATAAACAAAGACCCGATGTTTAAAAAATTGATGAAAATAAATTCTTCGAAAAAAATAATTTTTATCTTTCCAATGTGCTTTTTATTTTTTCAGATGAAAGCTCAGGATACCACAAGAAGACAAACCATAGAAATCACTTCATCATACAAACCATCTTTGCGCAATATGGTGAAAATAAATCTGTACGCTTCGCCAATTGCTCACGATACTTCCAGGCCCCGGCTTGCTTATTCCATTCCGCCGGAAAATTTATTTTTTTCTTATCAACCTGTTACTTTAAAACCATTATCATTACAAACTGATACTGCTTTAAAGCTGGGAAACAGGAATGAACTAAAAATTGGTTATGGGAATTTATCAACACCCTACATTTCCGGTGGATTCAGTTTTGGTGATGGGAAACATAATCTCGGAAATATTTACGGTAATTATATTTCCTCCAGGGGAAAAATAAAAAATCAGGACTTTAGTGAAATCAATGTAAAAGGTACGGGAAGCCTTTTTTCTGCAAAGAATGAAACTTACGCTGGTGTGGCTTTTGCGCAGCATGAACGTTATCTGTATGGCTACGATCATTCAATAGAAAGTTTTTTAAAAGATGATATCAGAAGAAGCTACCAGGACTTCTCTGCGAGCGTTGGTTTTAGAAATATTACGAACACTGATTTAGGAATTAATTACGATCCACATTTGGAAGTGCATGAATTCTCCAGAGAAAACAAAGCCAGTGAAACAACTTTGATCCTCAATTTGCCTGTTGAAAAAAGGTTCTCGGATGCAGTTTCTATCAAAGTAGCAGCGCTTGGAAATTTCAACAAATACCAGGTGAAAAATTCGTCAACATCGGTTTCAAATAATGTGTTTCAACTGGCACCGGAATTGGTTTATTACAGCGATCGCTTTACAATTCACGGAGGTGTTACCCCTTCATGGAATAACAATGAACTTTCTGTGCTGCCCAACATTTATGCGGAGGCTCAATTACAACAAAATATTTTGATGATTCAGGCAGGCTGGATCGGAAGATTTATACCAAATAGTTACCGCACTTTAAGTGGCGAAAATCCGTATATGCAAGACCCTGTTTCATTCTATAACACAAAAGAAATTCAATATTACGGAGGCATAAAAGCCACAGTGGGCAAGCATTTCAGTTTCAATGCAAAAGCGGCATTCATCGCTTATAGAAACATGCCTTTATTCGTAAACGATACATCTTCAGGGAATAGTTTTGTGTTGGTAAATGAAAGTAAACTGAGCAATTTGCAAATTCATGGCGACATGAATTTTGTTAGCCAGGATAAATTTACACTTACCGGCGCATTAGATTTAAATAGTTATACCGGGCTGCATGATAATGCCAAAGCATGGGGATTATTTCCTTTGAAATTAACTGGTTCATTTCGATGGAATGCATTCCAACAGGTTCTACTTAAAGCGGATGTTGTTGCCTTTTCAGGTGCGAAAGCTTTAATTAAAGATCCGGGAAATCCAACAAAAACAAAAGAGAAGAATATGAAAGGCGGAACAGATTTGAGTGCTGGTGCAGAGTTCAAACTAAATAAACAATTCAGTATCTGGCTCGATTTTGATAATCTTCTCAACAGTCAATATGAGCGTTGGAATAATTATCCGGTTTATGGATTCCAGGTTATAGGTGGCGTCATCGTTCGTTTTTAATCAGATACTTTTATTGATCGGAGAAAAAAAGAGAATCTTATTCTCCAAAATAAAATATAGATATTTGCGTTTATGCAGGATTTGATTACATCATATATTATTCAATCAAAAGAATGCAAGCTTGCGGCCATAGGAAGGTTTACAATGGTCACTACATCAGCCAAAGCAGATATTGTCAACAAACAAATCTTACCACCTTCTACTGAAATTCATTTCAATAAAAGAGAAGAAAAAATCTCTGATGGATTAATAAAATATGTCGCAGGAAAGAAAGGTATTTCATCATTCGAAGCGCTTGCAGTCATAAAAAACTGGTGTAACGAGGCTAACACAAAATTGAAAAAGGGTGAACCAATTGTAATGGATCCATTGGGTATTCTGAAAAAGGAAACCTCCGGCAATACAGTCTTTATAAATGAGACTGGTGAAATTTTTCTCGATCCGGTTTTAGCTGAAAGAGTGATTCATAAAAATAGTGAACATGCAGTGTTGGTAGGAGATAAAGAAACTACTTCATCTGTAATGAATCAATTTTACAGTGAAGTAGAACCAAAAACAAAAAATAAAACCTGGAAAATAATCGCAATCGTCCTTTTAGTCATTGCAGCATTGCTTTTATTCTTCTATTTCTATGGTCATCCCTTTTCGCTTTCTGATTTAGGAAACAGGACTAAGACAATACCCCATTCCTCTCCGGCCACCTATTTAACGAAGTGATTGATCATGTTATTTAATCGCGCTAATTTATAAAATATGATTGTGTACACTTCGTGTCCTAATTGTGGAGGAACAGATATTTCCAAGATCCTTTCAGCAAAAGATTACACTGTCTCCGGAGAAGAATTTGAGGTTTGGGAATGTAAAAATTGCACACAAAGATTTACACAAAATGTTCCTGAACAGAAAGAGATAGGAAAATATTATCAGTCTGAAAATTACATTTCTCATAGCGATACATCAAGAGGCCTTATCAATAATCTATACCATAAAGTAAGAAAGCGAACGCTTATCCAAAAAAGAAGATTAATAGAGAAAACCACCCAAAAAAGAACCGGTAATATTCTGGATGTGGGTGCAGGTACCGGAGCTTTTTTGAATACAATGAAAAAAGCAGACTGGAATTGCACGGGAATAGAACCCGATAAAAATGCCAGAGAAAAAGCATTGAGATTATATGACCTGGATTTAAAAGAAGCAGAAAAACTTTGTTTACTATCTCCTGAAAGCTATGATGCCATTACATTGTGGCATGTGTTAGAGCATGTTCACGATCTGCATAATTATATAAGCCTGCTAAAGAGTCTACTATCGCCTAATGGCAAAATATTTATTGCTGTTCCAAATTATACTTCAGGTGATGAAAAAATTTATAATGAATATTGGGCTGCATACGACGTGCCACGTCATCTCTATCATTTTTCTCCAGGGGCAATGAAACATTTATTGAATACGCACGGATTGAAGATTGAAAAAACAATACCCATGTGGTACGATAGCGTTTATGTAAGCATGCTTAGCGAAAAATATAAAACCGGCATTTCGCATCCTGTAAGGGCTTTACTCAATGGAATGATCTCTAATACAGAGACAGTTTTCAATCATTCAAAAGGCAGCTCTCTAATTTATATTGCTTCAATTATTTAATGAGTTTGGTCTTCCCTTTTTTAGTACCCGAAAAAATAGCTTTGTTTCAGGCAACGACATTTGAATAAAGCAGTTAGTCTGTTCACATTTTCTTTTCTGTACTTTGCATAAAAGCAATTATTCAAAAATGAAAAACAAATCTTTATCTGATATACCCTTTTCAGTCCTGGAACTGGCAACTGTTTCTGAAGGTTCATCACCCGCAGAAACTTTCGTAAAAAATCTTGAATTAGCGCAGCATGTTGAAAAATATGGTTACACTCGTTTCTGGCTCTCAGAACATCATAATATGATTGGCGTCGCCAGTTCAGCGACCTCTGTTTTGATTGGATATATTGCCGGAGGAACTTCAACCATGCGCGTTGGATCCGGAGGCATCATGCTTCCAAATCATTCTCCCTTGGCTGTGGCAGAACAATTCGGCACGCTTGAATCATTGTATCCAGGCAGAATTGATTTAGGTCTTGGACGCGCACCTGGTACGGACCAGCTTACAGCCTTGGAGTTGAGAGGCGATTTTTTCAATAATGCTACCGAGTTTCCACGCAATGTATTGAAATTACAGACTTATTTTTCCAGGGAAAATAGTACTGCAAAAGTGCGCGCGATTCCTGGGGAAGGTTTGGATATACCTATCTGGATTCTTGGGTCAAGCACTGATAGTGCGCAACTGGCCGGCCTCTTAGGATTGCCTTATGCATTTGCAAGCCATTTTGCGCCAGCGCAATTTTTGGCAGCCATCGATTTATATCGAAAAACTTTTCGTCCCTCCGCAAAGCTTGATAAACCCTATGTTCTTGCCTGCGTGAATGTAATCATGGCAGATACGGATGCCAGGGCAAATAAATTAGCGACTTCATTATTCCAAATGTTTTTAGGAATTGTTACAGGAATCCGCAAAGGCCTGCAACCGCCGGTGGACAGCATGGAACGAATCTGGACGGAAGCACAAAAAGAAGCTTTAGATCAAATGCTTTCGCTCTCATTCATAGGTAGTCCAAAAAAAATTAAAAAAGAATTGGAGGGGTTTTATGATCAAACTAAAATTGATGAAATAATGATCATTTCAAATATCTATGAACAGAAGGAAAAACTGTATTCATATCAATTATTCTCAGAAATTATGAAAAGCAAGTGATATGGATTGCGAAAAATTAATTTTCTGGTACGTTCGGTGTCATAATGATTGGATATAAAAGAGAAAAAAAAGTTGCAAAAAGTAGCATAATAAACAATAGAAGATCCCGTTAAAAAAACGGATCAATATCATCCTTTCTCACAAATAACTTTTTATTGAAAAAGAAAAAGTATTTTTATGTTTTTTACATCAATAGTTTTTGAACAATATATTCTAATTTTTAAACCCCTTTTCTGTTGAACAAGAAAAAGTTAAATCTTATGGACTCTCCGGTAGAATATGCAATCGGAATTGATATTGGCGGCACTACCTCCAAATTTGGAATTGTAAATCATCGTGGCGATATATCCAATCGTGGTGACATTGAAACTACCAACCATAAAGATATTAATTTGTTTATTGACGAATTATATGAAAATCTTCAACCTGCTATCAAAGCAATTGGAGGAATGGATCTTATAAAAGGTATCGGTGTCGGTGCGCCCAATGGTAATTATTATAGTGGCGAGATCGAATATGCACCAAACCTGCACTGGAAAGGGATTTTGCCAATTGCGAAATTAATCAATGAAAGATTCAAAAAACCGTGCACATTAACCAACGATGCTAACGCAGCCGCAATTGGCGAGCTAATGTATGGCGCAGGACGTGGTATGAGAGATTTTATCATGATTACTTTAGGTACAGGAGTTGGCAGTGGCATTATTGCCAACGGACAATTGATTTACGGACACGATGGTTTTGCCGGCGAGCTCGGCCATACGGTTATTCGTCCGGAAGGCCGTCTCCATTGGGGCACAGGTATGAAAGGCACCCTGGAAACTTATGCATCTGCGACAGGCATTGCTATAACTGCAAAAGAAATATTAGATGTAAGAGTTAACGAAAAAAGTCTTTTAAGAAATATTCCCCATGAAGAAATCACTTCAAAAAAAGTGTATGAAGCAGCAGTAAAAGGAGATGCAATTGCTAACGAAGTTTTCAAGATCACCGGAAAAATTCTTGGTGAAGCCCTGGCAAATTTTGTAATGTTCTCGTCACCTGAAGCAATCATTTTATTTGGTGGCGTCATCAAAGCTGGTAATCTTTTACTCGATCCCGTAAAAGAGCACATGGAAAAAAATGTACTCCCCATCTTTCGAAATAAAGTTAAATTATTATTCAGCGAATTAAAAGAATCCGATGCCGCAATTCTCGGTGCCAGTGCATTGGTCTGGGAAATAAAACCGGATGGGTTAATTTAGTTGGGCAAAAAAAATATCATTTTAATGTGAACCATTCAGCCAGTGCATTGTTGAATCATAGACTGAAAAAACAGAATTGTGATTGCCATGCTTTTTTGATTGGGGGAATAAAAGTTAGCAGAATTTGTTGGTTTACTATCGCTTGCTAATTGCTATTCAATTCTCTGAAAATTCTGCTGATTGGTAAACCCATTACGTTATAAAAATCACCTTTTATTGATTTGACCCCAATCGCTCCAATCCATTCCTGTATTGCATAAGCGCCGGCTTTATCATACGGTTTAAAATTGTCCACATAATATTCGATCTGAGTTACAGAAAGTGGATAAAATTCAACTTCTGTTTCTTCTGTAAAAACATTTTTTTCATTATCTGATAAAATACAAACCCCTGTAATCACCCGGTGAATTTTACCTGACAAATCCGAAAGAATTGAAACAGCTTCATCACGACTTGCGGGCTTGCCGATGATTCTATCTGCCAAAACAACTACTGTATCCGCGGAAATAATCGTTCGTCCACTTCTCTCCCGTTTAGAAATTAAATCCCTTACGGCCAATGCTTTATTTTCTGCAATGTAGATGGGAATTTCAGGGATTGATAATCCCTTCGGAAAACTTTCATCAGCATCAGAAACAAACACTTCGAAAAGTATCCCCGCCAGTTCAAGTAAGTGTTTCCTTCTCGGAGAACGTGAAGCTAAAATTATTTTATTCATTTTTTTATACGTAAAGAAAAATTAAAAAAATATCATAGATATGATACCGGCAAGCATAATTAGTTTGATCACAGAACTCAATTGATGAAAGTCGGAAGCGGTTGTTGCTCTATATAATTTTACCAGCACCCAACCCAAGGGTATGATGATTGCAATCGTAGAATATAAAGCAGAAAGCCACCAGCCAAATTGTAAAACATAAATTTGTATCGCCACCAAAATACCCGCCAGCACTACAATCCAGACAGCAGTAAACACTTTTGCTACCGGAAGCCCCCAAACGATTGGCATCGTTTGACATCCGTATTTTATATCCCCTTCTATGTCTTCCATATCTTTTATTACTTCACGTACCAGAGAAATAATAAATGCAAAGCCAGCGTAAATAAATGAAAGCTTCAACAACCTTTGCCACACTACATCATGCGGTGAAATCCTAAAACGATATTCGGCTACCATAAGTACTAAAATTACCCAGGCAGTTAATAATGAAATCAAAACATTACCAATAAGTATTTTCTTTTTAAAAAGACTCGAATAAAACCATAAAATTATAATCGCAAGAAAATTGAAAAACGGAATCAAAATATTCTGAATCTCATAACCAATATAAAGGCTCAAAGCAAAGCCCACAAAAGAAAATAGCGCGTGGAGTAAAATGGCTGCCCGTCTATTAATAAATCTTCCAATGATCACTTTAGAAGATTTATTTACCTGATCAATATTTACATCAAAATAATCGTTAATGATATATCCGCCACCCGCAATACAAACCGAGGCAATCATTAATAAATAAAACAGCGGTTCAGAAAGTCTGGTTTCTTCATAGCCAGGATGAGCCTGCAGGTAAACAAAGGGTAAAATAAAATACCTGAAAAGCATTTGGGTGAGAACAATAAAAAGGAGATTGGGCCAACGGGTTAATCTAAATAAAGCAACAATACTCTTCATGGAAAAAATTGTAAATGATCAAATCAGATTGAAGGTATATGATTATTTAATATCCACTTTCCATTAAGTTTCAAGACTTTTTCAATCACATCTCTTACACAACCTTGTCCACCTTTTAACGGGGAAATATAAGATGCAATCGTCTTAATTTCAAAAGCGGCGTCCGCAGGACATGTACTGATTCCAGCCATCTTCATACAAAAGTAATCAGGAATATCATCGCCCATAAAAAGCATTTCTTCAGATAGAATATTATTCTCAACAACATATTTTTTGAGAAAATCTTCTTTGTTTTTTACATCCATAAAAACTTCCTTTATTCCTAACCGGTTCAAACGGTCACGCACAAACGAAGAATTACTTCCTGAAATTACAATAATATTGAAACCGGAGCTGGCAGCAAGTTGTAACGCATAACCGTCACGAACGCTCATTTTCCTGAGCCAGTTATTTTCTTTGTCAACCACAATATTTCCATCAGTAAGAACGCCGTCCATATCAAATGCAAACGTCTTTATCAATTTGAAACGGGAAAGAATTTGCATTTTTACACCAAGCATTAGTTAGAAAAATAATTTAAATACAATAATCACAAAAATTATTTTTCAAATATAGTTACATGAACCCGAATGATCATTAAATGAAACTTATAATGTTGATAGCCTACAAAAAACAAGGTGATGTTTCAGGAATTTTATGAGAAGGTATAGTTATCTTTTTTTATGAAATCTGATGATGCTTTCAGAAAGTTTGAGATAAATATTTTTAAGGTCATTATGATTCGAAAGTGCCTGCAGGTGGCGGTTTAAGGTATAAATATCATCCCGTATCGCAGGTCCTGTTTGAGTTAGAAAAGGAGAAACTTCTGTTGCACGCGAGGTGGTTTCTTCGATCAACGGAATTAAATTTTTGAAATCCAGTCTTTCTTGTCCGCAAAAACTTTCTGCAAGCGCATACATATGATTTGTAAAATTGCTAACAAACACAGCTGCGACATGATAATTCAATCTCTCCTGATCTTTTGCCTCAATTACATTTTTGGAAAGGGTTTTCGCAAAGCCTAAAACCCTGTGTAAAATTTCCTGGTTATTTCCGTCTACCAAAAAAGGAATCTCAGGAACATGATCTCTATGTTTTGATAGTGACTGCAACGGATATAAAACTCCATAGGTTGTTGAAACATCCTTCAAAGCTTGTATTGAAACCGCCCCGGCCGTATGAACAATCAGTTTATTTTTTAATGCCTGGATATTTTCAATATGATCAAGCGCCGCATCGTGTAAAGCAATAATATAGATATCAGCTTCTGCAAACTGTGAAGCCTGTAATGATACAGCCTTCGCTTGGTATAATAAAGAAAGCTCAGCCGCATGAGCCTCATCGCGGCTGGCAATTTCCACAATCTCGTGACCTGCACTTGAAATCACTTTACACAATACCGAAGCCGTGTTTCCTGAACCTAGCAATACAACTCTCATTTATTTTCGTTTATAGTAATAGACTTTTATCACATTCATTTGAGTAAGAATATAACGCTTTTATTTTATAAAAATTTTTTAAGTATCATTTATTTTTATGTTCTTGGAATACTCTATTTATACAAAAGGTGAATTATAAAATTTTTGAATACCATGCCCAGTCTCGTTTTTGAAGATTACAAACCACCTATAGAATCCATTTTTTTCGTTTTAAATTTTCATTTTTAATTTTTAAACTAATATTGCAAATACAGAAAATGTGTGAATAATGAAAAATTCTGTAGTTAAGACGAAGTAAAGAATCGGAAAATTAAAGTTAATTATGGCAAAGAATTTATTGATAGTTGAGTCGCCTGCTAAAGCAAAAACAATTGAAAAAATTTTGGGGAGTGATTTTGAGGTAAAGAGCTCATATGGGCATATCCGCGATCTTGAAAAAGACGATATGGGTATTGACATTCACAACAATTTTGCACCACGTTATAAAGTGCCCGCAGAAAAAATGAAAGTGGTAAAAGAATTGAAGCAATTTGCAAAAAAAGCAGATACTGTCTGGCTGGCGTCGGATGAGGACCGTGAAGGAGAAAGCATCAGCTGGCATCTGGCAGAAGTTTTAGGATTAGATGTGAATACAACAAAGCGAATTGTATTTCATGAAATTACCAAACCAGCGATCAATGAGGCGGTGAAAAATCCAAGACTCATTGACATGAACCTTGTAAATTCACAACAGGCCCGAAGAATTTTGGACAGGCTTGTGGGCTTCGAACTCTCGCCCGTTCTTTGGAAAAAGATCGGTATGAAAGGTGGGCTTAGTGCCGGAAGGGTTCAAAGTGTTGCTGTAAAATTAATCGCTGAGAGAGAAAGAGAGATCAATCAGTTTGTGTCAATCAGCAGTTTTAAAATTGAAGCCATTTTAGCAGCAACAGATGCCACAGGTAAAAGGATTTCTTTCAAAGCGGAGAATGGTGCAACCAAAACGATGGAGGATGCTGAAAAGTTTCTGGAACGCTGCAAGAATGCTGGGTATTCCGTGAAGGATATTTTTGTAAAACCAGGAAAACGTACTTCTGCAGCGCCATTCACCACTTCTACTTTACAGCAGGAAGCGAGCAGAAAATTAGGATATGGCGTTAGTAAAACAATGATCATTGCGCAAAAATTATATGAAAGTGGAAAAATAACCTATATGCGTACGGATAGTGTCAATCTTTCTAACACGGCAAAAGATCAGATAAAAAACGAAATCCTTAATAATTACGGAGATAAATATTTGCAGTTGCGCAATTTTAAAAATAAAAATGAAAGTGCACAGGAAGCCCACGAAGCGATTCGTCCTACAAACATGAACGAAAGCAGGATTAATGACTCAGAAACCGCAAGGCTCTATGAATTAATCTGGAAACGCACGATCGCCAGTCAGATGAGCGATGCTATTCTCGAAAAAACTACCGCTAAAATTAAAATTAGTACAGTGGAAGATGAATTGACTGCTACAGGAGAAGTAATGAAATTTGACGGATTCCTAAAAATCTATAACGAAGGTAACGATGATGAAGATGATGATAATACTGGTTTTGGAAGTGAAAGCCGACTTCCGGCTTTGACGATAAATCAAGAATTGGATTTTGAAAAAATGACGGCAACTGAAAAGTTTACACGTCATGCCGCCCGATACACAGAAGCCTCTTTGGTAAAAAAACTGGAAGAATTAGGAATCGGTCGCCCAAGCACATACGCTCCTACCATCAGCACAATCATTAAGAGAAATTATGTAGAAAAAAGAGATAAAGAGGGAATTCAACGCGATATCAGAATCGTAGAACTTTCTAAAGAAAATACCATCAACAAATTAAAAATATCAGAAAACACTGGTGCTGAAAAAGGAAAACTTTTTCCGACCGATCTTGGTTTAGTTGTCACAGATTTTCTGAATCTACATTTTGATAAAGTGATGGATTATTCCTTCACAGCAAATATTGAAGAGGAGTTTGATAAAATTGCTGAGGGAAAACTTCAGTGGAACAATATGGTCGGCGAATTCTATAAGCCATTCCATAATTCGGTGGAACATACCCTGGAAAATGCAGAGCGCGCAAAAGGGGAGCGTGAATTAGGTGCCGATTCTGAAAGTGGCAAACCAGTCATAGCACGGATGGGAAGATATGGTCCGATGGTTCAAATTGGAAATGCTACAGATGAAGAGAAACCACGTTTTGCGAAATTAAAAGCAACTCAAAGTATTGAAACTATTTCGTTGGCAGAAGCAATGGATTTGTTCAAACTACCTCTGAATCTGGGCGAATATGAAAACAAAGAACTTTCAGTAAATGTAGGAAGGTATGGTCCATACATAAAATGGGGTGAGCAATTTATTTCCATTCAAAAAGGCATTGAGCCTACCGAAGTTGATCAGCCCCGTGCAATCGAAATCATAAAAGCAAAACAGATCGAAGAAGCTCCTATTGGTTATTATAATGAAAAGCCAATTACAAAAGGTAAAGGCCGCTTTGGACCATTCATAAAATGGAACGATCTATTCATCAATATTCCCCGGGCTTACGATTTTGACAATCTTACACAGAAAGATTGCAATGAATTGATTGAAAAAAAGATTGAGAAAGAAGCAAATCGTTTTATCAAACAATGGCCAGAAGAAAAGATTGCAATCGAGAATGGGCGTTGGGGGCCATTCATTCGTTTTGGTAAAAAAATGCTTAAACTTGGAAAGCGAACTCCTGAAGAGTTAGACCAATTACAATTGGAAGATGTTAAGAAAATTATTCTACAACAGGAACCAAAAGCCTTTGATAAAAAAAAGAGTGCAGTAAAAAAAACAACTACAAAAAAGTCAGCAAAAAAAACGGTGAACAAAAAGTAGAAAAATTTTTCGGCCTTTTTCAAAAACAAAAAAGCTATTTTATCATCTGAAAAAATTAATCGGTGCATGACAAAATAAATAGTTAAGTAAAAAATAAAAAAGGATTATTTCTTCGTTTACTACCAAAATATTATGTCAATCATTGTTGATTATCCGGGCTGATACAAATCAGTTCAACAAAAAATAAAAGTGCATTAGTCATCACACAACCATTATTGTAGATTAACATATCAACAACGCATTAATGAATGAGTAAATTTGCCTTACGATACGCTTTCTTTATTTTTGCTTACAAAATTTTCCGCTGAAAAAAGTTTCTAAAATATTGCTCAAAGTCTTGTTGAGCATTCTTGTGCTAATCCTTGTTTTATGGATTTTGATCCAAACAACTTTTTTTCAGACTTTCCTCATTCATAGAGTGGCAAGCCGGCTTTCCTCCAATCTGAATACAACCGTTTCGATCAAAAAAATTGATCTCGAACTTTTTGATAAAATGTCTTTGCAGGATTTGTTAGTCCTGGATCGGAAAAAAGATACATTATTGTACGCTGGTGCAGCAAAAGTGAGCCTTACGGACTGGTTCTTTTTTAAGAAAAGAATCACTTTAAAATATATCGGTTTGGATGACGCACTCATCAATCTGCATCGTTCGGATTCTGTTTGGAACTACCAGTTTTTAATTGATTACTTTTCCGGTCCTACTAAAAAAAAGAAAGACACTTCTTCCAATACAATTGATCTGGATCTGAAAGTTTTGAATTTAAAAAATATCCGGATCTGGCAAAAAGACGAATGGCGTGGAGAAAATATATTGGCTTCCATAAATAAATTGATTGTTCATGCGGACAAGTTCGATCCGAAAAACCGGGTGATCGGAATCAATGAGATTAAATTAGAACATCCTACGTTTTCATTATTTGATTATGCAGGAAAAAGGCCAATCGATACAACTACTCTTACAAAAAAGACGATAGCGGAAACGAAAGGATTGCAATGGAATCCTGATGCATGGAGGCTTTCTATAAAAAATATTTCTATTTCTGACGGTTTTGTTGCTATTGAAAGCGAAGGCAAGGCTACTACAGAAAAAAGATTTGATGAGAGTCACATCATTCTTTCGGATATCCAAGGGAACTTAAAAAATTCGCGTTTAATAAACGATACATTACAATCAGCAGTTTCACTTTCTTTAAAAGACCGCGGCGGTTTTATAGTCAAAAAATTAAAAGCTGATTTCAAATTCACTCCTAAATTAATGGAGTTCAGGAATCTCGATATTGTAACCAACCACAGCCATCTTACCGATTACTATGCGATGCATTACAATCAGTTTAATGATGACATGCAGGATTTTATTCACAATGTTACGATTGATGGAAAATTCAAAAACAGTGTCGTAAGCAGCGAAGACCTTGCTTATTTTGCTCCCGAAACAAAAACATGGAAAACAGTTTTTTCATTGAATGGAAATGCACATGGAAAAATTGATAACATAACCGGACAAAAAATGATCATCCGTGCCGGAGAACAAAATTATCTTGACGGCGACATTAGTTTGCGCGGCCTGCCAAACATAGATCAGACATTTATTGATTTCAGATCAAGAGAACTAAGAACGAATTACAAAGAAATTTCAAGACTGATTCCTGCTTTGAAAGAAATCACAAATCCAGATTTGAGTGCTATGGGAAACATCCGGTTCAATGGTAGTTACACCGGCTACATCCGTGATTTTGTCACTTACGGAACATTGACAACAGACATTGGAACGCTACAAACTGATTTACACTTGCGGGTTCCACCGAAAGGCAAAGCCACTTACAATGGAAAAGTTTCTACAACCAATTTTCAGTTAGGAAAATTTATCGGCAACAGCCAGATTGGGGATATCGTTTTTGACGGGAAAATAAATGGAAAAGGATTTGATGCCGCTGATGTTGATCTCGGTGTTGACGGAATGATCAACAAAATAGAATTTAACGGTTATGCATACACGAATATTATTACCCACGGGACATTTAAAAACAAACTTTTTAGCGGCACAGGAAGTATCAACGACCCGCATGTTGTTATTGATACATTGATTGGAACTATTAATTTCAGTAAAGCAAATCCACAATTCAATTTCGAAGCAAATGTCACTAAACTACATCTAAAGAGTTTACGATTTACAAACGACAGCATTTCACTAAAAGGAAAATTCCGCTTAAATTTTACTGGTAATAATATTGATAATTTTTTAGGCTCCGCAAAATTATATAATGCGGTTTTAAAAGATAACGGGAAGCAATTATCTTTTGATTCATTAAAAATAGACGCTTCATTTGTAGATGGTAAGAAATTATTAACAATCGAAACAAATGAGTTGTATGCCAGTATTAACGGCACTTTCAACATCTCTGAATTACCTAATGCCTTTCAATTATTTCTGAATAAATATTATCCTGCTTATATCAAAATGCCTAAGAAAAATCTTGAAAATCAAAATTTTTCTTTTCTTATAAACACTAAAAATATAAGTGAATACATCAATCTATTTGATACAAGAATTACCGGATTGGATAATTCTATAATTCATGGCGACATTAATATTGCGGCAAATATTCTAAACCTAAAAGCTGATATTCCACAATTTAATTACAGTAATATCAGTTTTAACAGCGTGCATCTCACAGGTACAGGGACAAAGGATACACTCGTTTTGAAAGGTTACATTGACGATGTGGTCATCAATGACAGTTTGCATTCTCCCAATGCAAAACTAAGTGTCATAGCGACAAAAGATATCTCTGATATTGCAATCCATGTAACTGGTGATCGTACATTGAGTGATGCGGATATTTCTGCCAGGGTTCTGACAAATAAAAATGGATTCAGGCTCACATTCAATCCTTCTACTTTTATTCTCAATCAAAAACAATGGCAAGTTGAAAAAAACGGAGTGCTCGAGCTAAACAAGAAAAACCTTACCGCAAACAATATCCGATTCTCGCAGAATGGCCAGGAGATTTACATTTCAACACAGCCTTCAATCAGTGATAGCAGTAATGATATTATTATTGCGCTCCAAAATCTGGTGATAGAGGATGTTACTCCTTTTGTTTTGAAAACCCCTAAACTCGCAGGTTTACTCAATGGAAACATCCGGGTAAATGATCCGTTTGGAAATATGGGGGTAGAATTTGACACAAAAATTGAAGCATTCAGATTTGAAGATGATTCAGTCGGTGTTCTTATCGCCAGCGGCGTATATCTTTCTATCCCTGGAGATTTGAAAGTAAACATGATTTCAAATAATAATTTATATAATTTTTTTGGTGACTTCAATTACCGTTTCAAAGATTCAAGTACCAATCAATTAAGTGGATCAATCGTTTTCAACAATTCAGAAATTCATCTTCTCGAAAATTATTTAGGAGATATATTTTCGAATATTTATGGGAAAGCAACAGGCAAACTAAGTATCTCTGGAAAAGCATCTGCCCCAAAATTAACAGGAAGTGTTAGACTTGATAAAACAGCGCTAACAGTGGATTACACGCAATGCCGTTACACATTGAAAGACAGTTCTGTCATTACATTCAATCCTGATGAAATCAATTTTGGCGTATTGAAAATAATTGATACACTTCATCATACAGCCACACTAACGGGAAAGATATATCACACATTCTTTGATAATTTCTTCTTTAATGATTTACATCTTCGAACAGACCCAATGGGAAACAGGCCTGCAAAATTTACTTTACTGAACACTACTGCAAGGGATAATACAGAGTTTTATGGACATGTAGTTGGACAGGCAGATTTGTCGATGAATGGATTTATTACAGACATGACTCTAAATATTTCAGGAGAACCAACAGACAGTAGCCATATTTATTTGCCCACGGGAGAAACGGCCGAAACCGGGTCAATGGATTATTTGGAGTTCATAAAATTTGGTCGGGAAATGACTGCAGATCTTCGGGCACGGGAAAACACCAACATCAAGGTGGACATGGAACTTACCGCAAACCCATTGGTGAAAATTGATGTGATCCTTGACGAAACAACTGGTGATGTAATCAAAGCACAAGGCAGTGGAAAATTGAATATCACAGCAGGAACAAAAGATCCATTGTCTATAAGAGGAAGGTATGATATTGAACAGGGACAATACACTTTCAATTTTCAAACTTTTCTAAAAACACCTTTCACACTACAACAGGGATACATTGAATGGCAGGGCGATCCTTATTTGGCCAACATGAATATTGACGCCATCTACAGAGCTGAAAATGTAAATCTAAATAATATTCCTACCAGCACGGGATACCGGAATATTAACGGAGATGTGGATATAATTTTCAAATTAAGAGGAACTTTAAAAAGCCCTCAACCTGAATTTGAATTCCAGTTTCCTTTCGATAATCCTTTGAAATCTGATCCAATCGCGAGCGAATTTTTAAAAACAAGGTACCAGGAAGATAAAACTGCGTTAATGAACCAGGTGGCGTCATTATTACTTTTCAATCAATTCATGAATACCGACCAGGGATTATTAACCGGAAATAATACCGGTAACTTTGTTACAAGAAGTGTGGGGCAACTGTTGTCATCTACTTTATCATCTTCTCTTAATTCGTGGTTGCAAAAAGTACTTAATACAAATACGGTAAACCTGATAACAAATATTAATACTGCTGATTTCAATTTTCAAAAAGGAGCCACACAAAAAGAACTTCAGAATGTTGGTAATTTTGGCGTAAAGACTGCCTTCTTAAACAATAAGTTATTGGTAACAGTTGCTGGGAATGTTGACTACCGGCTCGGTCAGGCAGTTACAACTTCCAATTCAAACTTTCTTTTTACTCCGGACGTTTCATTTGAATACTTAATTTCGCCCGATGGAAGATTACGCGTTATTGGCTTCAACAGAAGTGATGCGGATATTGGTGATATCGCCGGTGTAACAAGGAGAAACCGAACAGGAGTACAACTTTCATACAGGAAAGATTTTGACACTTTTGCAGAATTTTTCACCAACGAGAAACGACAAAGAAGAACAGGTAAGTGAGTGGTAATACAGCTTCGTGAAGATATATCCCGAAAACAAAATCCAGTAAACGAAGAAATAAAGTGAATTTACGTTTAGAAGTAGCATAATGAATCATGCAATTATGCCCATAGTCTGAATATGCGGGCGTTAGTCTATTCAAAATTCTAACACAAATTTTCTCATCAAGTTTAAGGCCATCATAGAAGTTACTTCAATATTTTTCTTGCGTTCAAAACGTTGTTGTAGTTTTTGAACAACTTGCTTTTCCTTATTACCCACAGCAATCCAAACAGTGCCAACAGGTTTTTCAGGCGTTCCTCCATCCGGTCCCATAATTCCGGAGACAGCAATTCCAAAGTCTGTTCCCATTCTGTTTAATAAACCCAACAACATTTCTTTCACAGTTTCCCCACTCACCGCGCCATACTTTTTGATGGTTTCATTTTTTACATCAAGTAGCATTTCTTTTATCCTGCAAGAATAACTTACAATACTACCTTGAAAATATGCAGACGCCCCGGGAATGGAAGTAATTAAACTTGCAATGGCGCCACCGGTGCAGCTTTCAGCTGTTGAAATTGTTTGTTTGTTTTTCATTAAAATGTTTCCTAAAACTTGCTGCATGGTTTCATCTTCATCAGTAACTATATAATCTTTAACCAACTCCTTTAACTGTTCAAACTGGTGATTGATTCGTTCTTTTGTTTCCGTTTCATTGAATCCCGAAGTCGTTAACCGCAATCTAACCATTCCGTATGTAGGCAAATAAGCAAGACGTATTTCTGCGGGTAATTGATCTTCGAAATCTTTTATAAGTTGAGCTAACGAAGATTCTCCAATACCTGCAGTAAGAATGGTTTTATGAATAATCACCGGAAGCTCATATTTATTTTGAAGGTAACGGATTACATCTTCCATGATACCTTGCATTTCGTAGGGAACACCAGGCATACTGATGAAGATTGTGCCCTCTTTTTGAAAGATCATTCCGGGTGCAGAACCTCTTTTATTTTGTATAACCTCACAAACATCCGGTACCTCAGCCTGTTTCAAAATTAGTGCGCTTAACGGCTTTTTGTATATTTTTTGAAAAAGATAATTGACGTTATTTAATGCGAGCTTATCCACAATCATTTTTCCGCTAAAATATTTACAAAGAATCTGTTTGGTAATATCATCTGATGTTGGTCCAAGTCCACCGGTAATTAGTACCACATCGGCATTTTTAATTTCAGAATCCAAAACATTCCAAATCTCATCAGGATCATCGCCGACAGCAATTCTCCTCGCTACAGCAATACCAGCACGATTTAATTGCTGCGCCATCAAAGCGCTATTCGTGTCTATAACCTGTCCTATCAATAATTCATCACCGATGGTAATAATAGATGCATAAATATTTTTCATTGCGCAAAATTAATTAGAAGAAAAAACAATTAACCAATTTTATGCATGGATTTTTTTAGTTTTGGTAAGACTCATTTCTAAATTAAACTTTTTACAATTGAAAAAAATCCTGTTGTTTCTCTCCCTTATTTATGCGATTGATTCCATGGCTCAAAATTCTGAAAAGCAGTTCAACACTGATTTTCAGAAGTTGTTGAATGATCCCGATTTGAAACATGCAACCATCAGCCTTTATGTGATCAATACAACAACAGGAAAAACCATCACAGAAACAAACACAGAAGTTGGTGTTGCGCCAGCCAGTTGCCAGAAAGTAATCACTGCCTCAACCGCTCTCGAATTATTAGGTTCTGATTACACCTACAAAACAACAATCGGATATACAGGCAATATAGTAAACGGAGTTTTAAATGGAAATCTTATTCTCAAAGGTAGTGGTGATCCTACTTTAGGAAGCTGGCGGTATGATCAAACCAAAGAAGAAAATATGATCAATGTCTTCAAAAAAGCAGTATCAAAGTTTGGCATTCATGAAATAAAAGGACATGTTTATGCAGATCAAAGTTTATGGAATGGTGAAGCGACTCCTAATGGATGGATTTGGCAGGATATTGGAAATTACTACGGTGCTGGCGCGAGAGCCCTCAATTGGCGTGAAAATCAATATGATCTTTATTTGAAGTCAGGAAAAAATATTGGCGATCCTGTAGAAATCTCCGGCACAAATCCAATTTTTATCACAGGGCTTAATCTGAAATCAAAAGTTATTTCCGCAGCAAAAGGAACCGGTGACAACAATTATATTTACATTCCTTTGAATGATGATTATAGTTATATAAGAGGCACCACACCAGTCAATGAAAATAATTTTACCATAGCAGGTGCGATGCCTCATCCTGCGACCCAACTGGCTTTGACTCTTGAAAGCGCCCTGAAGAATGAACCGATAAAAAAAGTTTCAGCCAATTATCCCTCACACGATAATTTGTCTGAGGCAAAAGTTTTTTATACCTATACGTCACCTGTTTTAGATAGTTTAATTTTTTATTTCTTAAGAAGAAGTATCAATTTATATGGCGAAGCACTGGTAAAAACGATGGCTTATAATTTTACAAGAACGGGGGATACTGACAGCGGAGTAAGCGTGATTCAAAATTTTTGGAAGAAGAAAGGAATTGAACCTTATGCAATAAATATTTTCGACGGGAGCGGCCTCTCTCCTTCTAATCGTGTTACTACAAAAGCCTTGGTAACTGTGATGGAATACGCAAGAAGTCAGAGTTGGTTTCCATCTTTTTATTATGCACTTCCGACAATTAGTGGTATCAAAATGAAAAGTGGTTCTATCAATGGAGTGATTTCTTATACCGGGTATATAAAGAACAAGAACAACGATCAATACACGTTTTCTTTTGTAATTAATAATTACAATGGCAGTGCAAATGCATTACGCCAAAAAATGTGGAAGCTGCTGAATATTTTATGAATGAAATTTCGCTGTGATGATTTGTGACAAACATGATTCTGCAAATGAATCTATCTACAGAATCTCCGTCAACTTTGCGATGCATAGATCCACTTCGTCTTTTGTATTGTATTTACTAAATGAAAATCGAACAGTTTGTTGATTGGAATCAGGAGCAATAGTGCTAATCACATGGCTTCCTTTCTCAGCACCAGACGTACACGCACTTCCGCCACTGGCGCAGATATTATTAATGTCGAGATTGAAAAGAAGCATATCAGATTTTTCTGTTTTTGGAAAAGCTACACTTAACACAGTATAAAGGGATTTGCCATCAGGATCACCATTGAAGCGTACTCCCGGGACATTTTCCAGCAACTTTTTTTTCATATAATTTCTTACTTCTTTTATATGATGGCTCTCTTCTTCTAAATGGGCAATCGATAATTCGAGGGCTTTAGCAAAGCCCACAATGCCATAAATATTTTCTGTCCCCGCACGCATTCCACGCTCCTGGCTTCCGCCATTTACAAAAGGATGAATCTTTACATCTTCATTAATATATAAAATTCCTACGCCTTTTGGTCCGTGAAATTTGTGGCCTGCAGCATTAATAAAATGCACAGGAAGTTTTTTTAAATCGATGGGGAAATGTCCTACAGTCTGCACTGTGTCTACATTATAGATCGCATTATACTTCATACAAATTGCTCCTGCTCTCTCAAGATCAGTGATCGTTCCTATCTCATTATTCGCGTGCATCAACGTAACCAGGCACTTTTCTTTATGATTTTTTAATAGACTTTCAAGGTCATCATAATCAATTTGTCCATTTGGAAAAACTTTTACATAAGACAACTTTATTCCGAAATCTCTCGATAAATGTTCAATACAATGCAGGGTAGCATGATGTTCTATTGGAGAGCTGATAATATGTTTACAACCCAGATCAAAAACAGCTGCACTAATTGCTGTGTTCGTGCTTTCTGTTCCACCACTGGTAAAAAATATTTCAGCAGGGTGCGCGTTTAAAATTTTAGCAACTGATTTTCTTGCATTCTCAATCGCCATCCTGGTTTCTCTTCCATACGAATAGATAGAAGATGGGTTACCGAATTTTTCTGTAAAATACGGCAACATTTCTTTGAAAACATCAGGATCCAATGGGGTTGTAGCTGCATTATCAAAATAAATTCTCTGCATTTTTGTTATTAATTAATTGTTTTTCACGATTCAGAATTCCGAATCTTGTGCGTTTACTATTTTGTCGGAATGACAATATTTACATCACTTCGTGAATGTCTTTCATGATTTTTTTTGCAATGTTTTCGGCAGTAGTTTCGAAATTACTTTCAGAATAGATTCTGATGATTGGCTCTGTATTACTTGTTCTTAAATGAACCCAATCATTACCAAACTCAATTTTCAATCCATCTTCCGTGTTGATTGGATTGTTTTTATATTTATCCTTTATCTTTTTGAAAATATCTTTTACATCAACAGTTTTCTCAAGACTTATCTTATTTTTTGAAATAAAGTAATCCGGATAGTTGCTTCTAAGTTGCTTAATACTTTTTTTTGAAAGCGCAAGATGCGAAAGAAATAAACCAATGCCAATTAAAGCATCACGTCCATAATGGAAATCAGGGACTATAATTCCGCCATTTCCTTCTCCACCAATAACCGCATTTACTTCTTTCATTTTACTCACCACATTTACTTCGCCAACCGGAGAAGGGAAATATTCGCCACCATGAGCCAGGGTAATTTCTTTCAGTGATTTTGTAGAAGACATATTACTTACGGTATTCCCTTTCCTATTTGTTAACACATAATCAGCAACTGCTACCAAAGTATACTCTTCACCAAA
>JBDTKF010000088.1:0-4001 GCA_039935455.1 Ginsengibacter sp.
AAAAAAAAGGAATGGCCGATCCCAAACGCGGCGTTATAATCATTTTTTGTATTAAAATCGATTCCTCCCTGCAACACAGGTTTTATAAACCTAAAATCGTAAGAAATCGTTCCATTCAAACTTCCCTGGGTTTCTGCCTTTACATTCTTACTCTGATTGTTATAAAAATCTTTTTCAACAGATAAAATGCCTGAAAACTGATCACTTATAATGGCATATCCCGCCTCTATCTCCACAAGGTCAACACGACTGTCTCCGGCGCTGCTCAGATAAGAAAGTGAAGTGCCTGCATAGAAGCCCGATTTATTATAGTAATAAAACGAAGGAGTCAGATAAGGAATTTTGAGGGAGTCGTGCCTGCCCAGGTAAACGCTGTTATCTAAGTAATTTAATCCCCTTCAAAATATGATTTATCCTCTCCGGCGTTTTTTGTTGAATCCTGGGCTTTTACATTTGAAAGCACAGAAAAAAAAGTGGCACAAATGAAAAGACAACGATAGATTTTTTTCATAAATTCTTTCAATTATTTTTTAGGTTGAAGCAGTTCATTTATTATTGATATAAACGGCTTAACCAAATGCTTATTATATATATTCAAAATAAATAACAATAAAATGAAGAAAGTTTAATAAGCCGGGGAAACATGAAAACAACTTTCCAAAAGTTTTTGCTCCCGATTCTTTATTGTAATCAATCTCTTCAATCCCAGTCACTCATTTGTGCTGCCACAAATCACTTTAAAAAATTAGGAATGACAATTGTAATATTTGTTTTATTATTTATTTACTTTTTAAGTTTGATGATAAGAGTAGTAACTATCAATAAATTTTCGAGTAACTTTTTTTGTAATCTTTAAAACAACCTAATATGTCCTTCAATTTAATGGAAGTGGTAAAAAATTATTTTACCAATGACTTTACCAGGCAGGCTTCCTCTACTTTAGGGGAAAACAACGATGGCATTTCAAAAGCCTTATCAGCAATTATTCCGACGGGTCTGGCGGGAATATTAGGCAAGGCAACATCCGGCACTCAAGGTGCGAATGATATCCTTAGCATGGCAAAAAATGCGGTCGGATCTCTTACCGGTGGTGCTTCAGGATTGGTCCAAAATACCAGTAATGAAACGGGCAGAAATATGGCTTCCAATTTATTTGGAAACAATCAATCTGGCATCATGGGCGCTATTTCCCGCTTTGCAGGAATCAAAGATTCTTCTGTAATGTCATTAATGAGTATGGGATTACCCGCTATTATGGGATTATTGGGCAAACATGCGGAAGAAAATAATTTATCCGCGACTGGTATGTCAGGATTTCTTTCTTCACAGAAAGATCATATTATGAATGCAATGCCATCCGGGTTGTCATCTATCGCAGGCATGTTGGGCCTTGGCTCTGCAGGTGCTGCAGCTTCTTCAATTAGGTCAGATGTGAGATCAGGTGTAAATGACACAAGACGCGTAGCTGAATCCGTAGTAGAAAAACCAGGCGGAAATAAATGGTTAATACCCCTCCTGGCAATTTTAGCGGCCATTGCATTAATCTGGTATTTCTCTAAAGGTTGCAATGATAAAACGCAGGCAAATGATACAGTTGGTGACACGACAGTAGCCATGGTAGCTCCTGCTACAATGGATACACCTGCAATGGCAGCAACCACTACATCAGAAACTATAAAAGTAAAACTACCTAATGGCACAGAACTGGATGCTAATAAAGGGGGTATCGAAGATCAGTTGGTTACATTCCTTAGCGGTGATTGGAAATCAATGAGCAATGATGATCTAAAAGCAAAATGGTTCAATTTTGACGATCTGAATTTCAATACGGGCACTGCAACCCTGGTTCCAAAAAGTGAAAAGCAATTGGATAATATTGCTGAAATATTAAAAGCATTTCCAGATGCGAAATTGAAGATTGGAGGCTATACTGATGCAACCGGAGATGCAGCTAAAAACAAAGCTTTATCTAAAAATCGTGCAATGGCAGCAAAAAATGGTTTGGCCAAACGCGGTGTAGGTAAACAAGTTACTGATGCAGAAGGTTACGGTTCAGAATTTGCAAAAGCAGCAGCAACAGCACCTGATTCAGAAAGAGCTATGGACAGGCATGTGAGTGTGAGTGTGAGAAAATAGAATTTTTATTTAGATTTATAAAGATAAACCCCGGGGAAATTTTTCCGGGGTTTTTGTATACGTCACTCATTCATGATTCAATAAGGATGATCATAGTGATATTTATTTGATTTAAGTAAAAGAATATAAACATAAGACTATATCTGCGGGATATTATGGTAAAGAAAGTTGTCAGTCTCAAACGTTCCAGAGTTATGAGCCTCGCCAAAAACTTTTGAAAAGTTGTTTTCAGAATTCTCAATTGCAGAATAATTTCTCAAACTTTCCAAAAGTTGTAAGCCACCAACGTTCCAGAGTTATGAGCCTCGCCAAAAACTTTTGGAAAGTTGATCTCAGATTTCACAATCGCAGAATAATTTCTCAAACTTTCCAAAAGTTGTAAGATTACATCTTTCCAAGAGTTATAAGCCTCGCCAAAAACTTTTGGAAAATTGTTTTCAGATTCACCAACAAGGTATTCAGCCATCTGCGGCTTTTGTACAGGTTCATCCGCCTGTTCCATTTGCACCATTTTTCTAGTCGCCGGTTTATAAAGCGCCAGATGCTATTTAAGTCCCATTTGTTTAAGGCACAGTAATATTTAAGTGAGGAATTTAAGTTTTTGTAGTATTTCCAAATTTAAGTTTTTTGAGACACTCCAACTATAATCACTATTTCAAATTTCCTTCATTTATATCTGTAACTTTCATAAACATCTCTTCAATTTTCGGATGAAATTTTACATCTGTAACAAGATATAATTCATTAATAAAATCTGTTGAAATCGGATGGGGATTTGGGTATTTATTTTTCTCTAAGAAATTCCTCAATGCCAGGTTCACTTTGTCTTCACCTATCATTTCGCTCAATTGAACCATTATTACCGCACCTTTTGAATAGGAAATATGAATGTCTTCGGGTTTTACTTTATATAAAGGCTCTTCCTCGGAAAACCCTCTTTCATCAAGATAAATTCCTAAATGCAGTTTTACTTTTTCCATCATTTTCTTTTTTCCAATCATTTTTTTCAGTAACATCATCTCTGTGTACATGGCAAGTGTTTCAGTGAGCATCGTTGAGCCTTCTCTTTCATCAGGTGATATTTGATTATTGCCCCACCAGAGATGCGATAATTCGTGAGCAGCCAATTCGTTGATGACATCCTCCTGTTTGTCTCCTTTCAAATTTGAATGAAAGATCATGTCTTCAGTCATATAGATAGTAGCCGGATAAGCTGTTGCGGCAAAGCCTTTAGTAAAACTGGAAACTTCTACAAACCGGATCGTTTTAAAAGGGTAGGCGCCAAAGTTTGACTCACAATAGTCCATTGCGAGTTTTTCGTTGTTTAATAAATGCTGCACATTATCGTAATGGCCGGGATGATAATAAATTTCAAAACTTTTTCCTTTATAAATTTCTTTTTTTACGGCATATTCGGCAGAAGACAAGGCAAAACGAAAGGGAATAGGGAAGCTGGTTTTATACTGAAAATAATTACGATCATTTGTAACCCACTGTCTGGTTAATTCACCTACACCAATAGCAGTTTGGTTTTTTGAAGTTGAAACCGTCATGTCGAGATTTAAGAAATCGTGGTTGGGCTCTTTGGGGGCATCAATAGATTTGATAGGAGTTACCTTCCCTAAGTGGAAACTCATTCTTTCAAATTCATCCTGTATTTCATTAAATGATAAATAACCAAAGGATGGATAGTAACGGCTGATCCGCATAAAAGAACCATTATCCACTATTGCATTAAAAGATTTATGGCCATTCACCGCCTTCCACGAATAACATATTTCAAATTCAAATTTTGCCTGACCGTTTGGTAAAATCGGCTGCTGAAGATCAATCAATTGATATTGGTCTTTTATGGAAATATTTTT
>JBDTKF010000089.1:0-10854 GCA_039935455.1 Ginsengibacter sp.
TTAATAACACACTGTCGTTTCAACTGACTCCATTCCTTTTGTTTAGTCTGTATCTTCCTTATAACTTCGGGATTCGTGAGACACGAATCCGGGGGAGGGTGAGTAGGACCCCAAATTCGTGTCTCACGAATTTCTTTTCCCCAATCCGTACTACTTCACGGATTTCCTTAACGCTCATACCTGATAAGTTATTGATGTAATAACACACTGTCGTTCCAATTGGCTTCATTCCTTAGGTTTAATCTTTATCATGCTGATAACTTCGGGATTCGTGAGACACGAATCCGGGGAAAAGATTCGTGAGACACGAATCCAGGGGGAAAGAATCCCCAAATCCGTGTCTTCACGGATTTCCTCCCCCAGTCTGCGTTCATTTTTGACGCCAGGCGTCCGGACTGTTTGAAGTAAGTATTTCACGCCACTTTTCCTTGTAGACCGGGAAACTGAAATGCTCCATTAGTAACTGGCGGTCGGGTAAAAACTGTTCCTTATCTTCCATCATCTGCGTAATGGCACTTGTCACTTCTTCCTGGCTTTCGGGATTTACCAGTAAACCAAGTTTCCCGTTCAATAATGCATCTACAGAACCGTCCCTATTGCCTGCAATCACCGGTTTATTGTAATACATCGCCTCAATAAATACGATCCCGAATCCTTCTTTTTCGCTGGGCATGATATAAATATCGGCAAGATTAAAATGAGCCGCCAGCTCCCCATCCGATACAAATCCCGCAAAGATCACCTGGCCCGATAGCCCGGCTTTAATAATCAGTTTATCCAGTCTTGATTTTTCTTTTTGGTCATACTTCCCTACTATCAAATACTTTAAGCCAGGATTCCCGTGCTTCAAATTCCCGAGACTTTTGATGACCACATCATATCCTTTGTATCTTTCTCTTGCCGCAAGTCGTGTCAGAGTCATGAGAACCGTGTCGCCCTTTTGAAGATGATATTTTTTTAAAAGTGCTTCATCCTTTTCCTTCTCTACCGGCGCTTCCAAAAAAGGATCCAGGCAATTATTCAGAATATGAATCTGTTCCGAAGGATACCGGTTCAATGAAATCAATACGTCTTTTGTGTACTTACTGACTGAAAGGATCTGATCGCATTTGAAAAGCATTTTTTTCTTCAACCAGGTAAAAGATACCCACGCTTCTATGCCATGAGCAATGAGGAGCAGCTTTGTTCGTGGGGAAAATAGTTTAATCAGGTATCCAACAGGCAACAGGTTTGCATGACTTAAGATGATGGTGTTATAGCCCGGTCCTTTCATGATGCATTGAACTGTAAACCTCAACCTGTCTATATCAAACCCCAGAAATTTTTTATGATCCAGATATTTTTCATCTACATCACGCTGGGCATCATACATGGAGCAAACCTGTAATTCATTTCCCGATTCGACGCACAATTCATCCAAAGCCTTGCTGGCCAGTTTGCTCACTTTTTCAATACCTCCCGTAACGGAGAAAGTCCGTAGCGTAAGAAACATTACTTTATCAACAATTTTCCGCTCTGGAGCAATCGACTTATGAGATCCATTGTCAGTAAAAGTATTTTTGAGCTTAGGCGAACGGGTCCGGTGTACAACAGAAGAGCCGTGACGGCTTCTGATCAGAACCAACGACAGGAACTGCGACCAATGCATATTTCCTGATAACAAGCGTTTGTACTCCCTGCTTCCGGGATCCACAAAACTTTTTACAAAATCGTCGTTAGCCAGCCATTTTTTATAGGGAAAGCCAAAGCCCATTTTGGGCCGGTTCCACACAGGCTCAGGCATCAGATCTTTGAACGCATCAATTAAAATTTGTTTCGGTAACCTTCCCGCAGATTTTATTCCTCCGCTCATCTGCATGGACAAATCCACCACTTCTTTATCGAGAAACGGAACCCGAATCTCAATTCCATGTGACATACTCATTACATCCACATCCCTCAGCAACTGGTTTTGCATAAAGAGGTTCAATTCGATCCAGCTTGCCTGGTTAAATGGATCCAGTTGGTTTATATTTTCGCTGACCGGTTCTGCGTCCAGAACCTGCCAGACCTGTTCTTCAGAGATATTCAATTGGCGCGCAATCTGGTAAGGAATAAATTGTCCACGTAAGAAAAGATATTTTCCAACAGCTCCTTTCAGGCTAAGATAACCGGAACGGCGTAAAGTTTTTAGTCGGGTAAATTTCCCTGGCTTAAATAATTGTTGCGGAAACCTTTCCAACACACGTACCATTTCCATCCTTTTGAAGGAAGGATATCCCCCATAAAGTTCGTCACCGCCGATACCGGATAAAACGGCTTTCAGGCCAATTTTCTTTGCCTCTTTACTGATGAACCAGGTATTGATTCCATCACAACTGGGTTGATCCATAGCCGAAAAAATGTCCGGCAGGTTCTCATGAAATTGCTGTTCTTTTATCAGGAACTGGTTACTGGCACCATGCATTTCTTTTAGCAAAAGATCCTGGTATTTTTTTTCAGAAAACTCAGCTTCATCAAAATAGATAGAAAGCGTGTTTAGCCTGGTTTGTTTGTCCGCATGGGCGAGCAAGGCAATGATTCCGGAATCCAATCCACCGCTCAAAAAAACACCGATCGGAGCATCAGCGATCAGGTGACGCTTTACTGATTGCTGCAATTTTTCTTTCAGGTAATGGATGGCTTCTGTTCTGTTGTACAAAGATTCTTCAAAATGGTATTTTTTAAAGCACTCAATGCGATAAGTTTGATCCTGCAAATCATAGCACAGGAAACTCCCTTTTTGTAAAGGCCGTACCTGCTTCAGAACCGTCACCGGCTCAGGCAAATGGCCGTATGCCATGAGGTAGACCGGCCATAAATCATTTTCTTCTCCCAAATAGGGAATTGGTTTGAATCCCCGGATCTCTGAAGCAAAAGCAAGACCTTCCCGGGTAGCCGCATAATAAAGTGGTTTGATACCGGAAGCATCTCTGACCAGGTAGAATTTTTTTTCCTGACGGTCCAGAATCCCAAAGGCAAACATTCCATTGAGCTGGTCAAAAGAATCTGTTCCCCATAATGAAAAAGCGGCCAGGATGACCTCGGTATCACTGTTTGTTTTGAAACAGGCACCCGCTCTTTGCAGCGTTCTTTTTATTTCCTGGTAGTTATAAATTTCTCCGTTGAAAGTGATCTGGTATCTTTCGTCAGCATAACTCATGGGTTGATGGCCACAATTGGAAAGATCTATGAGCGACAGTCGCCGGTGACCAAGAACAAGATGATGTTCCTCATCTGCATAAAGTCCTTCATCATCGGGGCCTCCACGTTTCAGAATCCGGCACATCTCTCCTACCATTGATTCCATTGATTCAATAGGAAGTTGTTGATTTATGATGCCGGAGATTCTACACATTATGAATTAGCTGAGGCGGTGATGTTTTGATGACTGTTGTGCTGACAGGACGTTTTCCCGGTAATGTTAAAAGGATGGTTGATGATGAATTCAATCTAAATTAAACAGTTTTCAAACAATCCGGTCGTGAAGTATAGAAAGATAGAATGATGTTTTTTTGAACGGTTCCTATGTCGGAACGTTATTCGAGATACTTAAATATGAATACGTGACAAACTACAGTTTGAGGAACAGGCCCTTTCAACTTTCAACCTGGTGACTTTGTATTTTGAACTCCCCTTCATAAGTTTTCTTCACACCCTCTTCAAAACTTATTTGAGGAAACCATCCAAGATCATTGATCTTAGTTACGTCCAGCAATTTTCTATAAGTTCCATCCGGCATGGAAGTGTCATAAATGATCGTCCCTTCATAGCCACTAATTTTTTTAATCATCTCCGCGATATCTGTGATGGAAATATCTTTGCCCGTACCGATATTGATGATATCAGGGTCATTGTAATTTTGCATTAAAAAATAACAGGCATCCGCCAGGTCATCTACATGCAGAAATTCCCGCCGCGGTTTACCCGTTCCCCAGACAGTGACAGTTGGAGTGTTATCAGATTTGGCTTCATGAAACTTCCTCAATAATGCAGGCAGCACGTGCGAATTTTTCAGATTGTAATTGTCTCCGGGCCCATATAAGTTGGTTGGCATCACACTAATAAAATTAGAACCATATTGTTTATGATATGACTGGCACATCTTGATACCGGCAATCTTTGCGACGGCGTAAGCATCGTTGGTTGGTTCCAGGTAGCCACTTAGTAAATAACTTTCACGGATGGGTTGTGGTGCATTTTTTGGGTAAATACAACTGCTTCCGAGGAATAATAATTTCCGCACTCCGGTTATATAACACTGGTGAATGACGTTGTTCTGGATACAAAGGTTGTCGTGAATGAAATCTGCAGGATATAAATTATTGGAATTGATCCCTCCAACTTTTGCAGCAGCCAAAAACACATATTCTGGTTTCTGTTGTTCAAAGAAAAGCCGCACAGCCTGTTGGTCGCGGAGATCCAGTTCTTTCGAGGTCCGCATGATCAGATTATTGTACCCTTCCTGCTTTAATTTTCGAATGATGGCGCTTCCGGCAAGACCCCGGTGACCAGCAATATATATTTTGGAATTTTTTTCCATAATCAAATTCAGTGCTTCATACCTGTTCGGTAAAACAAATCGGTCGCATGCGTATGAGGTTTAAATAAGTTCCAGGTTTTTCTTATCAAAATGCGCGCTCAACTGAATATCTAGCGTATCGATTTTCACGACTGCCCTGGTACCTAAAACTTCTACTACAATTCCATGGTAATTCATTAGTACACCTTGTTTGATGCGTACTTTGGTGTTTACCACAAAGCCTTTCGCCTCTACCTGTACATCCTGAAATTCATTCAAAAACTTCCGGATGATATCTATTTCTTCGTCGCGAATCTGTGCGGGCTTGCCCAGCCAGTAAACAAAGTTTAGAATGCCCGAAACCTCTTTGATCTGCCATTTCTTTTGTTCTTCAATCCTTACAAAAACATATCCTTTAAATACGGGCTCTAAGACAATCTTCTTCCGGTCGCTCCATTGCCGGGTCACTTTATTGATCGGGCAATAATTTTCCACTCCTTTTTCCAGGAGCAAAGCAGCTACTTTTTTTTCCCATCTTGGTTTGGTATATACTGCGTACCAACTTTTCTTTATATCCATTCTTTACCGGTTCTTTACTTTTGTTACCTTGTTAACAAACTCCGGACCATTCCTGATTCCTGATGATAAGGGTTTGAAATAATAAAAATATAATTTAAGTTATTTTTATGGCTTCGCCACCCTCAGTCACAATTTTAATTATTTAACTGAATTTAAATTTATTACATGCCATTCCTGTTTTTATGACCTGCGAAAATATTTTTTTATTAAATTCCAAATCCCTTTCTGCTCTTCTAAATAATAGCCGCCGCCATATTCACCACCGTAACCATATCCGTAGCCATACCCGTAACCATAGCCATTTCCATAACCCCCAAATCCATATCCATAAAAATGAAACCCACGCGGCTTGATTCCATTAAAAACGAGAGACATGTGTTTGAATTTCTTTTGTTTATCGAGGGCTTCAATCATGGAAAGAAAAACCCGCGGTGTGACTGCATGTCTGATAACAAATAGATTAATGTCTGCAAACTCCTGGAGCAATTGTGCATCAGTAACCGGCGAAACCGGCGCCGTATCAAAGATCAGGTAATCGAACCGGGACTTCAATTCTGCTACCAGCTCTGCGAATTTTTCACCCTGGATTAATTCAGTAGGATTCGGAGGAATCGGACCCGCAGAAATTACATAAAGTCCCGGAATGTGCGTTTGTTTGATAATCTCATCCACAGAAGCTTTTCCCACCAAATGGCTCGATATTCCCGGTGTCTTCTTCACATTCAAAATCTTGCTTAATTTAGGCTTGCGAAGATCCATCTCCATCAGCGCTACTCTCTTGCCGGTAAGGGTAAAACTGATCGCCATATTGATTGCCACAAAACTTTTTCCCTCACCCGAAACACTGGAAGTAATTAACAAAGTATTCCGCTGCTCATTCAGTCCCATAAAAGCCAGGTTCGTTCTGATCGAACGAAACTGCTCGGCAATAACCGTTCGCTTTCCATCCATAATTACAATCGGATCTTTGGTAGAAACCTGGACAAGTTCGCCTAAAATAGGCACGTCCATTTTACCTTCCACTTCCGAACGGAATAAAACTTTGCGGCTAAAAATTTCTTTCAGTAAAACCAGGAAAGCGGCTGTCAGCAACCCAATCACAAGACCCGAGAGATAAAAGTTTTTCGCAATCGGACTAATCGGTCCAAAAGAAGATGCCGTCTCAACCACTTTCAGATCGGGAGTAGTAGCAACAGAAGAGATAGCGGTCTCTTCCTTCTTCTGTAATAAAAAAGTGTAGATATTATTTTTTACGGCCTGCTGCCTGCTGATATCCAAAAACACTCTTTCCTGCTCCGGAACTTTCTTCAACAGATAATTATTGGCGCCAATTTCGTTATTCACCTGTTTTTTCAGGGTAAGCAAACTACGCCTGATATTAGACATATTTTCAGCAATATCACCTTTGATCTTTTCTATTTCGGCAATCGCCAGGATGAAGGCATCGTTATGTTCACCGGTAACGCTTTTGAGTGCCTGGGCCTGTGTTTCAGCAGTATATAATTTATCGATCAATACTGAAAGTGTGGGATCATTGATCAATAAAAGGGAAGGTACAATACCCGGCTTCTGGCCTTTACCCCGGATGTACGTACCGAGATCCTGCAATCCTTCCAGTTTAAGATCGATCTCACTGACTTGCTTATCAAAATCAGTCACTTTTCCAAAATAAGCGCTGGCTTGTGTTCCTAAATCCACTGCCGAAGTACTGGACTGAAATCCCGCGATCTTTCGTTCCACGCTGTCCAGTTGTGAAGACACCAGTACCAGGCGGTCATCTATGAAGTTGATCGTTTTATCAGCTATCTCATTTTTATCCTCAACACCGTGTACATTGTAAACTTCAAAAAGCTTTCCTAAAATATTTTTTCCTTTTTCGGGAACGGCAATATTCAGGCTTACATTCAAAATGGTAGAAGAAAAAGAATACGGAGAAATTTTCAACCCACCAACAATGCTGCCGGCGGCACCAGCGGGTGGCATAAACTTTACGTAATAATTCTTTCCGGTGACATTTTGATTATAACCATGATTCATTACCAACCTGAACACCGTATTATTGATAACGAAAGTAGAATCAAAAGGAACATTTTTATGATCAATGACAACGACTTTCTTTTTCCAGTTAACATCAAAAGAATAGGTCCCCCAAAAATTGAGATTTTCCTTGTCAAGGGCAATAAACTTCACCGGAGAATTGGAGCTGTATAATTCTTCGGTCCGAACATTTCCCTCATTAAATACCGACGCATACAGATCGAGTTGTTTTACAACTTCCGTCATCAGATCCGGAGAACGGAGCACCACAATTTCATTATCAACAATTTTCTTTTCGCCAAATATATTCAGGGCTTCGAGCACCTTGGAGTCGCTGCCGCTCTGTTGCGGATCTTTCAAAAGAACTTTGGCAGCCGCTACATACATTGGAACCTTGGAACGGACATCAATAAAAGCAAGAATCATAGAAATAGAAACCGTAATGACAAACAGGGGCCAGAAAGGCAGGTATTTGTAGATCACCTGCTTGAAGATATTTGAATCTGTTTTCTCTTTAAAAAATTGATCTTCGTCCATGTAACTTACCGTTTTATTTTAAGATGCGATCAATGAGGATAAAAAAGAATGATATGCCTGCGGTAACGTATGAAATGATCCGGGTAGTATTTTCTGCTTTCTTTTTAACAGGTTTTATGTAAATAATATCGTTTGGTTGCAAATAAAAATACGGCGAATGAAAGATCGATTCATCAGTAAGGTTTAATTTTTTGAACTCTTTTGTATTGTCTTTTTCGCGGATCACCAGGATATCGTCAGTCTTCCCTTTTTCTCCGATATCCCCTGCTGCAGCGATTGCATCAAGGATGGTCATATGATCTGTGGGCATAGGCAATACCTGGGATAAAGCCCCGATCAGCGTAACGTGCCTGTTGAGAAATCCAACCGCTACAACAGACTGTGATAGATAAGGGGTCAGATCTTTTTCCAGTTTAGCTTTAAGCGCTTTACGGCTCAAACCTTCTACATGAACACTGCCCAATTTGAAAACGTCAATATTCCCCTTGCCATCTACCAAATACCCGGTAGCAGGGCCTTCAGCACTTTGCGGAGCGTTATAAATGGCCGTATTTTCGGGGCTCAGGCTTGAAATGGTAATACTCAATAAGTCTGCTTTCTGTATTTTAGAATCAAAATCTTTTGAGACCAGGCTAGTGATCGTAGTATCATTCCTGATGCCCTGGAAGTACGAGGTATTTTTGGTAGAAGTACACGAAGAAATAGCCAGTAAAATGGTGAAATAGAAAAAGAGAATATTTGTTGGTTTACTGAACAAGGAAGATCGGTGATCGTCAAACGAGCATACACGCCTCTTCATTGGCAGTCCTGATTCGTCTGTTGCTGGTAGCCGTTGTTCATGATCCGACCTGAAACCTGATTGCTGATTATTTGAATTTTGGGCTTTTTGCATACTCATTTGAAATGGCAAGAATTGATATACTATGCACATTTTTCAGATGATGCAAATTAAACAAAAAAATGCCATTTGATAGTTGTTCTCGTTAGTTAATTTCTAACAAAATGTTGATAAATAAAACAGTACAGGAACGCATTAAATGATACTTAACAAACAAACATCGGTAATCAAAAAACTCAAAGGCAGCGGTTCAAATCTTCCTGTTCTAACCTGATCTAAATATTTTTGCTGCGTCCAGGACTGATATACTTTCTGGCATCCGGCCATCAATGAATTTTGTCCTGTTCGTCATTAAAATTTTATGGTCAAATTTTAAGTCGTTCATCCGGATAACATTCATTTCTACCAGTTGGATGTGAAAAGGAAAACTATTTTAATTTATACTTTTAGTGAGTAAATTTTCCATCGAAAGAATTTCTTATTATTTCGTTCTACTTTTATCCACCCCTGAAAATTATTTTTTTATAATTGAGATAGTCTGACTGTCACTTCCTGCCAGAACCTTTATCAGATAAGCTCCCGGATTTGCCGAAGTAAGATCGAGTGGACTTTCGTTTACGCCTTTCAGTCCATAGAATTGAATTTGTTTTATTTGTCTGCCCATTGCATCGTTCACAATAACGGTAATCAATGCCGGGTTCTGAAGATTGACAGATAATTTAGAAGTGCTTAGAACGGGATTTGGATATAAATTTACTGCAAAGCCTGTTACATTTAATTGAACAGTTTTTATTTCACTATACGAATAATGGTCATCTTTGTCAACCATTTTTAACCGATAATATACAGGGCCTGAAAGGGTAACGTTTTTATCTGTGTAAGAATAAGAAGCTTGGTGGGCAGAAGTTGTTTCAACACGGGCGATTTGATGAAAAGCGTTTCCATCATAACTTCTTTCTATTTCAAAATGGCTGGAAGAGGCATCCTGATTTTCTACAACCCAACTGAGAAATGAATAATTATTTTTTGAATTCACCACGAAACCGGAAAGTTGTACCGGAAGGGTGGTCAATGATATCGTCGCAGTGGAAGTAGTTGTACCGGGTGTACTTCCTGAAAGATCATAGCTAAATTCGTTATCAACAACCGTACCCGACCTTGTGTAATATAGGTTTGATCCATCTGAGTTGGGCACGCCCGTTGCAAGAAACATAGAAAAAGCATCACTACCGCCATCCGGAAGCGTAACCAAAGAAACTTCATCATTCAAAATAGTATGTGCCGGAAATTCTAATTCCATCATTTCAAACTCCACATCTTTGGTTAAATTTAATTTAATGGGAAATACTGAAGCAGTAATCTGAAAATTATGATACCCTCCTTCAGTGTGAGGTGTAATTGTCCACGAAATGCCATTCGCAGAAGATATTACTGTGGGTGTAGGTATAACGTCATTATCAGCAACACCCACATTAAATTGCAAATTGGACAGATTAGTTGGAGTAAACGTCGTATTGGATTTTACATATATTTTTACCCTCGAAGAAGTACTTCCCATCCCAATACTCGCCTGAAGTAAAAGCTGGGCGCTGCTTTGAAAACTCACAAAAAAAAGTAGAAGAAAATTGAAAATAAAGAATTTTTTCATAGTGGACTATTTGACTTTAAATTTTTGGGTGTAAAAATAGGATTTTGTTCACCTTTAAGTTAAAATAAAACGTTTTCGAAGAAATGATATTGCTTAGTTAGTGTTGCTCTTTTGTTTAACCGTACGGCCAGCTTGAAAATGGATAAATGATTCATTTCCGGAAAGTTAGTAAAATGAGGTGCAAACAGGGCTAATGAATACGCCGGCCAACAGGATACTTATCCGTTATTTATATCAGCTGGGATTATTTTCTTTTGATCCCGGACTTTTTTTATACCGTAAAGTATTCCGAAAAAAAGAAGGATGTATAGGTTGCTATCTATGGGACAAATGGAGCCATCTTTCCGGCAATTACATAATGGGTCACAATACGGATCACCAGGATCGCCCTCTTCAGCATTTGATTGAATAGTTTGTTGTTGAAAAGAAGGATTGTCAGAAACTTGTGCATAGATAGAACCCGAGAGGAAAAACAAAAAGAACAGTAATATGGCTGATAGATTTAGTTTAAAAGGGATTTTTTTCATAAAAGGCCGCATTAATCACTGCTAAGTTAAATAAAAAAATTTGGCTTAAACAACTAAACTCCCGATTTCCACAAATTATATTTATGCCCGGATTTATTCGTTTTTATCCCTTTTCAAAAGTCATCAACCGTATCAGAATATCAAACTA
>JBDTKF010000090.1:0-31439 GCA_039935455.1 Ginsengibacter sp.
TTTGTGGTTGTAAAAGCAGATCAGGTAAATGCCAAACCCAAAAGTCTTGATCATGACAAAGCAGCGGCTGTGCCTCTCGCCGGTCTTACTGCATGGCAAGGATTATTTGAGTTCGGAGATTTGAAAGAAGGCCAAAAAATTCTGATCCATGCCGCAGCTGGTGGCGTAGGAACATTTGCAGTGCAATTTGCGAAATGGAAAGGCGCTTACATCATTGGCACTGCGTCTGAAGAAAATATTGATTTTTTATTCGATCTTGGCGCTGACGAGGCGATTGATTACAAAACTGAAAAGTTTGAAGAGAGAGTGAAAGATGTTGATCTCGTGTTTGATTTGATCGGTGGTGATACGCAGAAGCGTTCGTTGCAAGTAATCAAAAAGGGTGGTAAATTAGTAACAACCGTAAAACCGGAAAACCCCGAGTGCGCGAAAAAAAGAGACGTTGAGGTTATCGGATTTTTTACACGTTCTCTTCCTGCTGATTTGCAACAGATTGCAGATCTGATAGATTCGGGAAAAATTAGACCCATTGTGACAAAGATTCTTGATCTGCGAGATGCTGCAGAAGCGCAACGGCAAATTGAATCGCATCACACAAGAGGTAAAATTGTGTTAAAAGTTATATGATGCTTGTACGAGAGGGTGGTGATATGTTGTCAGGCTGCTATTCTCTGTAAAATGGCTTTACAGGCGATGGGTGAAGTAACTGTTAGAAAATGTGATGAATGAAGTGGAATTTGAAAATAATCGTTCGCAACAAGGTGGGTAACTTTGCCGCTAACGGTTATATCGCAAGTCCCTTCTAAAATGAGGAAGTGTTCATACTCATTGTGATGGGTTTCAGGTGATGCACCTTTAGTTAACCAAATAATTGCAGTAGTCATCTCTGGAGTGTGTCCGATGATTTTTGCAAAAAGATCTTTATTTTCTGAACTGGGAAAATTCATATCGGGCCGGTTGATCCAGAAAGCGTAATCTTGTGCTGTCGAATTTTTATGAAGTAAAGGAGGGTATGAAACGGCCTCTCCGTTTTTGATTCGTTCTGAATAATCAATAGAAGCCATTAGCATTGGTTTGATGAGCGGGCTGGGTTCTGTTGCATTTGCCAGTGCATATTTTTCGAGAACTTCACTAATGAAATTTATTTCCTGCTTGATTTCTGGATGGGCAGCAGCCACCTTTTCAACATTCTCTTGTTCACGCTGACTGGCTATTCCCATTGCATATAGTGCTAATACCCCTGGATCAATCAATTCCTTGCTGGACATGATTTTTACTTTTTATCCTTCCGGATTTGTTAGGACATTTAATTTATATAATTTTTAAGTAACTATCCTTCCGATATTCAGCTAGCTGGACGATTTTTTTAAATAAATTCTGGTTCAAAAGCTGAATCATGATAATCACGCCCATATTTACGGAATTATTGCAAGAACAGTTTCTTAGTAAACATATTTTATATTCCCAAAGCGAATTGTAATGCAAGATATATTATCCGTTCGAAATAAAATATTCTGAGTTTCATGCGCTTTTACAATATCAACCATTTTCTGAATCACGGATTTAAATTCATTTCTGGTTTTCACTAATTTCGTTTTATATTTTAATTTGGCATATTTTCTAATTTGTCTTCGAATGAAAAATAAAATCAATTCCAAAATAAAATTGCTTTAATTTTTCAGCAATGTCGTTCATTACTGCTTCTACTATCATTAAAAAAATAGTCTAAATGTTGAAATTTTCGTTTTTCGTTTGTGCATGCCTGTTATACTTCACCTCCTCTTCACAGAAAAAAAACGCATCCTTTGAATTGCATATTTATCGCACCACCGTTCCTGTGAAGATTGATGGCGATGTGAATGATCCGGCATGGAGAACAGCCGAAGTTGCCAAGAATTTTTTTATGGTACTGCCAATGGACACGAGTCTTGCGAAAGTGAAAACGGAAGTTTCCATGTCATATGATAAAAGCAATCTGTATCTTTTGGCAATCTGCCATAAAGCGCTTCCCGGGCGGGATTTTGTTGAATCATTAAGAAGGGATTTTGATTTTTTGAAGAATGATAATTTTATCGCTTTTATAGATCCTTTTGATGATAAGACGGATGGATTTGCATTTGGGACCAATGCTGAAAATGCACAATGGGATGGCCTGATGTATGAAGGACGCTCTGTGGATTTGAATTGGGATAACAAATGGAGATCAGCGGTAAAACATTACCCGGACAAATGGGTTTTGGAAATGGCTATCCCATTGAAGACCTTACGTTTTAAAAAGGACGTGACCCGCTGGGGAATTAATTTCAGCAGAAACGATTTAAAAACAACGGAGAAGTCAAGTTGGGCACCGGTTCCCCGGCAGTTTCCAACGGCTGCACTCGCTTTTACAGGGACGCTTGTTTGGGATGAGGCTCCTACGGTTCAGAAGGGAAATGTTTCCATTATTCCTCATCTTTTAACAGGTTTCTCGACCGAACACATTCCCGATAAAAAATCTGACTTCAAACACCAATTGGGTTTAGATACCAAAATTGCCATTAGCTCTTCTATGAATCTTGATCTCACTGTTAACCCTGATTTTTCGCAGGTGGAGGTAGATAAGCAGGTTACAAACCTGGATCGTTTTGAATTATTTTTTCCGGAGAGAAGACAGTTTTTTCTTGAAAACGGAGACCAGATTAATAACTTTGGTTACCCGGACATCCGGCCATTTTTTTCACGCCGGATCGGACTTGGAATACCGATTGAATATGGAGGCAGGTTAAGTGGTAATTTGAACCGTAAATGGCGGATAACCGCAATGGATATGCAAACCTCCAGGCAGGATGTGATAGGACTGCCTGCACAAAATTTTGCAGTAGCAGCCATACAAAGAAGGGTTTTTTCAAGATCAAATATCAACTTGTTATTCATCAATAAACAATCCATAAACTATCATCCCGAAAAGGATTCTACGCTTCCATCTTATTCAATTTCAAACAGAAATCTGGGGCTGGAATATAATCTTGTTTCTTCCAATAATTTGTGGACGGGGAAATGGTTATTGTTGAAATCATTTACCCCAAACAAAAATGAAAACAGCATCACTCACGCTGCCAATTTGAAATATTCGGGTAAAAAATGGATGTTCAATGCGGCATACGAATCCGTAGGAGAAAATTATAACGCAGAAGTCGGGTATGTGCCGCGGACTAATTTTATCAGGATATACCCACAAATTTCTTACACATTTTTTCCTAAAAAAGGAATCATATTAACGCATGGACCTCTGCTTGCTGGCAGCTATTTTTTCGACAAAAAATTCAAGCAAACTGATCATGAAGAGACGTTAACATATTTAATTACTTTTCGTACCAAAGCCACACTTTCATCTGTGATGGCAGATAATTTTGTTCGGGTACTTTTCCCTTTTGATCCTACAAATAGCGGTAAAGATTTTTTACCATACAATTCGTTGCATTCGTGGAAAATGGCGGGACTGGATTTTATTTCAAAGCCACAAAGTTTATTCAATTACGGTTTTTCCTTACGTTATGGCGGTTATTATGCTGCGGGAAAAAAATATACCGCGAGCGGAAATGCGGGCTATAGGTTTCAACCGTTTGTCAACCTCAGCTTGTTCGCTTCTTATAACGAGTTGCACCTTCCCACTCCGTGGGGGCGAACGGAATTTTGGTTGATTGGACCAAAGATTGATCTTACACTTTCGACAAAATTTTTTATAACTACTTATGTTCAATATAATGAACAGTTGAATAACACGAATATCAATGCCAGGCTTCAATGGCGCTATAAACCGGCTTCCGATTTATTTATTGTATACACTGATAATTATTTGATCACTCCATTTGCAATCCGAAACAGAGCGTTATTATTGAAGTTTACTTATTGGTGGAATCCGTAAGAAAAATTCATCTTTGTGAAATAAGTTTTCGTATTATTTGTTCTTTTACTGTTGATGAACATTCTATAACTTTTTTGTAACCAGGTAGATTCTACATCGTAAAGCTTTCAACAGCATCGAACGTTTTTTCCAGATCTTCTTTTGACAGTGCGTGGCTAAAAAACCAGCTTTCATATCCTGAAGGCGGTAAATAGATTCCATGATCCAGCATGTGATGAAAAAATCTTTTGAATAGGCTTGTATCGGTTCTGGAAGCAGATTTGAAATCAATTACTTCATTTTCACAAAAGAAAATACTGATCATACTTCCCACCCGGTTAATCTGGTGTGGTATACCTTTTTTAGTTAAGATTTCATTCAATTCTTTTTGGAGAAGGCCCCCTTTTTCTTCGAGATCTTTATAGATGGCGGGATTATTTTTTAGTTCGGTTAGCATGGTAAACCCTGCAATCATAGCAACAGGATTACCGCTCAAAGTTCCCGCCTGATAAACATTTCCCAATGGCGCGATGTGCTGCATGATTTCTTTTTTCCCACCGAAAGCACCCACGGGCAGACCGCCGCCAATCACTTTTCCGTAGGTAACCAAATCAGCATTAATACTGTATTTTTCCTGTGCACCACCAGCAGCCAGACGAAATCCGGTCATCACTTCATCCAAAATAAAAACTATTTTTTCAGCAGTGCATATTTCTCTCAGACCTTCTAAGAATCCCTGCTGTGGAGGAACACAACCCATATTCCCCACGACCGGTTCAATAATAATTGCAGCAATTTCTCCTCTATTTTCTTCAACTAATTTTTGGACTGCTTCCAGGTTATTGTAAGGCGCGCTCAGCGTATCTTTTGCAACTCCGGCAGTCACACCAGGAACGGTTTGAATATTTAATGTTGCCATACCACTCCCTGCTTTCACCAAAAAACAATCTGCATGGCCATGATAACAACCTTCGAATTTGATAAATTTATTTTTGCCTGTATATCCTCTGGCAAGGCGAATGGCACTCATGCAGGCTTCTGTACCACTGCTTACCATGCGAATCAGGTCAATATTTGGAGCCATACTTTTTATCAATTCTGCCATGTCAGTTTCCAATCTGGTAGGTGCCCCAAAAGAGGTTGAATCTTTCGATTTCTCCTGTATTGCTTTTATTACGGGTTCGTATGCATGGCCAAGGATCATTGGCCCCCAGGAATTGATGTAGTCAATATACTTATTTCCATCTTCGTCAAAAAGGTAAGCTCCTTTTCCCGATTTGATAAATAGGGGAGTTCCGCCCACACTTTTGAAAGCACGTACAGGTGAATTGACGCCTCCGGGAATTGATTTTTGGGCGCGTGAAAAAAGAGTGTTACTTAAATCTGTTATCATAAAAATAATTTATTTTGTTGCGGGATAATTCGATGAAAGGGTTTAATTTTTCCTGAAAGAATTATCTTTTGCTACTTAAAAAAATGGACGAAGCTGAACACAAAGCGCGTGAATAGTTACAGTATTTATTCATGGAAGAATATTAATGCAATAACCTGACGACGTCTTTGGCGAAATAAGTAGCTATCAAATCTGCACCCGCTCTCTTGATAGAAGTCATACTTTCCAAAATTGCTTTTTCTTCATCGATCCACCCCATCTTTGCGGCTGCTTTTATCAGCGCATATTCACCACTCACATGGTACGCACTAACGGGGACGTGTACACGATTTCTTACTTCGCGGATAATATCAAGATACGCCATTGCAGGTTTTACCATCACGATATCTGCTCCTTCTTCTTCATCTGCCAATGCTTCTTTAACCGCTTCTATCCGATTTGTATAATTCATCTGGTATGTTTTTTTATCGCCAAATCCCGGAGCTGAATCCAATGCATCCCGGAATGGTCCATAAAAGCAGGAAGCGTATTTCGCACTATATGCCATGATGCCTGTCCTGGTGTAATTATTCTTTTCGAATGCATTTCTGATCGCACCAATGCGGCCATCCATCATATCACTGGGTGCAACAAAATCAGCGCCTGCTTTAGCATGACTCAGACTCATTTTTATCAAAGCTTCCACGGTTTCATCATTCAAAATTTCCCCGTTCTCCACAATGCCATCGTGACCAAAAGAAGAATAAGGATCCAGCGCAACGTCAGTCATAACAAGCATTTCAGGCACTGAGTCTTTGATTGCCCGAATACTTCGTTGCATCAGCCCATCAGGATTCCATGATTCTTTTCCGGTGTTATCTTTCAATTCATCGGGAGCTTTGATAAATAACAAAACGCTTTTGATTCCCATGCTCCACAATTCCTTTACTTCTTTAATTGTTCCATCCACGGAGCGCCGGAAATACCCCGGCATGGAAGGAATTTGATAAATTTTGTTTTCGCCTTCTTCAATAAATAATGGTGAAATAAAATCTGCCGGGCTCAGGTTTGTTTCAGCAACAAGACTTCTGATTGCAGGATTGCTTCTTAATATTCTGGATCTTTTTTGTAAGTACATTCTATAATTTTTTTATTAATTCGAAATATTTTTTTTGTATTAATTCTTTCAATACGATTGGTCTTTTTTTCATTACCTGTTTGGCATCATTTCAAATCCAGCCATTCCCAGGGATTCGAAAGGACTTCCAATAACTTTTCTTCTTCACTTCCTTTTGATGGTTGATAATTGTATTCAAATCGAACAGTTGGAGGAAGGCTCATCAAAATACTTTCGGTTCTGCCATTGGTTTTCAGACCGAATAAAGTACCGCGGTCATGGATTAGATTGAATTCGACATAACGGCCTCTTCTTATCTCCTGCCAATATTTATTTTCTGTAGTAAACGAACAATTTCTCCGTTTTTCTACAATTGGAAGATACGATTGGATAAATGCATTGCCGCAGGCTTTGCTGAAATTCATCAAGATTTCTGCATCCTGTTTTTCTGTTGATCTTAAATAATCATAGAAGATGCCTCCGATACCTCTTCGCTCATTATTTCTATGTGTATTGACAAAATAATTGTCACAATCTTTTTTAAATTTAGCATAAAAAGAAGCATCAAAATTATCGCAAACGTTTTTATAGGTTTGGTGAAAGTGTATTGCATCTTCCTTAAATAAATAATAGGGTGTAAGATCAGTGCCACCTCCAAACCAGCGGTCAATCATTTGACCTTCTTCATCATACAATTCGAACATTCTGTAATTGCAGTGAACCGTTGGCACGTAAGGATTTATGGGATGAAGCACCAAACTTAAACCGCAGGCAAACCATTTTGCTCCGTCAATTTTTAGTTGGTTTTTCATTGCTTCCGAAACCTCACCAAAAACATTTGAAGTATTGACTCCACCTTTTTCAAAGACATTTCCATTAGCGATTACTCTTGTCTTTCCGCTGCCACCCTCCGCTCTTTGCCAGGCGTCTTCTACAAACTTTCCTTTCCCATCAATTTCTTCTAATGCAGAGCAGACGCTGTTTTGAAGCCCTTCAATATATAATATCCATTCTTGTTTGATGTTCATTTTAAACGTTTGTTCATATTCACCATTCAATTATTATCAGCTTGATATTCTTTCACTGCATCCACAAAAGCCTGCGCATGATGAACCGGAATATTTGGGGTGATTCCATGTCCGAGGTTTGCGATGTAATTTTGTACACCGAATTCATCGATCATTTTTTTTACTTCTTTTTTTATTTCAGAAACTGGTAATAATAGTTTTGCGGGATCAAAATTCCCCTGAAGTGTTATCCTGTTTCCAGTCAGTTCTTTTGCAGTTTGTGCGGAAATGCACCAATCAATTCCCAATGCTGAAGCGTTGCTCATACTCAAGTCTTCCAATGCGTACCAGCTCCCTTTTGGAAATAAAATTACCGGCGCAAAATTCTTAAGTGCATCAGCAATTTGTAACAAATACGGTTGTGCAAAGACTTTGAAATCTGCGGGGCCCAAGCAGCCGCTCCAACTATCGAAAACCTGTAGCACATCGGCTCCAGACCTGGTTTGTGCTTTTAAATAATTAATGGTAGCGTTGGTAATTTTTTGTAATAATTGATGGGCTAAACCAGGCTGAGTAAAGCAAAATTGTTTTGCTTTTTCCCAGGTTTTACTTCCTTTCCCTTCAACCATATAACATAAAATTGTCCAGGGCGCTCCTGCAAAACCTATCAATGGGATACTTCCGTTTAATTCTTTTTTTGTCAGTGAAAGTGCTTTTAATACAAATTCCAATTTTGATTCAATACCCTCAGTAATCAGGGAGTCGATATCTTTTTGATTTCGGATTACATTCGGCAACACAGGCCCTTTGCCTTCTTCCATCAAGACTTCCAGGCCCATTGCCTTTGGAATTACCAGAATATCGGAAAAGATAATTGCTGCGTCTACGCCTAACCGTTGTATGGGTTGCAGGGTAATTTCTGCTGCCAGTTCAGGTGTCTCAACACGGGTAAAAAAATCATATTTCTCCCTCAGTTTTATGTACTCAGGTAAATATCTTCCCGCCTGTCGCATCATCCAAACCGGTGGCCGTTCCACCTTATTTCTTTTCAATGCCCGCAACAAAAGATCATTTTTTAATGACTGCATTTATAAGTTTTTTGAGTTGAAGTAATTTATTACCTGGGTAACGAGTTGTTCAGAATCAGGATTTTCTGCGATAACTATTTTCGCATCCGAAAATAATTTTACTGCTTCTGCAGTAGTATTTCCGATGGTGAAAATAGTAGCTGATTTTTTAATTTTATTCAAGGTAAAAAAACTTTTTACACCACTTGGACTGAAAAATAAAATTCCATCATACAGTTTATGAAGAAGTTGTGGTGTATTAACTGTTTTATAAACAACGATCTCTTCTATGTCAATTTTGTGATCTTTCAATATTTCAGGAAGTACATCTCTTCGCTGATCGCCACAAAAAAAGATTATTTTTTTTATAGAATCATTTGAAATGATTTTAGCGGCTAAATCAGTTGCACTCGTTGCTGAGTCTGAGATCTGCTCACCTCCAAAAACTTTTGCAACCAGCTTTTTTGTGGCAGGTTCGATGCAAAATATTTTCCAAAATACGTTTCCCTGAATCATTTTTGAAACTGCAGTGACTGATTTGGAACTGGTAAAAACTACAGTGCGACTCTGTGTAGATAATTCAGAAATTCTTTTTTTTATTTCTGTAGAAATAATTTCTTCAGTCTCTATAAAACTTACCTGGTCAATACTAATATTATTTTTTTCAACAACGTTGACTAAAGAGTTGCTTAATTTTTTTGTACTTAATATTTGAAAGTTATTTTGCATTTCTTATCTCATATAAAACCTGTTTTGCACGTTCATTTTGCAAAATTTCATTTGCACAGATTATTCCTAAATCACTTTTGTTTTCAGCGGAAATCTCTTTTGTAATTTCAAATTTTTGTTTCCCATCAGGACTGCAAACGTTCCCCTCAAAAATTATCTGATCAGATTTAAAATAGGCCAATGCGCTGATTGGTGTTGAACATCCGCCCAGCAATGTTCTCAGAAAATCACGTTCGATCCTTGTACAAATTTCTGTTGGCTCATCATTCAATAAATGGGCGGCATCAAAAGATGTTTGATCCTCATTTCTACAGGAAACCGTAATCGCTCCCTGAGCCGGTGCTGGTAGCATCCATTCCAGGTCAACTGAATTTTCCGGACGAAGATTTATTCGTTCCAATCCGGCGGCGGCGAAGATGGCACCGTTCCAGTTATTTTCCTGTAATTTTTTTAAACGTGTATTTACGTTTCCACGTAAGTTTTCAATGGTATCATTTGGATAGCGGTATAACCATTGAGCCTTTCGGCGAATGCTACTTGTAGCGATGATGCACGAGGTTAATGAGTTACTGTCTCTTATTACCCGTTTATCTTTGAATACCAGAATATCTTTGTAAGTACCTCTCTTCAAAACCGCTGCCTGCCTTACTCCTGTCGCTAATTGGGTAGGAACATCTTTCATTGAATGAACCGCCAGATCAATTTTGTTGTTGAGTAAAGCAGCATCCAGATTTTTGGTAAATATTCCTTGAACGCCAAGCTCATAAAGTGGAGTAACTAGATCCTTATCTCCGGCGCTTTTGATAAAAATCAGTTCAGACTCAATGTCATTTTTTTTGAGGAGTGTTTGTACAAGTGAAGCCTGCCAAATCGCCAACTGACTTTCACGTGTACCAATTTTAAGAGATCGTTTCATGATTCAATTGAAGAAAGCTGTTTAAAGCATTTATACACAAACAGCCTTTATTATTTTTTACTTTTAACTGAATGGCAAGTGTAGAAACGGTTTTATGAATTCTTTCTTCGTTAACTGTATTATTAAAATAAATTTTATTCAGTTCTTTAAGTTGAGATTTAGCAAGGTGAAGAACAGGATTGTTATATTGTTGACGGTGCCATTTTTCAAGACTGCCCAACGTATCTTCAATTATTTTTAATGCCGTAGGAATCTCTGAATGTCTTGCTGCAATTGTTTGATCAAGAATCAGCGAAACTTCATCCACATTTAAAACGGTAATGTCTTTGATTTTTTTCACTTCCGGATCGACATGCTGTGGAACAGAAAGATCAAGGATGAGACGAGGTTTGTTCGTTGTAAAGAAAGAAGGGAAAATGGTATATGAATCACCTCCAGAACTCACAATGATAATGTCTGCAAGATCAGACGCCTGCTGTAAACTTTTATATGAAACAAACTCTCCGTGATATTCATCGGCCATGGCGGCAGCTTTTTCCTCTGTCCGGTTCGCAAATGCCATATTTGATCCCGGCAAATAATCCTGTAAATTCTTGGCAATATGGTTTCCAAATTTGCCGGTTCCAATTAATAAAATCTTTTTACCGTTACAATCCTGGATTTTCTCTTTCAATATTTCAATGGCAGCATACGCAACAGAGACAATACCTGAACTTAATTTCGTTTTTGTTTTTATCTCTTTTGAAACTTGTAGTGAATAATTTATGGCACGTTCCAGAAAGCTGTTTATGCAACCGTTCTCTTTTGCAATCTTCGCCGCATGTTTTAACTGAGACAAAATTTCGTAATCTCCGAGAATTTGAGAATCCAGTCCTGATGCGACTTTGAACAAATGTTCAATCGCTTTTATGCCCTGGTATACGTAACCGTATGCTTCAAATTCTTCTAAAGTGCTATTTGTGTTAGAACAAAGCAACTCAGTCAATTCATTGGGGTCGTCGCAAATTCCGTAAAGTTCAGTCCTGTTACAAGTAGAAAGAGCAAGACATCCGGAAATATTTTTCGAAATGGATTGTTTCAATAAAACAGAAACTCCATCGTCAGTAAGTGAAAACTTACCCCGGATACTCATATCGCTTTTTCGATAATTGATACCGATGATTGAGAAACTATTCAATGAATTTTTATATGAAGTGTTTGGTAGAATCATTCTATAGTGCAAAATTATTTTTAAAATGCTTTCAAAAAGTCATCACTTGGTCATAAAGCCTTTCTTAATTCCGGGAAGGATTAAATTTGAAAAGATGTTACAGAATAATTTTGAGATCATCCGCCTTGTTTGTTGAATAGTAAAAGAACAAATATCCCGGATTTTAAATTCGAAAAAGATGAAACTCCCGAAGATAAAAAATTGAAAAAGAAGGATTCTGCTTCATTCAAATTAAAATCCAAATTACTTATCTGATATTGAAAGTCGTGCTGATCATCAGTTTTATTCGCGATAAAAAAACGATTGAAACTTTGTAGACTTATATTTGCAAATATTAAAATAACAGTTACGAACAATGATTTCATCAAAAAGTGCACGTGGAATTATTCTCATAAATCTTGGCTCGCCGGACTCAACAGAAGTTGGAGATGTCCGAAAATATCTGGATCAATTTTTAATGGATGAGAGAGTAATTGACAAACCCTGGTTATACAGAGCCCTGTTGGTAAAAGGAATTATTGTTCCTTTTCGGGCGCCGAAATCTGCGGAGGCTTATCAGACAATATGGATAAAAGAAGGATCGCCGTTGATTGTTTATACAAAACAATTGCAAGAAGTGTTGGAAGCAAAGATTGGACTGCCGGTAGAAATTTCGATGCGTTATGGCAATCCGACGCCAGACGCCGCTTACGAAGCCTTACTTAAAAAAAATCCTGAGATAAAAGAAGTGATTATTTTACCACTTTATCCGCATTATGCAATGTCCAGTTATGAGACTGCTGTTGAGTATATGAAAGAATTTTATGCGAAAAAGGAATATCCTTTTACAATCTCTTTTATTCCTCCTTTTTATAAGGAAGATCATTATATTGAAGCATTATCAGAAAACATCAGACCCTATTTGAACGGGAAATTTGATCATCTTTTATTTAGCTATCATGGTATTCCGGAAAGACATATTCGAAAGAGCGATATCACGGGCTGCCATTGTTTGCAAAGCGAAAACTGTTGTGAAACCGATTCTCCGGCTCATGCATTTTGTTACAGGCATCAGATCAGAACGACGACGAAATTAGTAACAGATCGATTACAAATACCTCCGGATAAGTATAGTATATCATTTCAATCCCGTTTGGGAAAAGGTTGGCTAACTCCTTTCACCGACTTTAGATTTTTGGAACTTCCAAAAGAAGGCGTCAAAAATTTATTGGTTGTCTGTCCTGCTTTTGTAAGCGACTGTTTAGAAACGTTGGAAGAAATTGCGATCCGCGGGAAAGAAAGTTTTCTGGAAGCCGGAGGAGAATCATTTACAATGATTCCTTGTTTGAATACAAATCCATTGTGGGTAAAAACAATTGAGGAGTTCATCAGTAAAGCAACAAATAATTGAATTTTTGTTCCGTAGTTTTTACAAAAAATTGTCATAGATGTATTATGTAAAGGCTTTGCATATCATATTTGTAGTAACATGGTTTAGCGGGCTTTTTTATATCGTCAGACTATTTGTTTACAGCGCTGAAGCAAATAAAAAGGATGAACCTGAAAGGTCAATTCTTTTAAAACAGTTTTCAGTAATGCAAAAACGATTATGGTATGGAATTACCTGGCCCTCTGCAATTCTTACAATATTCTTTGGAACCTGGCTGGGAATACTTTATGGGAATTTGCCTACCTGGCTTTTGATCAAACTTTTTTTTGTTCTTGGGTTATTTATTTATCATCTTTCGTTGCATTTTATTTTTCGGCAGCAGCAAAGAGACATATTCAAATGGAACTCTCAGCAGTTGCGAATATGGAATGAATTGGCAACCGTTTTTCTTTTGTGCATCGTCATGCTTGCAGTGGTCAAACAATTATTAAGCGTTGCCTGGTCAATAGGTGTGCTGATTGTTTTTATACTTCTTCTAATGACCGCAATCAAAGTCTATAAACGCTTTCGTAAGGTCTAAAATATAGGATCTTAGTTCTGACTTTGTCAAAATAATTCTCAGATAATATCTTTCACGCAGCTAATATTAACTAAAAATTGTCTCTATATATGGAGAGTTCAGAACTGTTTTTTTGATGTTAAAATTTGTTTTTATAAAAAATATTTGATTTTGATTAACGAATGTGTTTATTTTACATGATAATTCTTCCTCCATTACAATTAAATAGTTTATATGAGAAAAAAGCTTTTATTTATTGGACTTTTTTTATTTATCTGTTTCTTCCAATCAATGGCCCAACAAAGAACAGTTACAGGAAAAGTCTCTTCCACTGATGGAACTCCGCTGGCAGGAGCATCAGTAACCGTTGTTGGGCAGAAAACAGGTGTAACATCAGGTACTGATGGTACCTTTTCAATCAACGTTCCTCAAAATGCCAAAGAACTACATATTAGTTATATTGGCTCTGAAAGTCAAACGGTAGACATTTCATCTGCAACCGAAGTGTCTGTTTCGATGGTTAGTTCTGCGCAGGCACTGACAGATGTTGTGGTTGTGGGATATGGTACGTCGAGAAGGAGTGATTTGACGGGAGCCATAACTTCCGTTAAACCAAAAGATTTTAATCTGGGTGTAATTCATTCTGCTGATCAACTTCTTCAAAATAAAGTGGCAGGACTTGAAGTAACGAATACCTCAGGACAACCGGGAGCTGCTACTACCATACAAATAAGAGGTAGCTCATCCATAAGGTCGGGTGCTAATCCCTTATATGTTGTTGACGGAATTATTTTAGATGGTGGAACTGCAAGACCAAGTGCAAGCACTGCATTTGGAACAACATCTAATTCGGATCCCCTTATTTTTATCAATCCGAATGATATAGCACGTATTGATATTTTGAAAGATGCATCTTCTACCGCAATTTATGGATCAAGAGGTGCGAATGGTGTTATTATGATTACGACAAAAAAAGGCAATTCAGGTCCAATGAAAGTTGATGTGGGCGTGAACTTCAGTGATTTTGCCGGCTATATGAAAAAATTTGAAGTATTGAGCAGATCACAATATCTTTCTGCAATCTCCTCAGCAAAATATGGATTGCCGGATAGTCTTCAACAAGTATATAATGGAGGCGCCAATCCAGAAATTTTAAAAGCAATTACTCAGAATAAAATCTCGCAGAATTATTCTCTGGCTTTGAGTGGAGGTAATGAAAATGGAAATTTTAGAGCGTCATTTCTCGCATCAGATTATGAAGGGTTTATCAAAAAAAATAACCTAAAGAAATATCTGGCTTCTTTCAACGGTCAGTATAATTTTATAGACAATAAACTTAAAGTTGAATTTGGAGCAATCGCGGCGAATTTTGGAGAAAAACTACCTCCAATTGGTGGAAGTTCTGGATCCACAGGAAGCCTTATTAGTGCTGCTTTACAATGGAATCCTACTTTTCCAATTCGAATCGGCGATTCGTATAATTTCCCTAGCAACGGTTCGGGAAACCCTATTGCTGAAATAGATGCTCTGGATGATAATACAAATGTGACTGAAATTTTAACGCACATTTCGGCCTCATATAAATTGTTACCCAATCTGGAATATAAAATCTTATACGGATTGAATTATGGAACTGGCAGGCGTGAAATTAATGTAGCAGGTTGGTTACCAAGTTTTACAGCTGGTGGTTCAGCCGCAGTTTTAGATCAGACTTTGTTCACTCAAATTTTAGATCATACACTGAATTATAATGCTCACTTATCAGATAAGTTGACTCTTGATGCATTAGCAGGTTTTGAATATTATAGTCGTACAGCAACAAGTGCTAATATAACGGCAAATACATTCAATTTCAACCTTACGGAGAAAAACAGAATTCCACTGCTTTATACGAATGATTTGCAAAATGCAAAGACACAAAGTCCTTATTCAACTTATAAAGATCCTAGTTCTGAATTACAGTCATATTTCGCAAGAGCTACTTTCAATTATCTCGATAAATATTTTCTTACCGGTACCATCAGACAAGATGGTTCAAGCAAATTTGGGGTAAATAACAAATACGCTTATTTCCCTTCAGGAGCATTCAAGTGGGAAATAAACAATGAAGACTTCATGAAAGACAATAATGTTTTTTCTAATTTGGGTCTTCGGGTTTCATACGGTCTTACAGGGAATCAGGAATTCCCAGCCGGCGCTTCTAAGGAACAAATATCTATTTCGCCCTACAATACAATCAATGGTTCCGTTACTCCTAACCCGAATTTGAAATGGGAAACATCAAAGCAATTTGATGCTGGGATTGATTTTGCATTTGCAAAAGGTAGAGTAAATGGTAGTATAGACTACTATAACAAAAATACCAGTGACATTTTATTTGCTACGAATGCAATTCAACCAGCACCTGGTGGAACGGTCTTCATAAATCTGCCCGATGCTCATCTTAAGAATTCCGGAGTTGAAGGGTTTTTAGCAGTTACGGCTATTCAGAATCAAAAAATTACCTGGGAATTAAGTGGTAATGTAGCCTATAATAAAAATGTAGTGACCAATTTTACTGACCCCAATACCGGATTAGGGTTAGTGATTCCTACTGGGCAAATTACAGGACAGGGAGTATCTGGAACTACGGCTCAGGTATTTGCAAATAATCAACCGGTAAATGTATGGTATTTGAAGAAGTTTAGCGGTTTCGATAAGGATGGCAATCAGAATATTGCTGATAATGCTACTTTCGCTGGTAATCCAAATCCAAAAGTAATTGCAGGGTTTAGTACTTCTTTACGATATAATAAGCTTACGCTTTCCTTAAATATGGGTGGTTCATTTGGATTCTTGATATATAATAATACAGCAACTTCAGTGACTACAATTTCAGGTATTGCACAGGGAAGGAATGTTGATCTTAATGCCTATAATTCAGATGAACTCCCATCAAGTGGTGCAAAGGCTTCCGATCGTTTTCTAGAAAGCGGTAATTATTGGAAACTAAGAAATGCAACCGTTACTTATAATATAGGAAAAGTGGGTAAATATATTAATAACTTTAGTGCTTATATAACAGGTAGTAATTTGTTTGTAATTACTAAGTTCTCCGGTTTTGATCCTGAAGTAAATATCGACAAAAGTAATAGTGGATACCCTTCAAGGTCAATAGAGTATATTCCTTATCCAACTCCAAGAAGTATTACGCTTGGAATAAATTTTTCCTTATAAAAATTAAATAATTAAATTATGATACAATATAAAAATATCAGATTTACGTTACTATTATTCGGTGTAGTGTTAGTTGCGGGCTGTACAAAATTAAACGAGAAATTAAACAGCAATCTCACCACTCAACAAGTAGCTTCTTCTTTCGGAACAGAAGGCACTCAATTATTATTGAATGGCGCCTATTCGGACCTAAGCTTTTTAGGAGCTCAGGATTTGCTTTTTTCTCTCGAAGAAAATTCTACTGATGAATCGTTGGTTCCTACAAGGGGTGGAGACTGGGATGATAATGGTGTTTGGAGAGTTATTCATGCACATAAGTGGACCGCAGATCATGACCAAATAACAAATGTTTTTACGGCGCTAAATAAAATAAATTTTGATGCCACCAACGTATTGAATTTCAATCCTTCACCGAGTCAGGCTGCACAGGCAAAAGTTTTGCGAGCTTATAGCTTATATTATCTAATGGATCTTTATGGGCAATATCCCATCAGAAATCCAGGTGACAATTTATTGGAAGCCCCTAATGTAAGAAATGGACAGGAAGGAATTGATTCAATTATTAATGACATTCAGGTATCTTTACCTGATTTACCTGAACCTGGTAATCCGAATATTATAAATAAGGATGTGGCAAAAACTTTGTTGATGCATTGCTATCTTCAGCGAGGCACTTTTATCAACCGGGCTGCACCCACTTTTGATCCTGCGGACATGGAACAGGTAATTACGCTTGGTAATTCAATAATTGATGGACACAAATATTCATTTGAGCCCAACTATTTTGATAATTTCAGTCCAAATAATGATGCTTCTTCCGAGGCGATATTTGCTTTTCCCAATACTGGAGGTGTAGGAACTAATCATGCGTCTACTGAAGCAAGATGGGAAATGACTTTGCATTATAACAGTTATAATAAAAATGCACCAAATGCCGGATGGAATGGATTTAGCACGATCAGTGATTTTTACAACAGTTTTGGTGCTACTACTCCTGTCAAAGCAACCTCCGAGAGTAACAGGGTTGGAGGGTTTTTTACGGGTGTCGGCGCGAAAAACAATTCTGATACAGCTATTGACCAAAGATTAGGCGGAAGGGTTACAAGTAATCTGACATCAACCAAAACCTCTGGTATCAGACCTGGTTTTTTGATCGGTCAGCAGTATGATGAAAAAGGAGTAGCAGAAAAGGACAGAAAAGGAAATCCGCTGGCTTTTGATCCAAAAATATCAGAAGATATGAAAGAAACCGGGAGCAATCTGGAAATAACAGGCATAAGAGTTATAAAATATCCTCCTGATTATGATTTCTTTGGAGGACCTGCAAATAATGACTTAATGATCTATCGTTATTCAGATGTAGTGTTGATGGTGGCCGAGGCTGAAATGAGAAAGGCTGGTCCGGATATGGTTAGGGCACTGGAATTGGTTAACGATCTTAGAACTGCACGTGGAGCAGCTAAAATGACATCAATAGTTTTAGTAAACCCTGATAAGGTCGAAGATCCTGGTACTTTATTAGCAGAAAGAGGTCGGGAATTGTATTGGGAAAGTTTTAGAAGAACTGATCTTTTGAGATTTGGAGTATTTCTTAAACCATGGCAATACAAAACCACTGATGATCCCAAAAATTTGGTTTATCCAATACCTAATCAGGCACTGGCTGCAGATCCAAATCTGAAACAAAATCCAGGTTACTAAAAGATTAGTTTTTAGATTTTAATAAATGAATGAAAGGCCTGAAACGGCCTTTTATTTTTTATTCAGGTTCACCAAATTCTGTGACTCATTTATCAATTGATTTTGAAAAAAGAATCGGTACGCCCTATCTTTAATTTATATTTCAGAAAAATATTTATTTTATAATACGCTTACATGGTTAGAGGCATTTTTTCAATCTGTTTATTTTCCCTTTTTATTTCGTGTTCCAAAAAAGTAACTCCACTATTTCAGTTGATGGAAAATACAGGTATCAATTTTGACAATAAAGTGGTTGATGGAAGATTAGAAAACAGTTTTCTTTTTAGGAATTTTTATAATGGTGGAGGCGTTGCTATCGGTGATTTGAATAATGATGGTCTGGCAGATGTTCTGCTTTCTTCAAATATGGGAGATAATAAAATTTATCTAAACAAAGGAAATTTTGAGTTCGAAGATGTTACATACAAATCCGGTCTTAAGCAAGATAGTATGTGGAGTACCGGTGTTACTTTTGCGGATATTAATAATGATGGATGGCTTGATATTTATGTTTGTAACTCTGGTCATATGACAACCGGAAACAGGAAAAATAAACTGTATATCAATAACCATGATATGACCTTTACAGAATCTGCTGCCAAATACGGTTTGGACATTTCTGGTTATACTACCCAGGTCTCATTTTTCGATTATGACGGGGATGGGGATTTGGATTGTTTTATGATCAACAATAGCCCAATACCTGTAAACACTCTGAATAACGCAAATATGCGTGATCTTCCGGAATCAAAATGGAATGTGGCTGATTTTTTAAGAGGAGGTGGTAATCATTTATTTAAAAACGATGACGGCCATTTTACTGAAGTGACCGTACAGGCAGGTATTCATACCAGTTTAATTAGCTTTGGTTTGGGAGTGTCAATTGCAGATCTTAACGGAGACGGATGGCCTGATGTATACGTTTCTAATGATTCCTATGAACGCGATTATCTCTACATTAATAAAAAAGATGGAACTTTTGAAGATGAAACCGATGAGTGGATTCAACAAATGAGTATGTCGTCTATGGGTGCTGATATTGGTGATATTAATAATGATGGATATCCTGAAATTTTTACTACGGATATGTTACCCGAAAACCCTTATCGTTTAAAAACGATGGGTTCTTATGATAATGTTACCCTGTTTAATAATAAAGTAAAAGCTGATTTTTCTTACCAATATCCAAAAAATTGTTTACAACTCAATAATAAGAATGGTAAATTCATAGATATAGCAAATATAACCGGGCTTTCGGCAACTGACTGGAGTTGGGGAGCTTTGATGTTTGACGCAAATAATGATAAATACAATGATATTTATGTTTGCAATGGCGTTAACAGAGATGTTACCAATCTTGATTTTATGGATTTTTTTGCAAATGACGTAATACAAAAGATGATTCTGACCGGCAAGAAAGAAGGGGTGGATGAAGTTGTAAAAAAAATTCCGCAAACACCGATGATTAATAAGATGTATGAGAATTTGGGTAATCTTAATTTCAAAGATATAGGTACTGAATGGGGATTTACGCAGCCTTCCTACTCTAATGGCGCTGCTTATGGAGATCTGGATAACGACGGAGCATTGGATTTAGTGGTCAATAATGAAAATGGCCCTGCGTTTGTCTACAAAAACAATTCCCGAAAACTAAATAGAAACAAGTTTATTGGTATATTTTTAAAGGGCAAAGGAAAAAACACTTTCGCGATAGGAAGTAAAATAAAAGTTTATGTAGGGAATGAGATTCTTGAACGGGAGGTAGTCCCAAGCCGGGGTTTTCAATCATCGGTAGATTATAAACAAATCATCGGTTTGGGGAAATCGGGTAAGATTGACTCTATGATTATTTTGTGGCCTGACAGAACTTTTTCCAAATATTTTAATACACCTCTTGACACAGTTCTTGTGATTCAACAACCAAATAGTCCAGGACCATCCTATGCAAAATCAGTTACAGATTCAGAAACAGATGCTATCTTCTCTAAAGTAAAATCTGATTTTGAAAAACATCAGGAAGATGATTATATCGATTTTTATTATGAAAAAAACATTCCGGAAATGCTTTCAAGAGAGGGTCCAAAAGCAGCTGTTGCAGATGTTAACGGTGATGGGTTAACAGATATTTATATTGGGGGAACGAATAATCATCCAGGTCAGATTTATTTACAAACGAAGGAAGGCACTTTTATAAAAAAGAATGAACCTGTTTTCAATCAATATATGGATTTCGAAGATGAGGCAGTGTTATTTTTTGACGCTGACAATGATGGTGATGTTGATTTGTATGTAGGGCCAGGTGGTAACAATAATCCTGAATATAGCAGACAAATGCAAAGCAGACTTTATAAAAATGATGGTAAAGGGAATTTCACAATCGATGTTAAAGCTTTCCCCGCAAATGGGATGAATACTGGAGTGGCCATTGCTTATGATTTTAACCATGATGGTTCTTTGGATTTGTTTGTAGGAGGAAGAAACTTTCCCCGAAACTATGGAGTTTCACCTTCCAGTTATTTATACATCAATGATGGGAAAGGACATTTCAATGATATTGCCAAAACGAAAAATCCGGACATTGCTCATATTGGGATGGTTACCGGGGCTGTTTGGGCAGATGTTACAGGTGACTCATCTAAAGAGTTAATTATTACCGGGGAGTGGATGGCACCTAAAATTTTTTCTTATAGTGGAGGTCATTTTGTAGAAGTTAAGACAAATCTGAATAAGTTGTTTGGTTTGTGGCAAACAATCGAAGCAGCAGATGTAAATGGGGATGGGAAAATGGATTTAATACTTGGAAATGTCGGTGAGAACTTTACATTTCGGCCAGATTCGGCTAACCAGGTTAAGTTATGGATTGATGATTTCGATCAAAATGGCAGCTTAAATAAAGTACTTACCAATTCAATAAATGGAAGGGATATGCCGGTATTTCTGAAACATGATTTGCAAGATGAAATACCTTCAATAAAGAGGCAGAATTTGAAACATGAAGATTATGCTACAAAATCCATTCAGGATTTATTTCCTCCCGGAATGTTACAAAAAGCAGTTATCAAACAATTCAATTATCCTTCGTCAATTGTGGCAATTAACCAGGGAAAAGGACATTTTTTGATAAAAAAATTACCAAGAATGGCCCAGCTTTCCTCCATCAACGCCATCAACACAATGGATGTGGATGGTGATGGGACATTGGATTTAGTATTAGGCGGTAATTTATATACCTTTCTTCCACAATTCGAAAGATTAGATGCAAGTTTCGGTGGAGTGTTAATAAATGATGGAAAGGGGGATTTTAAGTGGGTCGATCAAAGAAAAACGGGTTTAAACGTAAAAGGAATGGTTAGGAGTATTGTACAAATCCCTGGGAAAGAGGGTGTGCAGATTTTATTCCTTGTAAATGATAGTTTTCCTGTTCTATATAAGCTCCATAACCAGAGAGAACTTACAAAGAACTATGATTATTGACATATAATGAATAATAAGTCTTTTCTTTATTTTAAATATTTGTTACCAATATGTCTTTTTTTATTGTTGGTAATTATCGTGATTCCTCGTTGTAAATCGGTAAAAAATGTTCCCGATTTTTTTGAGCTGATGGATGGCACCCAAACCGGCTTGGATTTTCAAAATAAACTAACACCCACGCAGCAATTTAATATTTTTAAATATCTCTATTTCTATAACGGAGCAGGAATTGGCGCGGGGGATTTTAATAATGATGGAAAAATAGATTTGTTTTTCGCTTCAAACCAGGGCTCGGATAAGTTATACCTTAATACGGGAGGATTGCATTTCAAAGATGTTACATCTGAGGCAAAGATCACGAATGATAGTGGTTGGTCCACTGGTGTTTCTGTAGTTGATATTAACAATGATGGATTATTGGATATATACATTTGCAGAGTTGGAAATTACCTCACCTTACATAGCCACAATCAATTACTTATTTGCAAGGGCATCGATACAAATGGGGTTCCTTTTTATAAAGATGAATCGCATGAATATGGCTTGGATTTTTCGGGATTTAGTACCCAGGCTGTCTTTTTCGATTATGATGGAGATGGTGATCTTGACATGTATTTATTGAATCACACCATACATCAAAATGGTACATTCGGACTTAGGAATAAACTTATAGCAACAAAAAATCCGCTTTCAGGAGATCGTTTCTACAGAAATAATGGAGACAATACTTTTACAGATGTAACCGTCCCAACGGGTATCTATAGTTCTGTTTTAGGTTATGGGCTGGGTGTTCTCGTGTCTGATATTGATCTTGATGGATGGCCTGATATTTATGTTGGAAACGATTTTCACGAAGACGATTATCTTTATTTGAATCAACATAATGGTACGTTTAAAGAAGATTTAAACAATCATATGATGCACACCAGCCAGTTTACAATGGGAGTAGATGTAGCCGATCTGAATAATGATGGATACCCTGAAATTGTTTCGATGGATATGCTTCCTTCCGATCCAAAAATTCTAAAAAGCGCTTTAGGAGAAGATGAGTATGATTTGTATTATAACAAGATTGATTACGGTTACAATTTTCAATATACGAGAAATAATTTACAGTTCAATTTACGCAATGGTATGTTTAGTGAGATAGGATTGTATTCAGGTATGTATGCTACAGATTGGTCATGGGCGCCGTTGCTGATGGATTTTGACAATGATGGGTTAAAAGATTTGTTTATTTCAAACGGAATAGAAAAAAGGTTGAATGATATTGATTATATCAATTACGTTTCAGGAGATGCTTTACAACAAAAAATGAGAACAGATAAGTTAAGTGATAATGACATGTCTTTGATCAATAAATTTCCTCAAAATAAAATAAAAAACAGGTTCTTCAAAAATGATGGAAAAATGATTTTTAAAGACATTGATAATGAAGTCCATAAAAGCCAGGTTTCTTCCTCAAACGGAGCAATTTATGCGGATCTGGATAATGATGGAGATCTTGATATTGTTGTAAACAATTTGGATCAACCTGCTTTTATATATCGGAATACAACCAATGATAAAAAGACAAAATCATACCTCGACATCAAATTAAAAGGCACTTCTAAAAATTTGAATGCTCTTGGCACCAAAATAATCGTATTTGCAAAAGAACAAATCCGGACTTACGAAAATTACCCGGTTCGTGGTTTTATGTCGAGTATGCAAATTCCAGTTCATTTGGGATTGGACAATACTAAAGTAGATTCAATTTTATTGGTGTGGCCGGATAATACTTATCAAAGAGTTCAATATACAAAAATTGATACGACTATTTCCGTAAACTATCAGCCTGCACTCCCAAAATTTGACTACTCAATTATTACAAAACGTAATCGAAATACCACGCGCCAGATGGAAAATATAACGGACAAGACGGGGCTTTTGTATCGGCACAAAGAGAATCTTTTCCAGGAATTTAACCGCGAAACTTTGTTGCCACACATGCTTTCTACGGAAGGTCCGGCACTTGCAACCGGCGACATCAATCAGGATGGGCTTGAAGATGTTTTTATTGGTTCATCTAAGTGGGAGAAGCCTGCAATTTTTATGCAACAGCTTTCAGGAAAGTTTATAAAAAAACAAGAACCTGATTTGGATAGAGACAGTACTTATGAAGATGTGGATGCCTGTTTTGTGGATATTAATAATGATGGGTTTCCTGACCTGGTAGTTGCGAGTGGGGGAAATGAATTTTATGGGAAAGACCATAATCTAACTCCGCGTATCTATCTTAATGACGGTAAAGCTAATTTTCATAAACTCAATAATGCATTTGATAGTTTGTTTGTAAATGCATCCTGTGTTGCTTCGTTAGATTTCAATAACGATGGGAAAATGGATCTATTCATAGGTGCAAGGTCTGTTTCGTGGAATTATGGTCAGATTCCCCAATCTCATTTATTGGAAAATGTAGACGGAAGAAAATTTGTAGATGTTACAGAAAAATTTGCAAAAGGTTTGTCCGGTGTGGGCTTTGTAACTTCGGCTTTATGGTTTGATATTAATAAAGACGGGCAGAAAGATTTAATTCTAACGTTGGAATGGGGCGGAATTGTTGCTTTCATCAATGATCATGGACATTTTAGAAAGAAATTACTAACCGATAAAAAAGGGTGGTGGAATTTTGTACTTCCCGTAGATTTAAACAACGATGGCAACATTGATCTCGTAGCCGGCAATTTAGGCTTGAACAGTCGCCTCAAAGCGAGTGAAAAAGAACCCGTCAGAATGTATTATAATGATTTTGACGATAATGGAAAAAAAGAACAAGTTCTCACTTATTATCTGGATGGGAAGGAAATAGAATTTTCAAATATCAAGGAATTGGAAAAACAAATTCCGATTATCAAAAGACGATTTTTATACGCACAAGACTTTGCCAAAGGGTCACTTAATGAGATTTTCACCAAACAAAAATTAGAAAGCGCTGATATTTTTACGGCCGATTATTTTGCAAATTCTATTCTGATGAATGATGGGAAACTAAATTTTTCTGTGCGTCCAATGCCCTGGAAAGCTCAGCTTTCGACGTACAAAACTGCCGTGGTGATCGATGCAAATGGTGATGATTTACCCGATATACTTTTGGCAGGAAATTATTATGAAAATAATATTCAAATGGGTAGAAATGATGCTGATTATGGAACTATTTTAGTAAATAAAGGGAATGGAAAATTTGTAACATCATCTATCAACGGGTTACAAATAAAAGGCCAGGTACGCCACATCAAAGAAATAACTATCGGTAAAAAACTGGCATTTATTATAGCAAAAAATAATGATAGTACCCTCATAATCCACTTCAAAGATCAGTCTGGTAATGTATCTCCAAAATAGAAATACGGATTTTTTCTTTATTTACTGTAAGTCGTAATTCCTTTAAAATTGAGTTAAGGAATGGGTGTGTTGATTCGGGTTATCCACTTAGAACTGTCAGGCTCATTACTCCTATCTGTTATTAAAAATTCAAATGGAATGGCCATTGCGGTTATCTGATAATCGCTCATGAAAATTTTCATTTGTTTTAATGCCTGATCAACTTTCTTGTTTCCCCCAATTACTTCTGCCGTCAAAACTTTCCATGGAACAAAGCGGCTAAAAGAAATGATGCCATTCCCCGAAAGCTTTTTGTTAACTGGAATTGCAACCATTGTTACAAAAGAGGAATCATTTAATGTCTTAACATGCAGCATGGGATAATTATTTTCCTTTGCGCTTTCGGTGGCAATATATTTTTTCAAATTAGCGATCAGTTGATATATTTCTGATGTCGTTGGATATTTCTTAAATGTCTTTTCTATAAGCACCATCGTTGAATCTTTAGACATCTCAACTTTGAAGTTAACTCCATAGATATTCTTTTTGTTTTCCAAATAAAGCCGAAGCTCCAAAAGAATCTCCTTTATGTTTTTTTGAATCTCTTTTGCTTCACGATATTTCAAAAATCTTGAGACAGGATTTAGTCCGGTGTTTATCTGGGCTTTCCACAAAATCATTACTGAGTCGATATTGATTTTGATGAGGTCAATCTTACTGTTTATTATTGAATGATCACTAATGATTTTTACGCCAACAGCATTGTAATATTTCTCCGTTATTTGATATCCAAATCCTTTATAATAAAAAGTTTCCTTGGCATTTTTATCCTTTTTAAAATATCCAACTTTTTGAGGCCACCATTTTTGCCATACATCCTCGTTATTTAAACTTTTGAATGCTCCATTTACATTGCATTTCACATATTCCACTTTACTGAGTTCCATTTTTCCAGGAATAAATATATACATAGAGGCAAGTAGCAAAATAATAATGGAAAAAATAATCAGCAGAAACTTCTTCATTTATAATAATTATGCTGCAAAATAGTAAATGAGAAACTATTCAATGAATATCTTTTGGGGAAAATGAATCATCAACTGAAATTAAAAATGGTACAAAAATCTATTACATTTTGGTTTACATTTATTGCAGATATTTTAAACTTTCTTTCATGAAAAAATTTATGAGCTTTTGTGTTTTGTCCCTTATTTTTCTTGACTCTTTCTGTCAAAATGATCCATGGAAAATTGTTGCCACCAATATTGATCCTTCTCATTATTATGGTGAAACCGTTGCCAATGGAGTAATCGGAATTGTCTCTTCACCGGAGCCTTTGAAATGTAAAACGATTGTACTCAACGGAGCTTATGATCAATATGGGCGCGGAATGGTGAGTAATTTTTTGCGAAGCTTTAATTTGGTGAATATGAACCTGGATATCGACGGTCATCGTATTGCATCAACCGATGCAAAAAACATGCGCCAGGTTTTGGATATGAAACACGCAAACCTGAATACAACATTTAGTTATGCGGATAAAGCCACGGTTTCATATACATATTATGCGTTAAGAAATTTACCTTATACCGTTTTGGTTGATGTGACGATTACTGCAAAAAAAGATATAGAGATTGTCCCTGCGAGTGTGATAGAAGCGCCGGACGAATTGCGCGATGTAGAAAATTATTACAACCAGATCGATCGTCCTCATGTAAAAATCAGTTTATTGGTATCTACTGCTAAAAGCCCGACAGGAAAACTGGCGATCGCATCTGCTACTTCTTTTTTATTTGATGAACCAAATGGTTCTGAACCGGAATTGATTCATGAAATGTGGGATAATAATATGCATCTCGTGAAATTTAAAAAACAATTAAAAGCAGGACAGGCTTATCATTTCTCAATTGCAGGTGCATCCATCACTACAGCACAGCATGAGGATCCTTTTAATGAAGCGCAGCGATATGTTATTTATGCAAAATTACAGGGAACCAAAAAGCTTATTGAGTTTCATGATGCTGCATGGGATGACCTGTGGAAGAGTGATATTAAAGTTGAAGGGGATGAAGCTAGCCAGCGTGATATTCATTCGGCGATGTATCATTTGTATTCTTTTGTGAGAGAAGGAACCTCGTACAGCCCGTCGCCAATGGGTTTGAGCGGTCTTGGTTACAATGGCCATGTTTTTTGGGATACAGAATTGTGGATGTTTCCATCTCTTCTTGTCCTTCATCCCGAAATGGCCCGGAGTATGCTGGAATATCGTTTTCAACGATTGAAAGAAGCCGAACATAATGCTTTTGCTCATGGATACAAAGGTGCGATGTACCCGTGGGAAAGTGCCGCTTCGGGAAATGAAGAAACGCCGGTTTGGGCTTTGAGCGGGCCGTTTGAGCATCATATCACTGCGGATGTGGCAATTGCTGCATGGAACTATTTTGCTGTAACTCATGACACGACCTGGTTACAGGAAAAAGGATTCCCGATGATAAAAGCCTGCGCAGATTTCTGGACAAGCCGGGTTGAAAGAAACGGCCCTGGAATATATGATATTAATAATGTGGTGGCTGCTGATGAATGGGCCGAGAATGTAGATAATAATGCATTTACCAATGCCGCTGCCAAAGCGAATTTGAGATATGCAGTGATGGCTGCGGAGATTTTACATCAACCGATAGATACTGATTGGATCGATGTGGAAAAAAATATTCCGATTTTAAAATTACCAAACGGTGTCACATCAGAATATGCGAATTATAACGGTGAAAAGATAAAGCAGGCCGATGTTAATTTATTGGCATATCCTCTGAAAGAAATAACTGATCCGGCTCAGATAAAAAAAGATCTTGAATATTATGAGAGTAAGGTAGGAGAGGGATCACCGGCTATGACGCATGCGATCTTCGCTGTTTTATATGCGCGTTTGAGGGAACCACAGAAAGCGTTTGATGCTTTTGAGAAAGCGTACACTCCCAATAAACTACCACCTTTTGGCGTCTTCGCAGAAACTGCCGGTGGCACAAATCCTTATTTTGCAACAGGAGCCGGAGGGTATTTGCAAAGTGTATTGTTTGGTTTCGGAGGTTTGGATATTACTCCAAGTGGGATTATTCAGGTAAAAACTTCTTTGCCCAAACATTGGAAATCATTGACTTTAACGGGAATTGGGAGGGATAAGAAAGTGTTCGTAACTAAATAAAAAAGCAGAAGAAATTTCAGATAAGATTGCTCCTGAAATTTCCTTATCATAAAAAAATAATTGGCTTTTTTTATTTGTTTACTGCTGCTGCTTTTCGCCATAGGAAGTACTTTGAATTTTTTTTAATTATTCCGTAATTATTTAATAATTTGTAACACATTTACGAAGCATCATTTGAAAAAAATAACTGCCACATTTTTTCTGGTTCTTTTTGCCTTCAATTGGTTTGGATATCGACTTATGTATGATTTTATGCAACACAAGGCGAATGAAAAACTGGAAGTTTCCCTGGATAATAACTCTTATGATGAATCCGAATTAGTTGAATTGAAAATTGCGGTTCATAATGCATATCAAAATAGCTGGGCTTCTTATGAACGTTATAACGGAGAGATTGAATTGAATGGAACGACGTACAAATATGTAAAACGAAAACTTTCCAATGATACTTTATATCTGATGTGCATTCGCAATTCTACGAAAATGCGCCTGGAAACTGCCAAGAATGATTTCTTTAAAATTTCCAATGATTTGGTTCAAAACAACAATCCTAAAAAAGCAGATAATACCAAAGTGTCGGCAAAGAATCTTCAGCCTGTTTTTTATGAATCAAATTTCTTCTTTAAATTAAACGCTCCTTCTGTTATCCACGAAAATCTTTGGATTCCTTCAAAGGATTCGAAACTTTGTGCCGCTTGTACTCTTTCTCCCGAACAGCCTCCTGACCTGGCTTAAACCTAAATTAATTAATGGTGAATTTGTTTCCTGTTGCATTTTTTTATGAAGTGCCGGAATCATTCTATCGGCTCAGTTCAATCTAAAAATTTAAAAGTATGCTCTCCGAAATGTTTCATGAAAGATTTCATGTCATCAATAATTGTGGTAAGAGAGATTTGAACAATATTTTAATAATTTAACCAGATGTTGAAAATAAAAATTGAACAAAAAATTCATCATACTTTACGGATTACGGGTATGACCGTAAAAACGATAAAATCGCTCATTGCCCTTTTTGATCATCCAAATAATCTCCATATAATCTAATACAACTATAAAAAAATAAACATGAATAAAAACAGAATTTTCAATTTTATAATTCTTTTTCTTCTAATGCTGTTTTCAGTTTCATCCTGTAAACAGAAAAATAAGGACTACGTCAAAGTAATGCACGACCCAATGCTTTATTCACATGTAAATCATAAACTAAATTATGTTGTCATCTATGATATTTTTACACCTCCGGTTGGTGCAAGGGTTTTCGCTTATGCAAATCTTGCGGGGTTTGAAGTTTTAGCAAGTGAGGGCAAACATTTTACATCTCTTCAGAAAAAAGTGAAAGGCCTCAATAACATTCCGAAGCCACCTGCTAATGCTAAAATTGATTATCCGTTTGCTTCTTTAATCGCTTTTCTAAAAGTGGGCGATTTTCTCACGTTTTCTGGTGACACAATGAAGATGCTTACCGATTCAATCAAAGGATTGGCAAAGGATTCCGGTATGCCCAATGATATGTATAATGGTTCGATAAATTTTGGTAACCAGGTTGCTGATTCGGTAATTAGCTGGAGTAAGACAGATAACTATGCACAAACCCGTGGTTCAAGTTTTGCAATTTCAAATTTACCGGGTCATTGGACACCAACACCACCGGGCTATTTTAGTGCTGTTGAGCCCTTATGGTCAACGCTTCATTGTATGGTAATGGATTCTGCAAATATGTTTCCACCGCCACCGCCACCGGTTTTTAGTACGGATACGGCCAGTCACTTTTATAAAATTGCAAAAGATGTGATGGAAACGGTGAACACCCTTGATTCTACAAAAAAATGGATTGCAAATTTTTGGGATTGTAACAGTTTCAAATTACATGTGGAAGGCCATGCGATGTATGCGACAAAAGCAATGACACCCGGTGGACATTGGATGGAAATTGTCGGTACCATTTCACAGAATAACCATGCTGATTTTTATCAAACAGCATATTCTTATACAGGTGTCGCTATTGGTATTTATGATGCCTTTATTTGTTGCTGGTATACCAAGTATAAATTTGATCTGATACGTCCGGAAACTTACATCAACCGCTACATTGACCAATCCTGGATGCCGTATTTACAAACGCCTCCATTTCCTGAATACAACAGCGCACACTCTACGATTTCTGCTGCTGCGGCAACTGTTCTTGGTGAAATTTATAAAAATAATACATCCTTCAAAGATTCCTCAGAAAGAGATTGGGGATGGCCCGATCGTAATTTCAAATCTGTTGATGAAGCTGCCGTCGAAGTATCTTATAGCAGGTTGTATGGCGGAATACACTACAGGCAGTCGGTAACAACGGCTTATGACCAGGGAAAAAAAATTGGCTATTTGGTAATGGAAAAATTAACCGGAGAAAAAAAATCTCCCCCGGATAAAAAATTAAATGGAAATGCGCAGATACAGTTAACAACAGATGTTCGATAAATTTTAAAAAGTTATTTCTTTATAGTCATACTAAAGCTCTGTAATATTTTACAGGGCTTTTTTATTTAATGCCGATACTAAACAAACAAATTCTGGCAATTTTTATTTATCATTTTAGTAAAAAACGGAGTGTATATATTTCCAATCTTTATAAATTAAATCCTACATTCGGATAATAAATACAAATACAATTGCTATGCGAAACTGGCAAATAAAAACTTCCCTATTTCTAAATTATTTTGTTTTTGCCATCCTGCTCAACAGTGTCGGCACCGTGATATTACAAGTTCAAAATAATTATGGTGTCACTCAGGGTGCCGCAAGTATTTTAGAGGCTTTTAAAGATTTAAGCATTGCGATTGCTTCCTTTCTTGTTGCGTCTTATATCACGCGGATTGGTTACAAACGCTCTATGTTATTGGCTTTAGCTCTGGTTATTCTTGCTTGTTTAACCATGCCGGTTGTCGGTGGTTTTGCAATGACTAAAATTTTATTTGCAGCAACTGGGGCAAGCTTTGCACTGATCAAAGTTTCAGTTTATGCAACGATCGGCCTTGTTACTTCCAACAAAAAAGATCACGCAAGTTTTATGAATTTCATCGAATCTTTTTTCATGATCGGTATTCTCGCCGGCTATTTTATTTTCGGCGCTTTTGCGGATAATACCAATCCAACTTCAACTTCGTGGCTCCATGTTTATTATTTATTAGCGGGCCTTTCCGCGCTTGCGTTTATTTTGTTGCTCACTG
>JBDTKF010000091.1:0-22952 GCA_039935455.1 Ginsengibacter sp.
TTTCTGATGAAAACAGGAAATAAAACACGGAAACTTGGCGAGAAATATTCGCTCCATTATATTAAAATGAAATAGTAAATTCTTTTTTGTTGGACAAAAAACCCTACTTTAGAAAACGCGGATTATTCCGGAGATTGGCGCGAACTTTAATTAAAATCGTCTTTTATGGATTTCTTTTTTCCATTTTTTATATTGTTTTGTGCAAATGGGTAAATCCACCAATAACTATCACGCAAATAGAAAGTTTCATTACTAACCATGGGCTCAAAAGGACGTACGTCACTGACGATGAAATGGGAAGGAATATTAAATTAGCAGTGTTGGCCGGAGAAGATCAATTATTTCCCGATCACAACGGATTTGATTTTAAAAGTATTGAAAAAGCCATAAAACATAATCAAAAAAGTAAATCATTACGCGGTGCCAGCACGATAAGCCAGCAGGTTGCAAAAAATGTTTTTCTCTGGCAGGATCATAGTTATTTCAGAAAAAGTCTTGAAGTATATTTTACTTTTATGATTGAAAAAATCTGGAGTAAAAAAAGGATATTGGAAATGTATTTGAATGTGGCTCAAACTGGTGATGGAATTTTTGGTGTTGAGGCCGCAGCACACTATTATTTTAAAAAACCCGCTAAAAATTTATCAAAAAAAGAAGCCGCAATGATTGCTTCCTGTCTTCCCAATCCGGTATTATTTACAATAAGGCCGATGTCGTCAAGAGTTGCCTATCGCTATCCGTGGATTCTTCGCCAAATGAATAATTTACAGGGGGATGAGGATATACAGAATCTGCTCAGATAAATAATAATTCTGTCAGCAATGTTTTTTAATTCCAGTAAATAAACAAATAAGCCAGATTCTCATTTTACCTCCCCTGTTTTATTTTGCTTTGGAAATAAGTAATGGACTGAAAAAGTTACTTATTCTGGTAATTCTATTGTTCTTGTTTTCCCGAAGTTATTTATAATCTTAACTGATTTCATTTGAGCATCAGTAATTAAATATCTTCCAGATTGTGATAAAAAGGAAGAGCCATAAGCAAATTCACGTTTTTGTGTCTTGCCGTTTCTATAAACAATAACGGCACTTTCATCAAATGGAAATAATGGAATAAATTTTTTATCTTTTTTTAATTCATAAATTTTTAAAGCGCCTTTATTTTGACTTGCAGCCAATAGAGCGGTGTTTCTTGAACTCTTCAAGGAAACCAATGCCTTTCCGTTTCCTGGAATAAAGATCCCGCTTTGTAAAATAGATAATGGCTTAAAGTTTCCTTTCCCATCTCCTTTCAGGAACAATCCATTCAATGCGTCATATCTTCCAAGGATTGGTTCTGTTCCATAATCATTTCCATTGATGACCACATCGAGATTTCCATCTCCATCATAATCATCTACTGAAATCCCATTCAGAACAGAGAACTGTGCCTGTATTGGCAAAGCATCCATAGTAAACTGGCCTTTCCCGTCATTTCTTAAAAATGCAGAAGAAAAATAATTTGCATGTAAGGTCAATGCATTTTCCAGTTGTTTTTTTGTAAAGAAAGAATCTATTGTGACATTGGCAAATGACTTATAATTTTCAAATCTCTTTCTTAATGTAGGCACTTGTTTGAGGATGTCATCTCTCGATTCTGCAGGGAAATTCTTTTTCTCGCGATTTTGCTGAGATACGGGAAGAAAGGAGAAAATAAATGAGTCATAGGAGCCATTGTCGTCAAAATCATTAGAAATATTAGTGACCGGATATTGATCGCTCGCCTGAAAAAAAGAATTCCTTCCCAGGTTTCCTACGATATAATCCATATCACCATCATTATCAAAATCGCCTGCTGCTATAGTATTCCACCATCCGGTATTTTTGGCAAGACCCGTGTTGACTGTAACATTTTTGAAAACGCCTTTGTCATTTTCCAAAAATGTTATGGGCATCCACTCCCCGGCAAGAATTAAGTCGGGCCATCCATCATTATTAAAATCAGTAAACAATGCATCGCAAACCAGTCCGATATTTTTCAGAGACGGAGCTACCTCGTTAGTGACATCAGTGAATTTGATTTGACCTTTTTTGGAGTCATTCCTATAGATAAAACTTGATACGGGTTTAGGATAATTTTTTGGATCTATTCTTCCGGAAATGAACAGATCGAGATCTCCGTCTTTATCATAATCTATTGCTCTGACACAAAATTTACTGGCAAAATTTTGAGGTAACGCAGTACTGTCTTGTTTGAAATTTCCTTTCCCATCATTTACGTATATCCGGTCCTGGTATAAGGATGAACCCCGCATAGCTTCGATTCCTCCACTGGCCAAATAAAGATCGGGGTCGCCGTCGCCATCTGCATCAAATAATAATGCACCTTCATCTTCACAACTTTTATTGACAGTATCTTTTCCTTTCAAAACACTTCTTTGAATGAATTTTCCACTCGGTTGTTGTAAAAATTCCTGAGCAGAATAACTGGTAGAACCACCACAAATAATATCATCAAGGCCATTGCCATCTACATCCGCCACTGCCAGGGAAGGTCCATATTCCGAAAATTTATGGGGCAACAAATTTTGAATTGCAAAATCTATGAAATCATGTTCGGGATGAACGAAATGGATATTCAAGTCACTGGTTACATTTGTGAACAACGCATTCTCGTCTACCTTTTTTTGTGAGAAGGAGAAAGGAATATTTGCATTTTTTTGATAGACAGATACAGTTTGATTAGCCGGAATTTTTTCTAAAATTTGTTTCCTTCCATTTGGCCATTCGATGACCAGGGAATCGATTATATGGATATTACCCAGTCCGAAATGAGGTTCAATCTGCATGGTAGATAAATAACCCCGGTAAGGTGATTGTTCATATGATTGTTGTTTCCCATCATAATACAACTCGATCCAGGCACCTAATCCATTCAAATTAGAGGAGTCTCCATTCAATTTCACAGCAATATAATGTGAGTGATTATTTGTAACATCCATGGAAGTGTTTTCATAAACAGAAGCCTCATCATTGATATTGTTGATAACGACATCCATATCTCCATCGTTGTCAAGATCTGCATAAACGGCACCATTAGAAAATGTTGGAGTATTAATTCCCCATTCGTTACTTACATTCCTAAATGTCAGGTCTCCGTTATTTTTGTAAGCATAATTGGATATCTTAACCTGTGGAATCTGGGTTAATGTATATTGTTTACTGGCCAACTGGGAAGAACCCATCCTAAAGCTAACAAAATCATGATCCGTCACATCTTTCGGATAACCATTTGTTATAATTATATCTCTAAATCCGTCATTGTCAAAATCTGTAACCAATGGGCACCAACTCCAGTCTGTTTGTGAAATGCCAGAGAGAAATCCGATATCACTGAAAACAGGATCACCGATAGAATCGTTTGCATGTATTACCGCGCCTTGATTTAGCTGGAGCGTGTTCCTTACATATTGATATTGATATCCATAAAGATCACTGTTTAAATAGGTCTGGTAACTATTAGATCCCATCATCATTTTTTTTCGATAATTATCCTCCGGATTCATATCTAGTTCGACGATATCTGATAATCCGTCATTGTTTATATCTATAATATCTTGTCCCATTCCATTGGCAGAAGTATGTTTGAAATAACTTGATGCTTTATCAGTAAAAGTTCCGTCATGATTATTGATATATAACAAATCATTAGAAATAAAATCATTTGTAACAAAAATATCTTTCCATCCATCCCGGTTGATATCTGCGATTGTAGCTCCATGGCCATAACCTTCTGTTTTCAATCCTGCCTGGTTGGAAACATTTGTGAATACTGGATGATGTAATGCCGGATCCCAGTCATTTCGATATAAGCGTCCGGTACTTGGATAGGACCCATCGCTAATTTTGGGACGGAAAATAGAAGGGTTATTTGTGTTGATAATTTGGTTTACGACAAGATACATATCCAGATCGCCGTCATTATCATAATCAAAGAAGTTGGCCATTGTTGAATGAGTCGTATCATCCAAATGATATTCTTTCGCCATTTCCTTAAAAAATGGAACTTTCTTCTTATCCAAACCTTGATTGATATATAACAAATTACGCCTCTTTTGGGGATCTTTTTCCATTGAAACGGATACATATATATCCATCCATCCATCATTATTTATATCAATTACGGAAACTCCGCGACACCATCTTCCATCTCCATCGACCTCAGCCTCTTTGGTAATATCCTGAAATTGCAACTTGCCTTTATTTAAATACAATTTATTGGACATTCTGTTTCCGGTAAAATAAATATCCTGCAAACCATCATTATTAAAATCACCAATCCCAACTCCACCGCCATTATAGATATTGGTTACATCTATTGGATTTAGTGAATCGTTTTCAATGATTTTATTATTAAAATGAATTCCCGAATAATCTGACTTGAGGAGATGAAAAAGCTTTTTTTTATTATTGCAAGATTGGAACGCCAGGATTACAAGTATCATCAATAAAAACCGAAAAGGGAATTTCATGGAAAAATAATTCTAATTTGAGATAAGTGGATTAGTTCGTTTTTTTACATTTAGAAATGGGAACTCGCTTTGTTACGGGCTGGAAGAGTAATTGACCACAATGTTTTTGTGGCCCCGGGCTTAGAAGTAAAGTAATCCCACACAGATAACTGTTTCATCATTGAAAAGTCCCTAGACATAAAATCCAGATTGAAGCGTAAATATAAAGTATTTTCCGCCATCTTCAGAATGGGTTTTAGCATAATTCCAACGAAGGAAATCTAAAAGATAAATAAAAATTTCTTGTATAATTCAACCGGGAATCCCCTAGTCATTATAAATTTGAAGATAATTTTAAACCTGTTGGCTATATGAATAGAAAAAGGCTGGCCGAAATGGCACAGCCTTTATTTTATTATTAATTAATAATTAAGGTCTATCAATAATTTGGATTCTGAACCAATGCTCCATGCTCAAAGTCTATCTGCTGTTGAGGAATAGGGAAAATTTCAGTTTTATCTTTAGTAAAACTTTTTCCTTGGAGATAAGTTCTTCTTCCTTTTTCCTTGGCGATATAGGCATTTAGTACATCAGCCATGTAGCCATTATTAGCATAATTTGCACTTGGGTCAATTGAATAGCGTTGCAAGTCAAAGAACCGCTGACCTTCCATAGCCAATTCCAGTTTTCTTTCGAACCTTACAGCTTTTCTTGCGAAATCCTTGGTTGGGAATGAGGGATAAAGACCAACTTTATAATTTGCCGCTGGCGTACCTCCTGATTTTTTAACCCATCCTGACGGATCTGCTGCCCTTGCTCTTACCGTGTTAACATAAGTTAATGCCTTTTCTAAAGACCCAACTTCCACTTCACATTCAGCAGCCCATAACAGAACATCTGCATAACGGATGATTATGTAGTCATTGGCAGTTACTCCTGGGGTCCAGAAATTGTTATCTGTAAAAGTGCCGGTTTGGGCTTTGAAATATAGATTTTTTATGGGAGAGTATGGACCTCCATTATTCTGATCACGGATCCAGTCATTACCTGGATGTGTTCCCCAATCCAGATAAGGGATTCCTCTTCTGCCTACTGTCCAGTCAAGTCGTGCATCCAAAGGAGCAGTTTCCGGAGTAAATGGATCTGTTGATTTAATACCCTGGTCATTTTTGACATCTACATCGTTCCAGGTATCCAACAATGGTAATCCGTTGGCATCAACCCGGTAAGAGTTTACAAGACTTTGAGAAGGCTGATTAAATCCGCAACATCCACCTGGAGGGCCATAGGGGAAATTCAATACATCACCCCAGTTACCATTACCCCCGTTGGAATTATCATTTACCGAATTTTGAACTTCGAAGACTCCTTCAGCATTGTTCTGTGCTGCAGGGTTAAAATTATCCTCGAAGTTTACCAGTTTGTAATGCAATCCTCCAGAGGTTACACCCACCGCAACAGTCGGATTAGGGCCAATAATCTGGTCCAGTAGTGTCTTTGCCTCTGTAAATTTGTGTTCATACATATACAGTTTCACCAGATAGCATTTTGCTGCCCAAGCATTCACCCTACCCTTTTCTCCGGTTGTTGTCCAGTCATTGGGCAGGTTAGCGATTGCGTATTCAAGATCTGCTTCAATCAAAGGACGGATATCGGTTGTATTTGTAACGTTGAAATTCTTGTCACCATAAGTGATACTTTCATCTACAAATGGGAAATTTCTCCACATCCTTAAACCTTCGAATTCATAATGTGCCCTAAGAAAACGGGATTGAGCAGAAATCAGCAGAGAATCTGCTGGTGTAATGTCTTTGGCGAGTCTCATAGTACGAATTACATCGTTACTGCGTTGAATCCCGTCCATTAACAGAGACCATTTATTATTGAAATAATAGTCGGACGAAGTCGCAGTATAAGTTTCGATAGGATTAATATCAGGCTGGTCTCCCGCATCTGACCCTTTATAGGAGTCATCGCTGGCAACACTTCCGTATACCCAGTTAGACGCTGCAGATTCCCATCCGGAATTCGCTCCTCCATATCCATCTAATAATGAATATGCTCCTATCAATAATCCTTGAACTCCAGCACTGTTAGCGAGATTGGAAGGATCAAGGGAGCCAAGAGGAGCCTTATTTAAAAAATCCTTGTTACATGCATAAATAGATACTATGAGTAACAGCACCATTGAGGCACCAACAATTTTAGTTTTAATTCTTTTCATATACTTAAAATTTTTGCATTAAATGTTTAGAAGCTGAGACTAACACCAGCTGTGTACATTTTTTGGTTATTGGGATAGGTACCATAGTCAATTCCGAAAGAAGCATTCGTTCCTGTAACTTCAGGATCCTGGCCCGTATACTTCGTTATTGTAAACAGATTGGCAGCCTGTACATACACTCTTAAACGGTTAATGCCGAACCTATCGAGTGTTTTGGAAGGCAGGTTATATCCAATGATCATGGATTTACACTTCAAAAAGGAAGCATCTTCCAGATAATAGGAATTTACGACTCCATTGTTACTAAAATTTGATTCATTTTCAGCAATGGGTGTTTTTGCATTAGGCCTTTCCGGACTCCAGGAATTATACAAAAGATCCTTACTCTTTACTCCTTGGAATGAAGGATAAAAATCTGTCCAGTAACGGACATAATTGATATTCTGATTGCCTTGTGAACCATAAAGGAACATAGAGAAATCGAAGCCCTTATAGCTTGCATTCAAATTAAATCCATAGGTGAAATCCGGATTGGGATCGCCAAAGAATGTTCTGTCATCGGAATTAATTTTTCCGTCGCCAGTTACATCTTTGTATTTGAACCTTCCAGGAGCTGCTGCACTTTGTGTAGGCGATTTAGAAACATCATCCTGGCTTTGGAATATTCCGATTACTTGATAGCCGAAAAAAGCTCCAATCGGATGGCCAACCTGGTTTCGTGTAAAATCACCTATACGACTACCTCCTGAACTGACGTCGAAATAACCGCCAGGGATGGAATCGATTCTGCTTTTATAAGTTGTGAGATTAGCACTGATATCAAATTTGAATTCGTTTCCTACTGCACCATGATAACCAAGAGAGGCGTCGATTCCTTTATTTTGAATATCACCTATATTAACCGTAGGTCTGGTAGCTCCGCCTAAAGTAGCAGCGCCCGCAGTCCGGTCTGAAAACAATAGCCCTTTGATTGTTTTTTTATACCATTCTATCGAAAAATCTATTTTATTCTTTATTAAAACCGCATCAATCCCAATATTAGTTAACTGATCTTCTTCCCAACCGGTTTTAGGATTCCCAATTCTGTTTGCAGTAAAACCTTGAACGGAACTTGAATTGCTTCCTGTAATATCATAATAAGATCCAATGGTTGTGCTACTTGGACTACTTCCATAGAGATTGAATGCATTGGTAGGATCAACATTTTGTTGACTACCTAATTTCCCCCAACTTCCTCTGATTTTTAAATTATTCAACCAAGTTACATCCTGCATAAATGTTTCCTGGCTCATGATCCATCCTGCAGAAATGGCGGGAAATACCCCAAATCTTTTATCAGCTCCAAAGCGGGAAGATCCGTCCCTACGAACAGTTGCACCTAATAGATAACGATCATTATAGGAATAATCTAACCTCCCGAATTGTGAATAAAGAGAATTCTGGTATGCGTAGCTATAATTTGTAAATCCAGAAGAGCCATTGCTTAAGATCCGGTAATTTGGATTATCCGTAAAGAGCCCCAATGATTGGCCCCCCACTCCTCTGCCGTAATTTTCAATTGCCTCAAGTCCACCTAATACTTTTACAGAATGTTTTCCAAAATTCTGACTGTAGGTAATTGTATTGGTCCATGTCCAGCTTCTGTCATATGAAGCATTCTCACTGAATGAATTAGAAGTATTATTTTCCGCATTTTCATATTCATGAAAACCAAAAGAATAATTATAACCGTTTGTTAAAGTACCACCGAAAGAAGTTCTTGCTGTAAAATGTCTTAAGAAATCTGCTTCAGCAAACACATTACCTACAACTTGCCAAGTGTTTCCTTTATTATCTTTTGTGCGGGCTGCTCTTGCATAAGGGTTCCATGAATTACCTAAGCCAGCAGCTTTTGTACCTGCATATCCACCGTTAATATCGTACACAGGGATAATGGGTTGATCACGGTACGTAGCCGCAATGTTTGTTTCACCAAGAATACCTGTCTGAGGGTTATCTTTATAAAAAGCATATAAATTTTCGCCAATCCTCACCTTGTCTTTTATATTGAAAGTGGTATTGACTTTTACAGAGTATCTTTTCAAATAGGTATTCAAGAAAGTTCCTTGCTGATCAAAATATCCCATTGAGAAATAATAGGTTGATTTATCACTTCCGCCAGAAGCTGATACAGTATGGCTTTGAATAGGTGCCGGCTTGAAAAGTTCATGATACCAATCTGTACCAATCTTGTTTGCACGGACGATCTGGTAAATATCACCTTTACTATAATCAACATTGTATTTTGCAAGTTGATCGGCAGTAGGTTCTCCAACCACCCCGTTTACATTTCCAACCAGAATATAGTCAGGAATGACAGGGGAAGCTCCTGATCCGTATTGTGTTTGTGTAGGGTTACCAGTAGCAGTATCTACCTGCCCTGCATTTCGAAGAGCAAGCCAGGTTACCTGGGCCATTTCTTTTGTATTGAGCAAATTGAAAACATTTCCCTTAAGTGGACGTTGTGTACCATAGTAAGCATCATATGTAATTGTTGCTTTACCAGATTTGCCTCTTTTAGTAGTCACGATGATCACACCGTTTGAGCCGCGAACTCCATAAATGGATGCGGCGCCAGCATCTTTTAATACCTGGAATGATTCAATATCGTTGGCATTAATATCCCGTAAACTTCCTGGTACTCCGTCAATAATTACCAGTGGAGAAACATCTCCGAAAGAAGTAATACCACGTATCCTGATATTACTTTCACTACCCGGCTGTCCAGTAGTGGTAATATTTACCCCGGAAGCTCTACCCTGCAACATCTGCTCTGGGCTCCCAGCGGGGACAGCTTTAAGATCTTTTACATTAACGACAGCAACTGATCCGGTTATGTCCTTTTTTCTTTGAGAACCATAACCCGTAACAACTACTTCATTTAAGTTTGTTGCTGTTGATTCAAGTGTAACAGAAATATCACTTTGTCCAGATATTGAAACATCCTGAGGTTGATATCCTACATAAGTAATCTTCAGTGTGTTTGCATTAGCTGGGACCCGGATACTAAAGGTTCCATTGGTTCCGGTAGTTTCACCGGAGCGTTGTCCAACAACGACGACAGATGCTCCTACTAAAGGAGTTCCTTCCCTGGTAGTAACCGTTCCAGTTATTGTTCTTTGTGCAAACGATTGCACAATACAAAAGAAGAAAAAGACTCCGCCGAGCAGTAATTTTTTTTTCATAATCAAAGTAATTAGGGATTTGTTAAAGTTTATTAAAAAGGAAAATTACAATTTTATTTCAGAATTACCCGATTATATAATTATTTTCTTAAAAAAAATTTTACACGATAAACTTTATGAAAAAAAATCATATCAGTTTGATTTACATACAAGTAGAAAATGAATATTCAAATGTTTATAACATAAGATAAATAATATTACTCAACTACTTTCTTACTTACACGCTTCTCAAGTTCTGAGACTGGCATTGAAATCATTCTTCCTATTTTTTGTGTCCCTCTATAAGTGATCACTTTCAGCATGACGGCATCTTTCGGTGGGGTTAATGCAGTGGTATATTTTGGATAAAAATTATCCGGAAATGAATTATCAAAACTGTAATAAATATCCAGACCATTTATTTCTGTGCTTAATTCTATCTTCAAAGTGTTGTCTGTTTTACTGACATTAAAGATCGGATCATACATACTGGGAGCATACTTTATTTGGGCTTGGTCAAATCTTGGAAATTGCTTCTCAACCCGATCAGAAAAATTATCCCAGTCCCTTTTACTTTTTGGAGACCAAACTGCTTCAGAGATTGCCATTGCACGTGGCCATAGCATATACGCCATGTGGCGCATGTTATAAACCTGTTCTGTCCATAAATTTGCCTGGCCTCCTAAAATATATTGTTGATCAATTCCATCGGGAACAGGTTCAAATTGATATGCCTTTTTCAATCGTAAAGTAGCATATACATGAGGTTCAATTATGGGATCTCCCTGCATGAAATCAAGATAGGCAAAAGTGGTAGGACTCATCACCACATTATGTTTCATCTTTGCTGCTTCGATTCCTCCGGCCATTCCACGCCAACTCATTACTGCTGCACTGGGAGCTAAGCCTCCCTGTAAAATTTCATCCCAGCCCATGAATTTTTTGCCTTTAGATTCAACAATTTTCTCCAATCTTTTTTCGAAATAGCTTTGCACTTCATCCATATTTTTTAATCCTTCTCTTTGCATTAAAGCTTTAACAGAATCACTTTTTTCCCAAAAGTTTTTTGGGCACTCATCGCCGCCAACATGGATGTAAGGGAACGGAAATAATTCGGCTACCTGGGTCATTACTTTATCCAGAAAAGTATATACTTTTTCATTTGCCGGACAAAGTGTATTGTCAACTAAAGCTATCGGGGGCTGCCCTTGTGACCAATCCATGATTTCTTCTCCGGAGCGAACATGATACTTCTCTGCTCCCGGTGTGCAGGATAATTCAGGATAAGAGACCACTGCTGCAAGGCTGTGCCCGGGAACATCAATCTCCGGTAAAATATTCACAAAGCGATCCTGAGCATATTTAACGATATCACGAATGTCATCTTGTGTGTAAAACCCACCATAGGTGCGGGGTTCGTCAGGCGCGGGGGCAGAAAATGTTCCGAAATAACCAACTTTTTTTACGTTCCAAGCTCCTACTTCTGTTAAGCGAGGTAAACCTTTGATTTCAATTCGCCAGCCTTCATCATCGGTGAGATGCAAATGCAATAAATTGTATTTGTATTTTACCATTTGATCTATAAAATCTTTTACTTCAGCTTTCGTAAAAAAATGACGGCTCACATCAAACATCAACCCACGCCATCCAAATCGTGGATAATCTTTTATATTACAAACCGGAACGTTCCATTTTACATTTTTGACCACCTGATTTCCTTCAATCTCTTTTGGCAACAATTGAATCAAAGTTTGCATGCCATAAAAAAGTCCGGCAGGCTTATTTGCAGAAATAGTTACGTCGCGGGTCGTTACTATTAAATGATAACCTTCATCGCCTAATGAAGCATCTTTTGTCAATAACAATTTTATTCCTCCATTCAGTTTTTGATTTTCCGGACTAACTACAACCGGAACCGGGTAGCCGGTTGCACCCGATATTTTTTTTGAGATAAATTCTCCAACACGCCTGACAGAAGCATCCCGGGACATAATATGAACACTACTTTTGGCATCTAAAATAAAATTGCCAGTGCCGGAGGTAACAGAAACCGGTTCCGGTATCAATAATTGTTGAACATTATTTTTTTGTGCAAGGATTGATACAGACACAAAAAACAAGAAAGAAATGATTAGACTTTTTTTCATCGAAAATGATTTAATAAATAACAAATGAGAGGAATGAAGAATGAAGGTATAAAAACCGGAAGACATCACATCTGAAAAAATTAGATCATTTTTTTATTAATAATCCTAAAGGAAAAATTGTTTTGCCGTAAACTTCATTGATTAAAGCACCTGCTCCTGTGTAGATAGCGGATGCGCCGCAAATGATTCCTTCGTATGCCGTGAAAGATTTTAAGGCTGCATTTTCCGAATTTTCGCTAAGCGCCAAAAGAAAAAATAAAGCGGTTAAAGTTGCGAAAATAAATTGTAGCGACCTGCTAATGCGTAAGGTTCCGATAAAAAGAAGACCCGTAAAAATTCCCCATAAAACGAGGAAAGCAATCATGGCGCTTTCTGAAGCTGCAGCTACCCATCCCAATTTGGGCATAACAATTAAAGCGACTAATGAAAGCCAGAAAAACCCATAAGAGACGAAAGCAACAAAACCGAACGTGTTATTTTTTTTTGACTCCATAATTCCAGCTATGATCTGTGCCAGACCTCCATAAAAAATTCCCATGGCAAGGATCATTGAATTCATTTCGAAAAATCCGGCGTTATGCAAGTTTAAAAGAACGGTGGTTAGGCCGAAGGCTAAAAGGCCAAGAGGCGCTGGGTTAGCCGTAGTGTCTTTGATGATGATTGTTGATTGATCCATAAAAGATAGTTTTTAGTTTAGAATTAAAATTGAAAATATGAATTATCGTTCAAAATTCATTTAGATAAAACAAGAAACTGAAATGAAACTTCGTTTACTGTAATTTAGTCTTGTAAAAACTAAATTTTACACTTGCCAGATTATTTAGTTTAGAATTTTTTTGTTCGCAAAGAAGCATCGATAAATTGTATTGCTTTATGCAATCTTTCTTCGTAATTGCCTGAAATGCCAATCCAGGGTGTGGATTGATTTATCATGAGATCTTCATAAAAGTTATACAAATTTTTCCGGATTTTTTTATCAGGATATTCTCTTAATTCATCCTGAACCCACGGCAGATCGATATCACACAGTAAATACAGGTCATATTTTCTTTCTGCAATCCTGTTTAGGATCCAGTTGTGGCATTTATTGAAAACAAATTCTGCCCAAACTTTTATCACATACAGGTCTGTGTCAATCAATAAAGGGGAGGGGAATTGTAAATGATCAGTTTGTTTATTCGAAGTGTCTTTTTGATCAGCCAATAATTTATGAGTGATTTTTTCTTCCAGGTTTATTTGACCTTTGGCAATCGTGAGCAGATCGTCATACGAATAATTTGAACCGTACTTTTCTAAATATTCACGGGCATATTCTGGCACCCACAGCGTGTTATAATGCGCCGCAAGTTGTTCACAAAGCGAGCTTTTGCCGGTTGATTCAGGTCCGATCACAACGATTTTTTTTATGGTTTCCATTCGCCGCTTTTTTCTTTTTGTAATAAATATTCATCGGCTCTTTTTGCCCACTCGATTAAACCCCAAATCGCCATAACTAATAGAATCAAATAATAAACACTTGTAAAAACATAATGTTTTACAAAGTATAATGGAATTGATGCAAAATTAGTGGCGATCCACCAATACCAGCTTTCTACTTTTTTTCTTGCCATCAGCCACATTCCGGTAAATGCTGTAGCGCTTGCAAATGCATCTGCCCATGGAATTGCGCCTTGTGCAAAATCTCTTTTTAAATAACTGAGTGCTACAAAAATCACGACATAGAACGATGCAAAAAAAATTAATTCCTGAGTCCATTCTTTTTTATTGCTCCAGGTGATTTTTACAACATGCTGATCCTGGTTATTTCTTTTTGACCATAATATCCAACCATAAATACTCATGATTGTATAATACAGATTTACGCTCGCCTCGCCAAACAAGCTTCCTTTGAAACTGAGGTAAACGTAAAAAATTGTGCCTACTAATCCCGTCGGATAAACCCAAATATTTTCTTTTCGTGAAAACCAAACACTGGTGATTCCTGAAATGACAGCAACATATTCGACCCAGGTAGTTCCCTGCATTCCCTGGATAAACTGCTGATAAATTTCAGTTAAACTCAATTTAAAAATTTAGCGTCAAATGTAGTTTAAAACGAAGCAAACTATGTGATAGATGATTCAGGATAATTACAACAAATAAACAAATGTTATTGAATTCAGTTTGAATTTAGGCAAGTGCCAGATGCTTCAAGACAGTAAACCAAGAAATAACAACGTTTCCTACTCGAAGAGTCTATTTAAAGAAACAAAAAAAGCATCTCAGAAAGATGCTTGTTATTTATTTTTTCGGAAGAAAATTATTTCGGTTGTGCTACAACTTCTTTCACTTCCGGAATCATCCTTTTCATCATTCCTTCAATACCAGCTTTTAAAGTGATCATCGAAGAAGGGCAACCACTGCAACTTCCCTGCATCATCAGGTTTACACGTCCATTTTCGTAACTTAAAAATTGAATGGCACCTCCATCCATTTCGACGGCCGGTTTCACATAATTTTCCAGTAATTCTTTTATTCTTTTTACGACGTCACCATCATGAATTTGTATTTCATTGGAGCTTTCTGTTTTTCGCGCAGCAAGTTCTTCTTCGTTAATAATCACATTTCCTTCTTCCAGGTATTCTTTTAGGAATTGTTTTACAGAAGGAATAACATCCTGCCAATCTTCTGTATCATCAGTTTTTGTAAGCGTAACAAAATTACTTGCTATGAACACGGATTTTATAAATGGGAAAGAAAACAGTTGCATGGCTAACGGCGATGCAGAGGCGGTTTCCTCGTTTTGAAAATCGACGCTTTTACCAGGATACAATAGTTTGTTAGCAACAAACTTCATGGTTTCGGGGTTTGGTGTCATTTCAGTATAGATACTTACCACTGTATTGCCTGTTTTTATCATAACAAATTATTTAATGGACAAAGTTAAAGATTTAAGCTGAAAATGAATTTCAACACTTGTTAGAATTCATGTAAAAATTTTGCGGCTTCTTTGTCCAAAAACCAATGTAATTCCCCTTCCAGCGGCACAATGAATTGTGCGGGTAATTTTTCAGGGATTCTTTCCCCTTCCAAAACCTGTTGAAGAACACGTGCTTTCTTCTCACCTTCCACAAGAAATGCAATCCGATTGGATTTGTTTACAATCAATGGCATTAATGTAATGCGGTACATTTTCTGTTGTTCAATAAAAACGGAATTCACCCAATTATTTTGTTCATGAATAACCGGAGAACCCGGAAACAACGAAAGGGTATGTCCGTCATTGCCCATTCCAAGTAAAACGAGATCAAAACTGTGGCTGGTGCTGTCGAAAAAGGTGTGTAACAATTTTCTGTATTCGATTACTGCAAAATTTACTTCTATGTCTGTGCGCATCATGTGAATCTGGGTTGCAGGAATATCTATGTGACTGAGTAAAGTATCAAAAGCCATTCTTGCATTATTACGATCGTCCTCAAAAGGAACCGCCCTTTCATCGCCCCAAAAAATATGGATTCTCTTCCAATCTATTTTATTTTTGAATTCATCTGAAGCCAGCTTCTCATAAAGAAGTTTGGGAGTTTCTCCACCGGAAAGTACGAATGAAAAAAATTCCTGCTTTTTCAAGGTATTGCCGATGAATTCAACTATCCACTCAGCCAGCCTGTTGTTCAAAATTCCACCGTTTTCGAAAACATGTAGGTTCATTTTGCTGTTTTTTCATTTTTAACAATCTTGACTTTCGTACTTTCTTTTGCTTCCTCTTTTGCTGACTGTGGCATGGAAATCCAGTTATGTCCGTCTCTTGCAATAAGAGCTTCAGCGTCCTCTGGTCCCCAGGAATCAGGCGAGTAATTTGGAAAATCCATGGGTTTTCTTGCATCCCATACTTCCAGAATCGGCATCACTACTTTCCATGCAGCTTCCACCTGATCAGCACGCATAAATAAGGTGGCATCACCATCCATTACGTCATATAAAAGAGTTTCATAGGCTTCTGGTTCTTCACCTTTATAAGCTTCTTCATAATTGAAAACCATATCCACAGGATTGAGGTTCATGGCTTGTCCCGGGCGCTTTGCCTGAAACCGAACACAAATATCCATTTCGGGAGAAATGCCGATCGACAAACGATTGGAGCGCCAGGTTTCTGTTGCTTCTTTCGGAAAGGCAAAATCCGGGGCAGGCTTGAACTGAATCGTCAGTTCTGTTGACTTTTCATGTAGGCGCTTTCCGGTACGTACATAGAATGGAACACCTTCCCATCGCCAGTTATCAATATAAAATTTTACGGCTGCAAAGGTTTCTGTATTTGATCGGGGATTCACACCTTTCTCTTCGCGATAACCCGGTACTTTTTCTCCCTGCATCCAGCCGGGACCATATTGTCCGCGTGTTGCATAATTTTGAACTTCTTCCTTTGGAATTCGCCTGATCGCATTCAACACATCTGCTTTTTTGTTCCTGATTTCATTGGCATTAAAAGATACGGGAGGTTCCATGGTGATCATGCAAAGTAATTGCAGAATATGATTTTGTATCATGTCTCTCATTGCACCGGAATTTTCATAATATCCGCCACGTCCTTCTACGCCTACAGTTTCAGCCGCCGTAATCTGCACATGATCGATGAAATGACGGTTCCATAAAGGTTCAAATAATGCATTGGCAAATCGTAAGGCAAGAATATTCTGTACAGTTTCTTTTCCGAGATAATGATCAATCCGATAAATTTGATCTTCTTCAAAATACTCACTCAACATTTTGTTCATGGCAACGGCGCTATCCAGGTCGTGGCCAAATGGTTTTTCCACAACAATGCGGGAAAACTTGGTGTCGCGGCAAACTTCCATGCTACCGATATGCTTTACAATTTCAGGAACCAATTGTGGTGCCACAGCCATATAGAAAACGACGGTCGGATGAACGCTGGTTTTAGATTCCTGATCTTTTACAATTTTTGCAAGTTTATCATATGCTTTTGCATCATTTATATCCATCTGAACGTAGCTGATGTGCTTTGAAAATTCTGACCATTTGCCATCAGAATCTTTGATTCTAGAGAAACTATCAATTCCTTCCTTCAAATGTTTTTTATAATCAACATCAGAATAAGGAGAACGGGCAATACCAATAATACTGAAATGGTCAGGCATTGCACTGTCCAGAAAAAGATTGAACAATGCCGGGTTCAATTTTCTATAGTGAAGATCGCCACTGCCACCGAAAATAAAAATAACAGTTGGGGGTAATTTTTTATAATCTAACATGCTGGTTTGTTTGTTTGTATAGTTTTTATTTTTTTTGAAAAAGAAAATAAGAAAACCGGTTATTTATTAGTTTACTATATTGATTTAATGATTGATGTTGCTCGATTCTTACTCCCATTGTGTATGAAAAATTCCTTTTTCGTCAGTTCTTTCATAAGTATGTGCACCAAAAAAATCACGTTGTGCCTGGACTAAATTTGTGGGTAATAAATCACGGCGGTATGCATTGAAATAATTGAGTGATTCCATTAACCCTGCAACAGGATAATTGTTGCCTGCTGCTAAGGAAACAATTTTTTGTAATGCAGGCTCTTTTTGTAGAAGCATCTTTGCAATTTCAGGATCGAGAAGTAGATTCTTTAGATCCGGATTTTTAAATGCCATTTTAAATTTATCCAATAATACCGAACGGATGATACATCCACCACGCCAAACATCGACTACCTGTGGAAGTGGGATTTGCATATCTAATTCTGAAGATGCTTTTGTAAGCATGGCCAATCCCTGGGCATAACTAATAATGGTAGCAAAATACAAGGAGTCATGAAGTAAATTTACAAACTCTTCTTTTTCTATTTCGATCTTTTGTAACTTAGTTTGGTATAATTCACTCGCTTCTTTTCTTTCTTCGATCATTGAAGAAAGATTTCGCATCATCACCGCTGCGCCTATTGTTGGTATTGGAACGGGAAGATCGAGCCCTGATTGTGAAGTCCATTTCCCAGTTCCTTTTGCCCCTGCTTTATCTAAAATCATATCTACGAGATAATTACTTGTTTTCTCATCTTTCTTTTGAAAAATGTCGGCTGTTATTTCTAATAGATAAGATTGCATTTCACCACTATTCCAATTTTTAAAAACTTCATGTAGTTCTTCATTTGAAAAATCCAAGCCATAGTGCATCAGGTCATAACATTCACTGATCAATTGCATTACTGCGTACTCAATTCCATTATGAATCATCTTTACATAGTGGCCCGCAGCGCCCTTGCCCAGGTAAGCAACACATGGTTCGCCATTTACTTTTGCGGCTACCGCTTCCAATATTGGAGCAATCTCCTTGTAGGCAGTTTCATCGCCGCCGGGCATAATGCTTGGCCCTTTTCGTGCGCCTTCTTCGCCACCAGAAATTCCAATACCCATGAAATGAAATCCATTATTTTTCAATTCGTCGATTCTTCTTATGGTATCTGTATAATGTGAATTACCTCCATCAATAATGATATCTCCTTCCTGTAATAGAGGTTTCAAATCGTTGATCACACTGTCCACGGGTTTCCCAGCCGGTACGAGCATCATAATCTTCCTTGGAGTTTTTAATTGTGCGATCATTTCTGATAAAGTATTTACTCCTTTTACTTCTTGTTCTTTTGCTGCAGCCGCTTCCAATGCTTTCGTTTTTACAGAATTGGTATCAAACCCAATTACTGAAAATCCATGATCAGCCATATTTAACAACAGGTTACTACCCATTACGCCAAGGCCGATCATTCCAAAATCATATTTATTTTCTTGCATATAAATTTATTAAGGTGTAAAATTAACGAAAATGCATTTGTGAAATTGATAAAGCCCTTCAATGAAAAATATATCTAAATATATTTGAGTCAATTGGCTAATGATTCTTTCATTGAAGAAGTTCTTTCGCTGATTCTTTTTGAAAATAAGATTCGTTTATAGAACTGAAAAGTTTTATCCAAAACAATCCAATGCCTCATTAATGACCTATCGAACTTTCAAAACCCTATCTTTGTAGTATGAAAAAGAAAATATTAATTTATTCAGTTTTCTTTGCACTACTCATCTCTACATTTTATATTTTGCTCTCTTTTACGAAAGGATTTTTTGATGTAAAGCTGCCAGTGATGAGCTATGTGCAGGATTTCTCATTCAAAGATCAGAACGGCGATATGATCACCCAAAAAAATATGGATGATAAAGTTTATGTGACCAATTATTTTTTTACAACTTGCAAAGGCATATGTCCAAAAATGAATTTTAACCTGAAAGGCGTTTATGATCAATTTAAGAATAACCAGGATTTTGCAATTATTTCCCATTCTTCCATGCCCGAAACAGATTCTGTTCCATTGTTGAAAGCTTATGAAAAGAAGATGGTTGGAAATGATTATAATGACCCGGCAAAATGGTATTTTGTAACAGGAAGCAAAGATTCTTTGTATAAAATGGCCCGGCAAAGTTATTTGCTGGATAATGATAAGAACAACAGTGTAAATATCGAAGAAGCGTTCATCCATACTCAGTTTTTTGCTTTGGTTGACAAACAAAAAAGAGTCCGTGGAATTTATGACGGTTTAAAACCTGCTGAAATTACGAGGTTGGAAAAAGACATAACCGATTTGTTGAAAGAAAAAGATTCTTAACGATTTTAAGCAAATGAACCTTCAGCATTAAGGCCGGAAAAATTGTAGTAAATCAACAAATATTCGATATTTGCCGCTCAATTTTTCTTGATAAATTTCACAATATCATCAACCAGAATTTTGTCAATGGGCAGAGAACCATCTGTGTAAGTCTTATTTTGATTACCACAATTTTCGCCTGCACTTTTAAGGGTATGGCTCATCATTGGAATTATAGATAACAAGCTTTTTTTATGGGCATTATGCAGATTTTCTGCGTCAATGATTTGCACCTGAGCATCACAATCACCCTGGATAATCAGAATGGGGCAATTCAACTTTTTTATTTCTTTCTCCGGTGAATATTTCAACCAGGATATCATATATGGCTGAATAGATTTTCGAAAAAGTGGTGAAAGAATTTTGGGGAAATCATCTACTTCTTTCCCCTGCTTCAACTGTTTGAAAATCGTTGTTATTTGTTGTTTCACTGAATCAGCCAAAGGGCTTTTGTGCATTTGTTCTTCTAAAATAACATCAATCGGTCTGCCTGCTCCTGCAACAGAAATATATCCATCCACCTTCTTTTTTTGTGAAGCAATCATTGCGATCAATGAGCCTTCACTATGGCCAATAAAATAAACGTTCTTGAAGCCAAGTGTGTCGTGTATGAAATCAAAAATTTTAGCAGCGTCTTTAATATAATCTTCGAAAACCAGATCTCTCTCTTTAAAGTTTTCTACAATACTTTTTGCAACACCCCGTTTATCGTAACGAAAAGAGGCTATATTTTGCGAATCCAGTGAACGAGCAAGCATTTGATATTCATTGGTTGGGGCGATGATCGGGTTATTGCCATCGCGATCGGTAGGCCCTGATCCGGCGATAATGATGGCAATTTTTTGATGATTATTTTTCGATAATAAAGTCCCAAAAAGCTTAACTTTTCCAGCCGAAGAGATGGCAATTTCTTTTTCATCCGGATACATAGGGACCGATATTTTTGAATCAAATCTGGATAAATTTAAAGAAGTTTCATGTTGCCCCTGTTTCCAAATCCCCGAGATTGAATCATTGTTTATAAATCTTCCACGAAATGCGCCTCCGATCATTTTTATTCCCAGATGAATACTGTCTCCGACGACGTCAACTTCACTGAAAGAAAGTCCGTTAGCATTTTGTTTCGGGCTATCCCATTTTCCTTCAAACCTTCCAGAAATAGTTTTCAAAAAATGAAAAATAAGCGGAATTTCTGTACCGTTTGCATCTATGGATCCTTTCCAATCTCCTGACAGATTTTGAGCACTTAAAGAGTGACTCAAACAGATTAACAGGGAAACAACGAGTGTTGATTTAATTGTTTTTTTCATTGCAAAAAAAGCGTTGAATTAAAAATGTATATGAGAAATATTTGAGAATTTATGCTGTCAAGCTTCTGAAAACTTCTTCCAGACTTCTGTTTTTTGTTTGTAGAGAGAGGATATCCAGATTATTTTTTAAACTGAATTCCAATAGCAGCTTTTTCACTTTTTCAGGATCAGCTGTTTGAATCAGGTATTGATTTCCATTTTCTTCAATATTCTCTACCAATGAAAATTCTTTCAATAAACCCATATTTATTTTGTTTCCAAATTCTACTGAAACAATGTGAAGGTTTTTATGAGAGAATTGCAGATTTGATAGCGTATCGTCTGCGACTATGTTTCCTTTGTTGATGATGATAATTCTATCACAAATACTTTCTACTTCCTGCAAAATGTGTGAGGAAAAAAGAACCGTCTTATTTTTCCCGAGTTCTTTAATTAACTGACGGATTTCTATGATTTGATTGGGATCAAGGCCGGTTGTTGGTTCGTCCAGAATTAAAACCGGAGGTTGGTGAATTAGCGCCGCAGCAAGTCCAACTCTTTGTTTGTAACCTTTACTCAGTTGCCCTGTTTTTTTGTTGCTTTCCAATCGCAGACCGGTAAGACGAATTACTTCCTCAATTCTTTCCTTTACGTGCGTTTTTATCTGATGAATATCCGCAATGAAGCTGAGATATTCACGTACATACATTTCATAATATAATGGATTCCCTTCCGGCAGATATCCGATTTGTTTTTTTGCCTCAGGCGCATCATTTTTTACAGGAATTCCGTTTACCTTGATATTACCCGAGTCAGGAGCGAGATACCCCGTAATCATTCTCATAGTGGTGGATTTTCCAGCACCATTCGGGCCTAAGAATCCAACAATTTCATTATCACCAATCTTAAACGAAATTTCATTCACTGCTTTTTGGTGCCCGTAAATTTTTGTAAGATTGGAAACGTAGATTGACATACAGGACAAATGTAAAACAAAAACAAACTGTAAACTATTAAGAGAAATTCAATTATTTTGTATAACTGTCTTGCTTTTGAAACCGCGACTTCTTTGAAAAAGAATAGAAAGCCAAATCACAGAAACGACAAGATATGTATAGACATAACTACTGTAATTTCGGTTTTAAAATTGCTCACAGGCATTTCAATTATCAATTCCTTTTATATTCATTCCTTTCGCAATCTACCAATCGATATAGAATATATCTGAATCAGCTTTCAAAGGCAGTGAACCGATAAATAACACGAATTAGGTTTTTCCGTGAATATTTCTAGACTGTATTTAGGACCAGAAATTCTGACAAGAAGAGGTCAACTTTTTGATCATTCAAAAATGCCCAAACTTTCAATTGATTTGTTGCGACTGATGAAGAGAAGAAAAACTTTAGTGAAGAAAGATGCAATTTCTCTTTTGGAGGAATTTTAAAGATATAATTTTCATAGAGTATTTCAGGTTTTGTAATCGTATTATAAGTGCGGAAAAGTTTACATTAGTCTCGTAAAGTGCAAATGAGGAAAAAAAAGTTTCTTTTTGAAATCCACTGTAGCAGCACGTTTCGGAATAGTTGTCCTAAAATCTTTAAAATAGTTTTGATAGAGAAGTTAACTCACCATATCTTTGCAATCCGCTTGAAAAAAAAAGCATAGTTCTTAGAAAAAAATACCACATAAAAACTTAAGATTTTATTCATCTAAAATGTAGATTTTTAAAGTTTTAAAAATAAATTTGGTTAGTATAAAAAAGGCTTCTACATTTGCACTCCAATTGAAAAAATTGGTGGTCAAAAAAGGCCAAAAGATCTTTGAAAGTTTGGAAGTAACAGCACAGAATTTTTATAATTCTACAAGGTAAAGTTTAGCGTAACAAATTAGAATTTTGACGTTAATTTTTCGATGAGAAAATTTGATAG
>JBDTKF010000092.1:0-3064 GCA_039935455.1 Ginsengibacter sp.
AAAGAAAAAAGCAAACTCGTGAATGTTGCTGACAGGCCTGGCTTGTGCGATTTCTATTTAGGCTCCATCGTAAAAAAAGGAAGTGTAAAAATTGCCATCTCTACCAATGGAACATCCCCAACGATTGCCAAACGATTAAAAGAAGTGATCAATGATTTTATTCCTGATGAAATGGAAAACGTGTTACAAAATATGCACCTTATTCGCTCCGGAATGAATGGTGATTTTGATGATAAAGTGAAGCACCTGGACAGCATTACCAAAGTGCTTGTAGCCAAACGAAGCATTTTAAATAAGGATTCCAAACCGCATACAAAAAAATGGCAGAAAATTGTTAAGTGGAGTTTGTTCGCATTTCTATTTATGATTCTGGGACATGAAATTTCATCAATTATTCCCTTTGAAAACGTTTTGACGGATGGTAAAAAGATTCTATCGACCATCGATAAAAAGGCTTTCTTAATGATGTTGCTTTGTGGTTTTCTTGCTCAGATGGCTGATGGATCTTTGGGGATGGGATATGGAACCATATCAACCACATTTCTACTTGCGAACGGCGTTAATCCTGCGATCGTAAGCAGCCGTGTGCATTCCGCAAGAGTTTTCTCGAGCGGCGTTTCCGGATATAGCCATCACCGTTTTGGGAATATTAATAAAAAATTATTCAAAGCATTGGTCATTCCCGGAATCATAGGATCAGTGATTGGAGCTACACTGGCTTTTTATGCACAAAGCTATTCAACCTGGGTGCGAATTCCGGTTTCACTTTATACCGTTTACCTGGGATTTTTTATTATTCGAAAAGCATTCAAAAAACAAAACATACATGATAAAGTAAAAAGAGCCGGATGGCTGGCTTCTGTTGGTGGATTCACAGATGCATTTGCGGGCGGAGGTTGGGGTTCATTGGTAACCAGTACCCTTATTTCAAAAAGAAAGAGTCCCCGTTATGTGATTGGTTCTGTTTGTTTAGCCGAATTTTTTGTTGTGCTTGCCAGCTCAATTACTTTTTTTATTTTTTTGAAAAGCATTCCTTTGTTAGATATAGCAGGACTGATCCTGGGCGGCCTGATAGCCGCACCGATTGCTGCCAGATTTGTCGGGAAGTTACCTTTGAAACCAATGTTTATTTTGATTGGTACATTGGTAATACTGACCAGTTTTTTCACCATCTTTAAGTCGATTGCTGGTCTTTTTTGAGAAAATAAAAACTCCGGTTATTTATTTGTTTACTGGGAAGTTTACATCTTCCAATAATTTCTTCGACTCGATTTCATCCAATGCGATTTGCTTTTTTAAGTCTTCCATGGAGTTAAATTTTTCCTCATTTCTCAAAAAATATTTTACATATACCCGAACAGTTTTACCATAAATATTTTCATTGAAATCAAAAATGTTTATTTCTATCATTTTTTTATTATCCCCGATTGTAGGTCTGAAACCAATACTCATCATTCCTTTATGGAAAGTCCCGGAGTTTGAAATTTTAGTTTCATTTCTCAAAAAAACAACTACAGCATAGATTCCATCTGCAGGAATTAATTTATTGGGATCGGGTATTTCCAAATTTGCAGTCGGATAACCCATTGTCCTTCCCAACTTATTCCCTTCAATTATTTTCCCTTCAAAAAAGTATTCATAACTCAAACATTCATTCGCTGTGTGAATATCAGCTTCTTTCAATGCTTGCCGTATCTTGGTGGAACTGATCGTCACATGATCTAAAACCTGTTCCGGTATTTCTTCGACCCGGTAATTAAATTTTTGCTGATTTTTTTCTAACAACTTATAATCTCCAGTTCTTCCTTTTCCAAAATGATGATCGTAACCGATGATTATAGTTGCCGGATGAAATTTAGAGATTAAAAAATCAGCGATATATTTTTCAGCCGATTGATTGGAAAAATCGAGTGTAAAAGGAACAATTACCAAATGATCAATTTTCTGTTTCTCAAGAAGTTCAATTTTTTCGGAAAGCGAGTTCAATAATTTGATGGGCTGTTGATTTTTTTGAGCATTCAAAACCATGCGCGGATGCGGATCAAAAGTGATGATCACGGATTCACCTTGATTTCTTTCCGCTTCTTTTTTTAATTGATTGATGATTTGAAGATGACCGGAATGGACGCCATCAAAAGTGCCAATGGTGATGGCAGCATTCACGAACGGAGGCAGATTGTTGATATCTCTGTACACTTTCATAAGAGGTTTGCAAGTTAATTGATAAATAAATATTTTGAGGATGGAATATTCATTGTACGATCTTACTTTTACGCCTCTGAAAAAAATCATACAGTGAATTTTTTTTGATAATTTAATAATAAATCGTTTAACAATTTTAGAATGTCTCTCTATTCAAAACGTGGTGTCTCGGCCCAAAAAGAAGAAGTCCACGCGGCTGTCAAAAATCTTGATCAGGGACTTTTCCCAAATTCTTTCTGTAAAATTTATCCAGACTATTTAGGGAATGATCCGGAGTTTATAAACGTAATGCACGCGGATGGTGCGGGAACAAAAAGTATATTGGCTTATTTGTATTGGAAAGAAACCGGCGACATTTCCGTTTGGAAGGGAATCGCCCAGGATGCAGTAGTGATGAACCTTGACGATCTTTTGTGTGTAGGAATTTATGATAATATTATTTTCAATTCTACCATTGACCGAAATAAAAATTTAATTCCAGGTGAAGTATTGGAACAAATTATTAATGGCACACAGGATTTTTTTGACCTGATGAAAACTTTTGGAATTAATATACATTACCTCGGTGGCGAAACTGCAGATGTAGGCGATGTGGTAAGAACGATTGCCGTAAACGGCACCATGACTGCAAGATGGCCAAAATCAAAAATAATTTCGAACGAAAAAATAAAGCCCGGAAATGTGATTGTTGGCCTCGCATCTTTTGGGAAAGCTACTTATGAAAAAAAATATAATAGTGGAATTGGAAGTAATGGTTTGACTTCTGCGCGCCATGATATTTTAGATAAATTTTATGCTGAGAATTATAAAGAAAGTTATGATAATAATCTTCCGGATGAAGTAGTTTATATAGGCGAAAACC
>JBDTKF010000093.1:0-5328 GCA_039935455.1 Ginsengibacter sp.
TTTCCACTGGGAACAAAATTGATAAAAGGAAATAATGTGTCCTTGTCAATATGCCTTTCCCTTAAAGTGTTTTCACATTGCGCAAGTATAACTCCCTTTTCCTTCAGCCTTTTTAAAGTATTTTCAAAAGGACTATCCTTCTGAAATACTGCAACTCCATCGCCAAAAGCAACTAATTCCACAGTGAGCTTACCTTTAAGACGAGGATCTTCTAATGCATTATTGATATTACGCAGCGTTGAAGTATTTCTTTTTACATCATTTGAATTGATTACATACAATGCGTTATAATGCTTGAAAGTGGCGTGTGCACCGTCAAAGTTCTTTTTCAACGACTGGCTTAATGCCTGCTGTGTGGTAAACAGTGTGGCAATTACAGTTAATACCAATATTATCTTTTTCATTTCTTTGCTGTTTAGTATTTTTAATTTGCATTTTTAGAATAATACAACAATCCCTCCGAAATGAAATAGTTTTCCAATCCCTTTCTTAATAATTTGAATTGTTCAATTAAATCCCTTCAACGGCATTTATCAAAATAGATTCACTTTCTCCAGATAGTTATACTATTCAAATCAAAATTTCCTGTAGAGAAACAATCGTACATTGAAGAGAATATAATCAGTTATTTTTTGCAACAACAAAGCGAAATTCATATAGGCTATTCAGTCGGGCATTATTTATCTTTCATTTCTATCCAAACCGGTGCATGATCGCTTGTCTTTTCCCAACCTCGCGTATCAAGGTCGACACCTCCAGAAACGAGACGTTTATCAAAATGTGGGCTCAATAGAAAATGGTCAATTCGCATCCCTGCATTGCGTGCATAAGCATTGCGGAAGTAATCAAAAAAGGTATAAACCACTTCATCCGGATAAAGCTTTTTAATCGCATCTGTCCAACCCTGATCGACTAATGTTTTAAATGCCTGCCGTGTTTCGGGAAGGAATAAGGCATCATTCACCAAACGCTCAGATTTATAAGCATCAGCTGCAGTAGGAATCACATTGAAATCACCGGTAAGAATTACCGGAACATCGGATGCCAGCAACTCGGCTGCATGCTCCGTTAGTCGCTCAAACCAGCGGAGTTTATAATCAAACTTTGGACCTGGTGCAGGATTGCCATTCGGCAAATACAAACAACCAATAATCACATCATTTATTTTTGCTTCTATATATCGGCTATGAAGATCTTCCGGATCTCCTGGAAGGGCGCGCCTTATTTCTTGTGGTGCTTCATTCTTTGAAAGAATCGCCACACCATTCCAACTTTTTTGCCCATGCCATATGGCATGATAACCTGCATCTTTGATGGCTTGCTCAGGAAATTTTTCCTGGGGTGCTTTTAATTCTTGCAGACAGGCAACGTCAGGTGCAGTTTCTTCCAGCCAGCGAAGTAAAACCGGAAGGCGGCCATTTACTCCATTCACATTGTAAGTTGCTATTTTCATTGTTGAATTATTAATTTATAAAACGCATATTACTGAAATTTTTGGAGAGTTTTTTCAATTGGCTATTATTCGATAGGCTGCACCCATCGCTCACTTATTCCGCCCTTTTAGGGCTAATTAAAAGTGAAACTTCAGAAAACCATTACTCTTGGGTTGAGCTCCAATTCAGCTTATCCTTTAGAAAACCTGACCTAAACTCACCAATCATATGTGGAAATAATTTCTCAAAGATCTTTCATCATGTTATTCTTAGAAAATTATATCCAATTTAAATGTATTTAAAAAAGCGGCACAACTTTTTCCTTATCATTTATTCAATCTAAATTTTCGAATTATGAGACCAATCTGGACGGGAGCCATCGGCTTTGGATTAGTAAATATTCCGGTAAAAATGTACAGTGCCACTGAATCCAGCACTCTCAACCTCGATATGCTGGATAAAAAGGATCATGCGCATATCAAATATATGAGGGTAAATGAAACTTCAGGAAAAGAGGTGGCATGGGGTAACATTGTAAAAGGATACAAGGTAGATAATGAATATGTCGTGTTAGATGACAAAGATTTTGAAGCAGCAAGTGCAAAAAAAACGAAAACAATTGAAATCTCTGACTTTGTAAAAGAGGATGAAATCAGCAGTCTTTATTATGAAACACCCTACTACCTTGAGCCTGATAAATCCGGAACACGGCCATACAAATTATTATTAGAAGCATTGAAAAAAACAAAAAAAGTAGGCGTGTCAACTTTCGTGATGAGGAATAAAGAAGCATTGGCCATTTTACGTCCCGATGGGGATGTTATTGTTTTGAATAGGATCAGGTTTGAACAGGAGATTCGCGATCCGGAAGAATTGACTCTGCCTTCCAATACAGAGGTAAAACCCGCAGAATTGAAAATGGCTATTTCGTTAATAGATCAGCTAACCGGAAAGTTTGATATTTCAAAATACAAGGATACTTATAATGAAGAGCTCTTGAAAGTAATAAAAGCCAAATCAAAAGGCAAGAAAATAAAAGCACCGGAGATGAAAGTTGTTCATAGTAAAACGAAGGATCTTATGGAGCAATTAAAGGCCAGTCTTGAGGTTAAACGCAAAAAATCAGCATAATGGCATTAACCAAATACAACGAGAAAAGAAATTTTAAAGAAACATCCGAGCCCTCGGGCAAGATAAAAAAATCTGAATCAGAATTAATATTTGTGGTGCAAAGACATAAAGCCTCTCATCTGCATTATGATTTCAGATTAGAATTAGATGGAGTATTGAAAAGTTGGGCAGTTCCCAAAGGGCCATCTTTAAATTCGAAAGATAAACGTCTTGCCATGATGGTAGAAGATCACCCTTATGATTACAAGGATTTTGCCGGTACAATTCCCGAAGGAAATTATGGTGCAGGAATTGTGGAAATTTGGGATCATGGCACTTACGCTGATATTGAAAATTCACATAGAAAGGTTGCAGAGAAAAATCTAAGAGCGGGATTAAAAGCAGGTAATTTAAAAGTCAGACTTTTTGGTAAAAAACTTAAGGGTGAATTTGCCTTGGTAAAATTAAAAGCCAAAGAAGGAAAGGAAGATAATAGCTGGTTACTCATAAAACACAATGATGAGTACGCTGTGGATACAGATTATAATAGTGAGGATGAAACGCTAGAAAATTCGCCAATTAATAAATGGCTGAAAGAAAATAAGGATGCTACCAAAAAAAAAAGATCATCGAAACCAATCGGAAAAAAGGCAGTAAAATAGGTGATTTTATTGAGCCCATGCTGGCGAAGGAAATTGACAAACCGTTTGATGATTCTAAATGGCTTTTTGAAATAAAATGGGACGGTTATAGAGCCATCGCTGAAAAGACAAACCAGGAAATATCATTGTACTCCCGCAATGGCCTTAGTTTTCAGGAAAAATATCCGATAGTAGTTGAGCAATTAAAAACTATCAAAGCTGATGCAGTTTTAGATGGCGAAATAATCATTCTTGACGAAAATGGAAAACCAAATTTCCAATACCTGCAACACTATTCAGATTACCAGGACAAACCCATCCAATACCAGGTATTTGACCTTTTGGAGCTCAATGGAGTTGATACTAAACACTTTGAATTGGCTAAAAGAAAGGAATTGCTTCAACAATTAATTCCTGAGAATGAAGTAATAAAATATTGTGACCATATTCTGGAAGATGGAATTTCGTTTTTTGAATTAACGACAAAGAATGGGCTGGAAGGAATGATGGCTAAAAAAATTGATTCTATTTATTTGCCGGGTAAAAGAACTGGATCCTGGGTAAAAATAAAAAATCACCAGACACAAGAAGTCATTATAGCGGGCTATACAGCACCCGAGAAATCAAGAAAATATTTTGGGGCTCTAATTCTAGCCGAAAAAAAAGGTAAAGATTTGGTTTATGTTGGACATACAGGAACGGGCTTTTCTGATAAATCATTAAAGGAAATGTATGAGCTGATGCAGCCCCTTATTCAAAAAGAATCTCCATTTATAGAAAGGGTAAAAACAAATTCACCGGCAACATGGATAAAACCCGAATTGGTGTGCGAAATAAAATTTACAGAGATTACAAAAGACGGCAAGTTTCGTCATCCTGTATTTCTTCGCCTGAGAGATGATAAGGAAATAAGTGAAGTAAATGGGGAGAACCTGTATTCATTCGAAGGTGAAAAAAAGACAGTAAAAAAAGAGAAAAAAGAAAATGTAATCATGGAAAAAGAAAAATCAAACTCTTATAAAAAAAATGTAAAATTATTAGCTTCAAATCCTAAAAAAGAGAAAAAGAATTTCAATAAAAATGATACTGTTAAGGAAAAAATTACAACAAATAAGAGCTCTTTAAAATCATCTACAAAACAGGATAAAGACGGACCCGACAAAACATACACTTTTGGGAAAACAAAAGTAACAGTATCCAATGTAGACAAGATTTATTTTCCTGAAGATAAAATCACTAAAGGTGATGTCGTAAACTATTACATCTCTATGGCAGAATATATTTTACCATATTTAAAAGGACGACCCGAATCATTGTTACGTAATCCAAATGGAATCCATGCTTCCGGCTTTTTTCACAAAGATGCTGCTGAAAAAGCACCTTCTTTTGTAATGAGCCAAAAAGTTCATTCAGAATCTAATGACAAAGAGATCGATTACATTGTTTGTAATAACCTGGCTACCCTTGTGTATATGAACAACCTTGGATGTATTGAAATAAATCCATGGCATTCTACCATAAAAAATCTTGAGAACCCGGATTACCTTATGATTGATATAGATCCATCAGATAAAAATACATTTGATCAGGTAGTGGAAGTAGCGATAGTCGTAAAAAAAATCTTTGATAACGCAGGAGCTGTGAGTTATTGTAAGACCTCCGGTGCATCAGGATTACATGTGTATGTACCTACGGCTAAAAAATACACTTTTGAACAAGTGAAAGATTTTGCTTACCTGGTATGTATGATGGTGAATGAAGAATTAAAGGATTTTACTACACTGGAGCGAAATTTACGTAAGCGCGGAAATAAACATATTTATTTGGATTATCTTCAAAACAGAAGAGGCCAAACAATCGCATCGGTCTATAGTTTGCGGCCTAAACCCGGCGCTACCGTATCAACTCCTTTAGAATGGAAGGAAGTGAAAAAAGGATTGTCTCCTCAGCAATTTACTATTCATAATATAGCTGCAAGAGTAAAGAAAAAGGGAGATCTTTTTAAAGGTGTGCTTGGAAAGGGAATAAATCTGCTGAAATGCATTGAAAAATTGGAAGGATAACAGTTGCGTCTGACTGGCTAATATATTAGTTTGGCAATCTTACCATCGTTGCCTGCTAAATATACTGCATTCCCCTTTTTA
>JBDTKF010000094.1:0-5824 GCA_039935455.1 Ginsengibacter sp.
CATATAATTTGCATTCAATATGGCATATTCAGTGGCCTTTTTTAATCCACTTTCACCGAGCATTTTTATATAAGCATAGCTGATCAATAAAATACTTGCAGACCCGTATTGTGCAGCACTTACACTTCCTTCATTATTTTTTCCGGGTAAAAACGGAGCCAATTTTTTATTAACACAAATAGGTCCCATGCCGGGTCCGCCGCCACCATGCGGTATTGCAAAAGTTTTATGCAAATTCAAATGGCAAACATCAGCACCGATAAAACCTGGTGATGTTAACCCCACCTGGGCATTCATATTTGCGCCATCCATGTAAACCAATCCACCATTATCATGTATCACTTTACACATTTCAACAATACCCTCTTCAAAGACGCCGTGCGTTGAAGGATAGGTTACCATTAATCCGGCAAGATGATCTTTGTTTTTTTCCGCTTTAGATTTCAAATCATCCAGATCAATATTCCCTTCGTCATCGCATTTTGTCACTACGACTTTGAAACCCGCCATCACAGCAGAAGCAGGATTGGTTCCATGCGCGGAGATCGGAATCAAGATAACCTTGCGGTGAGATTCGTTCTTGCTTTCATGAAACCGTTTTATAGAAAGTAGCCCCGAAAATTCGCCCTGTGCACCACTATTAGGCTGAAGACTGCAAGCATCAAATCCTGTGATTGTACATAATAATCTTTCAAGTTCGCGGATAATAAAATCATAACCTTCTGTTTGAGATGCAGGAGCAAAAGGATGTATTCTACTAAAATGCGCCCAGCTCACGGGAATCAATTCCGTGGCTGCATTGAGTTTCATGGTGCATGAACCCAGTGAAATCATAGATTGAGCAAGCGATAAATCTTTGTTTTCCAATCTCTTCAAATATCGCATCATCTCTGTCTCGCTATGATAACTATTGAAAACAGGATGTGATAAAAAAGACGAACTTCTTCGTAAGTCTTCGGGAATATTTTTCAATTCCATTTCGTCATCAAAAGTGACTGCAGACGAATCCTTATCTTTCGCAAGATTGAAGACATTCACTATATTCAGTACATCGGATCTGGTTGTTGTTTCGTCCAGAGAAATGGTAACTAACTCTTTTGATGGAAAATGAAAATTCATTTCATTCAATTGAGAAATTCCTTCGAGTTTTTCCCGGTTATCTATCTTCAAAGTGATCGTATCAAAATAACTTTTATTCAACAATTCATAACCACTCTCCATAAGATGTTCAGCAAGAGTTTGGGTTAATAAGGTAACTCTTCGGGCAATATTTTTCAATCCTTCAGCACCATGATAAACCGCATACATGGCAGCCATATTGGCCAGCAAAGCCTGGGCTGTACAAATATTTGAGGTTGCTTTTTCTCTGCGAATGTGTTGTTCTCTTGTTTGCAAAGCCATGCGAAGCGCACGGTTATTATGCGCATCAATACTAACACCGATTATTCTTCCCGGAATGTTTCTTTTGAATTCATCCCTGGTTGCAAAAAATGCAGCATGAGGTCCGCCAAATCCCATCGGCACCCCAAACCGTTGTGTAGAACCAACAGCAACATCAGCTCCCAATTCTCCCGGAGGAACAATTAAAGTGAGTGCCAATAAATCTGTTGCCATGATCACCTGCGCGTGCACGCTGTGCGCTTTTTCGATGAATTCCCTGTGTTCCTCAATGCTTCCTTCACTGTTAGGATATTGAACCATTACACCGAAATATGTTTCATCAAGATCAACGCTTTTGAAGTCGCCAAAAACCGGTTCAATCCCGACAGGTTTGGCTCTGGTGATTAAAATATTTTTTGTTTGGCCGAATATTTTTTCATCAATAAAAAATTTTCCCGCAGTTATTCGATCATGCTCTTTGTTTTTATGATTGAAAAGCATGGCCATCGCTTCTGCAGCAGCGGTTCCCTCATCCAGTAAACTTGCATTGGCAATTGGTAAAGCCGTTAAATCGCTTACCATGGTTTGAAAATTTAGCAAGCTTTCCAAACGTCCCTGGGCAATCTCTGCCTGATAGGGCGTGTATTGTGTATACCATCCCGGATTTTCAAAAAGATTTCTTAAAATTACTGAAGGAGTTATGGTATCATAATATCCCTGTCCGATGTAGGATTTAAAAATTTTATTTTTATTAGCAATCTTTTTTAATTCTGTGAGATATTCAGACTCGCTCATCGGCGAATCCACATTCAGTTTTTCCTTAAGCCTGATCGCCGCAGGAACCGTTTTATCAACAAGCGCTTCCATACTCTCAACGCCAATAGTAGCAAGCATTTCCTTTGTTTCATTTTCATCCGGGCCTATGTGCCTGGAAATAAATTCTGCCGATTGTTTTTCGAAAAGATTCATACTTTTTATTGATTTTTGATTCTCACAGTAAACAAACAAATAATCAAAATTCCTATTTAAAGTGAAAATAGAGGCGCAAAGTTACATTGCAAAATGGTAGGAAATTATCGTTAGAATTAACAAGTTTCGCCCAAAATGTATCTTTACCAAATGAAGCACAACATTTTGATTGATTGGGAAAAGAAATCAGCAAATAATCAGAAAAAGTATAAAAATTTTTTAAAACATGCTGATAAAAATAAAGTGCTGAAACAATTACCTGATTTGCATGAAGAAGCATTTGAAAAAATCGATTGCCTGAAATGTGCCAATTGTTGCCGGAATTATTCTCCTAGGTTTAAAACTCCTGATATAAAAAGAATATCCAAACATCTTAAAATGAAAGAAGGTGTTTTCATAGAAACCTATTTGCGCGTAGATGAGGATGGGGATTATGTAACCAAAACATCGCCATGCCCGTTTTTAGGAGAAGACAATTATTGTAACATCTATGAAAACCGTCCTTCAGATTGCCATCGTTTTCCTTATACTGATGAAGATGTAATTTTAAAGAGACCGGCGATTACATTAAAAAATTCTACTTTTTGCCCGATTGTTTACTTTGTGTTGGAAAAACTAACGTCCCCTGAAACTTCAAAGACTAACACCTGAGCACTTATTATAACATTCTTTCTTACTTTGTGTGAACAATAATAATAATTCATTTATGATTGCAATCAATAAAGACGCCATTACAAAACGATTCATGCGATATGTACAAATAGATACACAAAGCAACCCGCAAAGTGGTACTCATCCGTCAACTGAAAAACAAAAAAACTTAAGTAAAATCCTTGTTGAAGAGTTAAAACAAATCGGTATCAAAGATGCAGAGATGGACGAATACGGTTATGTATATGCAACGATTCCATCGAATTCTGAAAAAGAAAATATACCGGTAATCTGCTTTTGCAGCCATGTAGACACGGCTCCCGATTGCAGTGGCACAAATGTAAAACCGATCCTTCATAAAAATTATGATGGAGAAGATATTGTATTGCCAGACGATAGTTCACAGGTTTTATCCACTATTCTTTCTCCTTATTTGAAAACACAAATTGGAGGAGATATTATTACAGCAAGTGGAAAAACATTGTTGGGCGCTGATGATAAAAGTGGAGTAGCAGCGATTATGCAGGCTGCAGAATATCTGATTGAAAATCCTTCTTTAAGACATGGAATTATAAGGATCTTATTTACACCGGATGAAGAAATCGGCGAAGGAACTGCCAAGTTGAATATGGAAAAATTAGGTGCGCAATTCGGTTACACCCTGGACGGTGGAGAAGTTGGAAGTTTGGAAGATGAAACTTTTAGTGCCGATTCAGCAATTATAGTTATAAATGGCGTTATCGCCCATCCGGGCTATGCAAAGAATACCCTAGTAAATGCTTTGAAAATTGGCGGTGAAATTTTACACGCATTGCCAAAAAATGAATGGGCACCGGAAGCTACTGAAAAAAAAGAAGGGTTTGTTCATCCGGTTCGGTTCGAAGGAATTGCAGAAAAAGCGACATTGGAATTCATTGTCAGAGATTTTGACGATGATGTGTTGAAGCAACATGGCGAAAGATTAAAAAAAATAGCTGAAGATATTGTCAATCATTATAAAGGCGCATCTATTGAATTTTTAATCCATGAACAATATCGGAATATGAAAAAGATTTTGGACCAAAATCCACACGTAGCTGAGTATGCCGCTGAAGCGATTAAACGGGCTGGATTGAAAGTCATTACGGAAAGCATTCGTGGCGGGACAGATGGCAGCAGACTAAGTTACATGGGATTGCCTTCTCCGAATATTTTCACAGGAATGCAGGGAATTCATTCGAAACTGGAATGGATTGGTGTAAATGATATGGCTAAATCTGCGGAAACAATTGTGCATTTATGTATGATATGGGAAGAGAAAACAATAGATAATTCTTAACGTTAAAATTTTCTTGTAGTTTTTATTCACCTTACTAATTTAAATTTACTTTTTACATTTGTTCACAAACCAATCTAAATGGATTTATTTTTTCTGCAGATCGATTCAAGCGCCCTCACACATTCTGTTCCTCAAACTCAAAGTTTATGGGATACTCTTGTAAGCGGCGGCGTCATTATGCTTCCTTTGGGAGTACTTTTTGTGGGCGCGCTTTATTTCTTTTTTGAAAGATTAATCGCGATCAAAAAAGCTTCGAAAATTGACGATAATTTTATGCGCATTATTCGCGATCATATAGTCAGCGGCAATGTTGGTGCAGCCAGGAGTTTTTCAAAAAACAATGAAAACCCGGTTGCAAGGATCATTGATAAAGGAATTCAAAGAATAGGGAAACCGATCGATGCTATTGAAAAAAGTATGGACAACGTTGGTGCTTTGGAGTTGTATAAAATGGAAAAAAATCTTTCGATCATTTCTATTGTAGCTCGTATTGCTCCATTGTTCGGCTTTCTCGGAACCATTATCGGAATGCTCGCGCTTTTCAAAGGAATTGCAGCAAGTACCGAATACACGCCCAATACAATCGCCGATGGTATTTACATAAAGATGATCACTTCTGCCACTGGTTTAATCATAGGAATATTAGCGTATATAGGTCACAGTTATCTCGCTGCACAAATAAACAGAGTTGAAAATAAAATGGAAATTGCCAGTGCAGAATTCGTAGATATTTTGCAAGAGCCTACTCATTAAATATATTTAGTTAGAAAGAGTAAACAGAGAAAAGAAAATGAGCATCAGAAGAAGATTTAAAAGTGACGATACAGAACTGGATACAGGTCCGTTGAATGACATCCTTTTCATACTTATGTTCTTTTTTCTGATCATTTCCACGATGGCAAATCCGAACGTCATCAAGATGAATAATCCGCGCTCATCCAGCGATACAAAAGCAAAACAAAGTGTTATCGTTAGTATTAATAAAGAAAAAGAACTTTATATCGGGCAGGAAAGAATTCAATTTGATTCGCTGGAATCTATTTTAAGATCACGGCTTCCGATAGAAGATAGCCTGGTAAAACCTGCCGTAGTAATCAATGCAGATTCTTTGGTAGATTGGGGCGACATCGTGAAAATCATGGAAGTTGCAAAAAGGTTGGGCGCAACTACCTCTGCATCCGTCAAGAATTAATTGCAGATTTTCTCGCTTTTACCATTCTATCTTTTCCATAAATATCTTTTTTTATCTCCGAATTAAATCCTGCACTTTCAAATATTTGTTTCACATCTTTTGCATATGCTTCATGTACTTCTACATAAACATTCCCGTTCTCGTTCAAATGTGAAGTTGAAAATTTGACGATCTTTTTATAAAAAATAAACGGATCGTTCTTGGCCACAAACAAAGCTTCCCAAGGCTCAAAATCTGTTACATTCCTAGCAAGCGATTCTTTTTCATTTATGGGTATATAAGGCGGATTACTAACGATCGTATCATACAATCCG
>JBDTKF010000095.1:0-23633 GCA_039935455.1 Ginsengibacter sp.
CTTTTTCAAGATTGATATATATTGGATGAAGTGCAAATGCAGAAATGGCCGCATAGGGATAAGAGTCGCGCCAGTTGTGATGCGCAGTTGTGTCATTCACAGGCAGAAGCTGAATTAATTTCAAACCAGTTTTGTTTGCCCAGTCGATCAATAATTTGATATCGGAAAACTCTCCTACTCCGAAACTTTTTTTAGATCGTAAACTAAAAACAGGAATAGAAATACCAGCACCTTTCCAAAGGGGGCGCTGATAATTTACAAATCCATCATTGAAAATAACGACTCCTGTTCCCGATTCTTCGAATTTTCGGATGATTCTGTTTTCACCTTGTTCAAAGCTTATCAATTTCTTTTCAGCAATATTGTAGATTCCATATTTATAACTTGCAGGCCATTCATTTTCTTCCAGGAAAACACTGGTGGTGTACCAGTTATTTTCAGGATGAAGAATTATCGGATCATCGATATTCCAGCTCCGTAGATTTTTGGTAGATCCGCACAGGCAAATAACTTCACCTGAATTTAGCAAAGGCGCTTTTACCCGGAAGATATGATTGACTCTTTTCGGTTTTGTAATTTTTATTTTTGTTAAAGGAGGCAATAATACTTTACTGAAAGCACGGGTAAAAAACACGTTCCAAACATTTCCAGCTGCATTCCACGTATCAAAAATGGAGTAGAACTGATGTCTTCTTGAAGAAAGATTGACAAACCGATTTTCTTCACCATCAAATATCTCTATGCCCTTCTTATCTACAAGTATGTATTTATAATGAATATTATCATCAAAATCTTCGGGGAAATCAACCGACACGAGCCAAAAATCTTCATTGACCCAATGCAATGGAATTGCTTTTGACGGATCATTGTCTCCTAAATATTTATTGTTTCCGGTAATGAATAATTCCTCGCCTACAACGGTATGATATCTTATATAGAAGTTGATTTTCATTATTTTCAGGGATTAAAAATGTAATCTCCTTTTGTATAAAAAGTGTGAGTACATCATAAAAATTTGACTGCGGCTAAGGTATGTAGTAAACCAACAAATATAGAATATTTTCCTATAAACTTTTTTATAAAACAGGTAGTATTCTTTCAGCTTTTCTGATACTTCGCCTTAGTGTGGAAACAATTTCTATTCCTAATTCAATATTTTCTATTTTTATAGAATCTATTTAAAACGCTTTATGTCAGATTTCAATCATAATGATCATTTTCAGGATCTTTTTGAGAGCTCTCAGGACATGATCTGTTTTTTGAAAATTGACGGGAAAATTGATCTAGTAAATCCAACCTGGCTTAATACTTTGGGATATAAATCAGAGGAGGTAATCGGGAAAAGCATATTTGAATTCATTCACCCGGATTACAAAAACAAATACTTGCAACACCGAACGGATATAATTGAAACCAACAAAATAAAGTCAATCGAAATCGGGTACCTCACCAAACAAAATGAATTAGTTATCGTGGAAGGCAAAACCGGTTGTAGATATGAAATGGGAGTACCACAGTATACCCATTGTGTTTTCAAGAACACAACGAATAAGCAACGATCTGAAAAAACCGTACGCGAAAGTGAAAAACGATTAAAAGCTTTCTTAAGACAAGGCCCTGACGCGGTTATCATTATCAATGAATACCAGGATATTTTAGAATGGAATCCAAAAGCTGAAGCCATCTTCGGTTTTTCACAGAAAGAAGTAACCGGCAAAACATTGACTGAAACTATAATTCCGCTGCAACACCGTGAAGCGCATTTGAATGGTATGCAGCACTTTCTAAAGACAAGTAATGGACCCATTTTGAATAAAACGGTTGAGATTACCGCGTTGCATAAAAGTGGAAAAGAGTTTGATATTAATTTAAGCATTTCCAATGTGAAGATTGATGATGGTTGGCTTTTTATTGCTTTTCTTTCGGATATTTCGGAAAGAAAAAAAACGGAAGAAGCACTGATCAGAAAAGAGGCCGAGTTACTTCAATCAAAAATTCTGGAAGAAGAAAAAGATCAGTTCATTTCCATTGCAAGCCATGAATTAAAAACGCCGATAACTACTATAAAAGCCTACACACAGTTGACCCTGATGATGTGTGGAGATAATCATGTTAGTCTTAGAAAAAATCTGCTCAAAATAGATCAATTCAGTAATAAACTCAATTTACTTTTGAATGAATTACTGGATGTTTCAAAGATTAACTTAGGGCAATTGAATCTTTCGAAAACAGAAATAAGCTTTAATATCTTTTTACCTGACATAATTAATTCAATCCAACAAATTACGAAGCATAGAATAATACTTGATGAAAATGTTTCCGTGCAAATACAGGCTGATCCTTTAAGACTGGAACAGGTAATCACTAACATGGTAAGTAATGCCGCAAAATATTCTCCCGGCAAAAACCACATTATTGTGCGCTCTTTTATTCATGAAAATGAAATTGTTGTTTCCTGCACTGACTTTGGAATTGGGATTGCCTCTGTTCACAGCGAACAGATTTTCAACCGTTTCTATAGGGTGGATAATTCTACTACAAAATTCAGCGGTTTCGGCATTGGTCTTTATGTTTCAAAGGAGATCATCAAACAGCATGGAGGTAAAATGTGGGTCGAAAGTTCGGAAGGCGAAGGAAGCATCTTTTATTTTTCATTGCCATTATAGCTAGCAACTATCAAAAAGGAGCCTTGAACTTTTAGGTATAAGCACAAAAAAAGCCACCTGATTAAGATGGCTTTTTACATATTAATTTAGAAAAATTATTTCACTTCTTCAAATTCTGCATCGGTCACGTTGTCGTTGCCTGCATTCGATTCTGCACTTTCCTGTTGAGGTTGTTCTGCATTAGGTTGGCCATTTCCACCTGGGGCACCTTGAGTTGCCTTATACATTTCCTCACTTGCCGCAGTCCATGCTGTATTTAATTCAGTCATTGTAGAATCTACTGCATTAACATCTTGTGCTTTATGAGCCTCTTTCAGTTTAACTAATGCCGTTTCTATTGGTGCCTTTTTATCTGCTGAAATTTTGTCGCCATATTCTTTTAATTGTTTCTCTGTCTGGAAGATCAAACTGTCAGCCTGATTCAACTTATCAATTTTCTCTCTTTCGGCTTTATCATTTGCTTCATTGGCTTTCGCTTCATTCTTCATCTTTTCAATTTCTTCCTTGCTTAATCCGCTACCAGCTTCAATCCGAATATTATGAGATTTCCCAGTACCCTTATCCTTGGCAGAAACATTTAAAATACCATTTGCATCAATATCAAATGTCACTTCTACCTGAGGAACGCCGCGTGGAGCCGGTGGAATTCCATCAAGATTGAATGTTCCAAGACTTTTATTTTGTGATGCCATCGGCCTTTCACCCTGCAATATATGTATCTGAACACCCGGCTGGTTGTCACTTGCAGTTGAAAACACTTCGGTCTTTTTAGTTGGAATAGTTGTGTTGCTGTCAATCAACCTGGTCATCACGCCACCCATCGTTTCTATTCCCAAAGAAAGCGGGGTAACATCCAATAACAATACATCTTTGATTTCCCCTGTCAATACGCCACCCTGAATTGCAGCTCCAATTGCAACTACTTCATCGGGGTTAACGCCTTTATGAGGCTTTCTACCAAAGAAATTTTCAACAATTTCCTGCACTTTAGGAATACTGGTTGATCCGCCAACAAGGATCACTTCGTTGATTTCAATTGTATTTAAACCAGCGTCTTTTAATGCTGCTTCGCAGGGCTTCAAACAACGGGCAAACAGATCATCAGATAATTTTTCAAAATGCGCACGGGTTAATTTTTTCACCAAATGTTTAGGAACCCCATCAACCGCAGTGATATAAGGTAAATTGATTTCAGTTTCAGTTGAAGAAGACAATTCTATTTTGGCTTTTTCTGCTGCCTCTTTCAAACGCTGCCAGCTCATAGGATCTTTATGCAAATCAATTCCTTCATCCTTTTTAAATTCTGAGGCAAGCCAATCCATCACTATTTTATCAAAATCGTCTCCGCCAAGATGGGTATCACCATTTGTTGATTTTACTTCAAAAACGCCTTCTCCCAATTCAAGTATAGAAATATCAAAAGTTCCACCACCGAGATCAAACACAGCTACTTTTTGATCAACATTCTTTTTATCTAAACCATATGCAAGGGCCGCCGCTGTTGGCTCGTTAATAATTCTGCGAACTTTCAAACCGGCAATTTCTCCTGCCTCTTTTGTTGCCTGTCTTTGACTATCATTGAAGTAAGCCGGAACCGTAATTACAGCTTCTGAAACTTCCTGACCCAAATAATCTTCAGCAATTTTTTTCATCTTTTGAAGGATCATTGCTGAAATTTCCTGTGGAGTATATTCTCTGCTTTCTATGTCAATCCGAATCGTATCATTATCACCTTTCACTAATTTATAACTTTGTTGATTCGTCTCTGTGGACACTTCATTCCATTTCTGACCCATGAAACGCTTAACACTCATTATAGTATTTGTTGGATTGGTAATCGCCTGTCTTTTTGCCGGATCACCCACTTTTCGTTCACCGTTTTTCAGAAATGCAACAACTGAAGGTGTCGTACGACGACCTTCGTCATTTGGAATTACTACGGGTTCACTTCCTTCCATTACCGCCACGCAACTGTTCGTTGTGCCAAGGTCAATGCCTATAATTTTTGCCATAACTTATTATTTGATTTTAAGAATTTCTTTTTCATTGACAAGGTTTGTGCCAAGGGCCAAAAAGTGCAAAATTGGCAGTGAAACCTTGAGAGAATCGTATCGGGTTTCAAAAATTAGCAAAACCCTAGAATACAAATCATCATTATTTGTTCTTTTACTATAAAACACTTTATCATTGTAAATCAGGAAGAAGAGACTTAGAAAATATATCCATTCAATCGAGGAACCTATCAGATCAAAAGAAGCCAAATCAGCTAAATTATTCCTTGCAAAAATTTTTTATGTAAAGTAAGTACCTGTGGAATTAACATTCGTTGCTCATCATTATCGATGATAAAATTACATCTGTCCAGTTTTTCCTGTTCATCCATCTGTAATTTCATTCTGGCTTTCACCTCTTTTTCAGTGACATTATTTCGTTTCATGGTCCTCTCGATCCTTAATGAGAGTGGCGATTTTACACCAATAACTACATTAAGATATTTATCGGAGCCACTTTCAAAAATTAAGGCTGCCTCTTTAATGATGTAAGGAGCATCTTGTTTTTCCATCCATGCAATTGCATCTTTTATTGTAGCAGGATGCACTAACGAATTGAGTAACTCAATCTGACTTTTGTCGCCAAAAACCTTTGCAGACAGAAATTTACGATTTAATACTCCGTTGGAATACGCTTCATTCCCAAATGAATCGATAATTTTTTTTTTCAGTTCTGCATCTTCAGTCATCAATCTTTTTGAAGCATCATCTGAATTATAAACAGGAATACCGAGCACATGAAAAATGTGCCCAACAGTGGTTTTGCCACTGCCAATTCCGCCAGTGAGCCCGATTCGTAACATGTGATCAAACTCTGAAAAGAGTTCTTGATTTAAGTTTTATGATATTCTACGCTCTATGCAGAGAAGCGAAAATTTATTTTATTGGAGCTGGAGTCTTATTTAAATTAGCTGTCATTTCCATACTTACAGCGCTTTTTTCCATTTTGATATAAGAGCCAGGATTTACTTCCAGCATAAAAGTTCCATCCTCATTTATTTTATTCACAGTTCCATGAATACCCGCAATAGTAACTACTTTATCACCTTTTTGCAAACCAGACATGAAAGTCTTTTGTTGTTTTGCTTTCTTAGATTGTGGTCTGATCATAAAAAAATAAAATACCAGGATCATCAATCCTAAAAACACAAATTGGAATCCACCACCGCCTTTGCCACCTTCGCCTAACATCAAAAATACTGTTGCTAAATTCATATTGTTTGTTTTGTTTTAAAAAAGAAATTTATGTTTTATTTATTGAATCGGCTGATTGATTATTTTTTCACTACTTCTCCGGTTAACTGCAAAATCGGAAATGCCGGATATGCATTTGTAATAACGGTGATTGTTTTATGAGTTGGCCCTACTCTACCTTGAGTATTAAAAACTACTTTCAAAGTTCCGGTTTCGCCAGGTTTAATCGGCTCTTCAGGTTTTTCAGGAACGGTACATCCACAACTTGCAGTTGCGGAAGAAATGATTAATGGTTTGGCACCGGTATTTTTGAACCGATAATTATAAGTAACCTTTTCTCCATCCACAACTTTGCCAAAATCATAAGTAGAATCAATCATCTGAACAGAAGTAGAATCATCAAACGTGGCATTCATCCCTATATGATTTCCCACAGAATTCTTATTATTTCTTATATCACAGGAATACAAAACCCCTGCAATACAAAAAATGAACAGAAATGTTTTGAAGCCATCTTTTTTCATCGCGCAAAGGTATTATAAAGTGCTGTTTTTATAATTGGTCTTATGTATTTTATTTTGAGCCGTCAGATCTTTATGAATATTGTCGAGAATACCGTTTACAAAATGGCCGCTTTGTTCTGTACTATAATCTTTGGCAAGATCAATGTATTCATTAATCGTAACTTTTGTAGGAATGGTTTCGAAATAGAGTAATTCACAAATACCCATTTTTATCAGAATCATATCCAGCAACGCGATTCTTTCTGAATCCCAATTCTTTAATTTCGGTTTAATCACTTCAAGACAATATTCATCTTTATCAATCACAGAGCGCAACAGATCTACGGCAAATTTCATTTTTTCTTCACCGATCATCTGATTAAAATCAAAAGCGGAAGGTTTTTGAAAAAACTTATTCATCAAGATAATTAGCATATCCGCATCATCATCCCAGTGGATAAATTTCTCTTCCACATCGCTTAGAAAATATTCATTTGGAATCATCAGGTCAGAAAAAATAAATTCTAAAATATTTTTTTCCGATTTCTTATCGCGCGATTGTTCGCTGATATACTTCTTATACTCATCAGAATTTATCAAAGCGAAATAAGTTTTTCTTACCAGTTCATCATCAATCAGGTACTTGATCTTGAATTTTTCCACTAATTTTTGAAAGGAAGCATTTTCATTTATCTCCCAAAGCTGTTCATTGCCTGCAATCTTTGTATTTACTTTCAAATCACTTTCCGAAGGCAAATATTTTTGTGATTTTTGAAGGGCATCTTTTTCAGAATATCGCGCCACTTCAAGAATGAAATAAACAAGAAATGTAAAAAGTTGTTGTGAATTTTCCAGGTTCTTTGTCAATATTTGTAAGGGTTCTCCCGGACGCGTTTCCTTTTTCATAGATTCAATGCTGTAAAGCGTTTGCATCACTTTTATCCGGATAATTCTTCTGGTTAACATTTTGTAAGAACTTAGTTTTTAGGGCTGCGAAGATAATGAATTGTTGTATTGGAGATAAGAACGCCCTGGTGCTAATCATTATTATTGATTCATTGTTTATATGTTCAGGCGTTTGTTAGTTTGAATAACTTAACTATTCGTTGTTTACTCAAAACCACATTCCAATTCATTCAGATGTGGTTAATCAAAATAAATTTTAATCTGATAGAAACAAATTTTCAATTATTATAAACGAGTTTAGAATCAATTAACAGAGGATCAAATAAATTATTTCTGGGCATGCACGGTGCCACTTCCGGTGATGTGAAATTCAGGTGAAGTCGGATTACCACTATAATATACATCACCACTTCCCGTTACATTTACTTTCAAACCAACGCTGGCAAACACATGCACATTTGAACTCCCTGTAACTTGAATATCTGCATTCTCAGATTTCAAACCTGCACAGTTGATATCGCCGCTACCACTTACTTTGCATTGAAAATCTTTGGTTCTTCCGGACATGGAAATATTACCCGAACCTGATCCGGTTGCTTTTACAGAAGGGACATCAACCGCGATATTAACATCGCCTGATCCCGAAGTGGATATTTCAATTTGGTTCGGATTTTCGATTACGTCATTGCTTTTGATGTTTCCAGACCCGGAAGTGGCTAATTTTCTCAAAGATGGCGCAGTCACCGTCACTTTTGCATGATCATTCGAGATGGAATAACCTGGTTTGTAATGAATATTCAAAACTCCATTGTTAATTTCTGTAATCACATATGGAAGCAAGTTGTCATCATTTTCAACCACAACAAAATAATTGTTTCCACTCTTAATTTCAACATCAATAGAGCCAGAGTTTTTTATTGAATGAATTTCTCCCAAGTCTCTTTTTTCATCATGCACATTTCCATCACCTGAAATAGAAGCGCAGGATATAAAAAAAGTTGAAGTGATTAGAAGAATAATCAAATTTTTCATACCTAGAATTTTTTTAAAAAAGCTGATCGATTTTATTCGCATTTCCCGCAACAAGATAATTTTTTTTAAAATAAATCCGGAGAATAAATGTGGAAATAAATAATTGCCATTTTCACAAACCCGAAACTATTTAACTTCGCACGCATGACCGAAAAAATCCTGATTCTTGATTTTGGATCACAATACACGCAATTGATTGCCAGAAGCGTAAGAGAAGCAAATGTTTATTGCGAAATTATTCCGTTCAACAAACAAATCGAATTTTCTGCCGGACTGAAAGGAGTTATTCTTTCGGGATCACCGTATTCAGTAAATGATGGAAACGCTTTGTTGATAGATATAAAAAAAATCAATGAAAATGTTCCTGTTCTGGGAATTTGCTACGGTGCACAATTAATTGCAAAATTATATGGAGGGCTTGTAGAAAAAAGCGATAAACGGGAATATGGCCGTTCAAAATTGCAAATCAAAGTTGAAGATAAACTACTGAAAGATGTAAAGGATGATTCTGATGTATGGATGAGTCACAGCGATACGGTCAAAAAACTCCCGGAAGGATTTTCAATTTCTGCGAGTACACATAATATTCCCGTGGCCGCTTTCAACAGTAAACAAACAAATAATCCCATTTTTGGTTTGCAATTTCACCCTGAAGTCTATCATTCAGCCGAAGGCAAAAAAATCATTAAGAACTTTTTGGTAAACATCTGCAAATGTAGCCAGGGATGGACACCGGCTCATTTTATTCAAGAAACAATCACATCGATTAAAGAAACGATCGGTGACAAAAAAGTAATCATGGCCTTGAGCGGTGGCGTAGATTCAACGGTCGCTGCAACTTTGATTCACCGGGCAATTGGAAAAAATCTTTATGGAATTTTTGTGGACAACGGAGTGCTTCGCAAAGATGAATTTCAAGAGGTAATTGATGCCTGTAAAAGTATTGGTCTAAATATTAAAGGAGTCGATGCAAAGGAATATTTTTATAAAAGGCTTGCTGGTAAAACCGATCCTGAAGAAAAAAGAAAAGCGATCGGAAAAAGTTTTATAGAAATTTTTGACGAAGAATCGCATAAGATCGAAGGAATAGAATTTCTTGGCCAGGGAACGATTTATCCTGATGTGATCGAATCGGTTTCTGTACACGGACCTTCTGCTACCATAAAGTCGCATCACAATGTGGGCGGCCTTCCTGATCATATGAAACTAAAACTAATTGAGCCACTCCGGTCGTTGTTCAAAGACGAAGTAAGAAAGGTTGGTGCCGAACTTGGATTGCCATCTACCCTGCTCAACCGCCACCCATTTCCTGGTCCGGGATTAGCAATCAGAATATTGGGAGAAGTCACAGAAGAAAAAGTGCACCTGTTGCAAAAAGCAGATTTGATATATGTGAAAGCTTTGAAAAAATTTGATTTATATGCAACGATATGGCAAGCCGGTGCTATCTTATTACCTGTAAAAAGTGTAGGGGTGATGGGAGATGAAAGGACGTATGAATTTACTGTTGCATTGAGGGCGGTAACTTCCGTAGATGGCATGACTGCTGACTGGGCGCATCTTCCATACGATTTCCTGGCTTTTGTTTCTAACGAAATTATCAATAACATCAAAGGGATTAACCGCGTGGTTTATGATATTAGCAGCAAACCTCCTGCAACCATTGAATGGGAATAGACTGAGAATTTAGAAGGCCATTTAAAATTATGATTAAATATTTTTTTGCTTTTATTGTCTTTTTTGTTTTCGAAGGAACACAAAATTCATTTGCACAATCCAGTAATCAACTTGAAAATAAAACTTACCGGGTAGCACTTTTCGCGCCGCTATATTTGGATTCAATGTTTACCGGAAATCAATTGAAACATGAGAATTCGATTCCCAGATTTGCAGTCGCCGGACTTGATTTTATCCAAGGCGCGCAAATTGCATTCGACACTTTAAATCTGAACGGACGGCATGTTGATGCTTTTATATACGATTCCAAATCCATTAAAGAACCTGTTTCACTACTAGTAAAAAATGGAAAATTAAATAATGTAGACCTGATTATCGGATCCGTAAAAGAGCCGGAATACAGCGCTCTTGCTCGTTTTGCTTCTCAAAAAAAAATTCCCTTTGTATCTGCTACTTATCCGAATGACGGCTATGTAAGACAAAATCCATTCCTTATCATCGCGAACTCCACTTTGAAAACTCATTGTGAAGCAGTCTTCAATTATTTGCTTCAAAACCATGGCAGAGATCATATTTACCTGTTCAAAAAGAAAAATGACAATCGTATCGATAATTATTTTAAAGAAATAAACTTAGAAGATGGGAAGCCACTTTTAAAAATAAAATCCATCATGTTGGATAGTTCTATTTCTTCCACTCAATTAAAATATCTCGTAGATACTACAAAACCGATCGTCGTAATTGGCGCAAGTTTGGATGCAGTTTTTTCACAAAAACTGGCTGACGCCTGCTATCCTATTCAAAAAACAAATCCATTTATTTTTATCGGGATGCCGAACTGGGACGGCTTTCCAGGCTGGTATAAAAAAGGTGCTTATGTTAATTTCCCGATCCGTTATACTTCCCCACACTACCTTGCAAAAAATAACTTATACAACGATTATCTGAATAAAAAATATTTTGGGTTGTATCGCACGAAACCCAGTGATATGGCGGAAAAAGGATTTGAAATAACTTATTATTTTAGTTCCATTTTATTGAATCATCCGGCTGATTTTATGAACCATATCAATGACACCACTTATGCTGTCTTTCACAATTATCAGTTTCGGCCGGTAATCCATAACAAAAATTTACCCTTCGATTATTATGAAAATAAACATCTCTTCATCATGCATATTCTAAATGGAGAAGTTTTCAGGGAGTAATAATACCAGGTTCATTCATTCTTCTTTGAATGTTTCAAAACCCAAGTTCAACTTTATTGTTTGAATCATCAGTGATCAAAAAATTAGTCACAGAAACGACGGCCAAATCTTATGATTAAGGTTTGATTTTTGGAAGAACAGTAAACACACAAATGAAAGGGTTTTTTATTTTAAGAGACAAGACACAGAGTGATATTCTTTTGAAAAATAGATTATTTACCCAACTAATTTGTTTACATCAATCTTTGCCATTTCTCTTATAGCATCAGCTATATGCGCGGGATCAATGCCAGCTTGTTGCTGTTGCTGCTTTTGAGAAGCATGCTCAATAATTGTATCTGGTATTCCAAGAATTTTTACATCCGCTTTATAATGATTGGCATTCATAAATTCTAAAATCGCAGATCCAAAACCACCGATGATAGTTCCGTCTTCCACCGTAATTACTTTAGAATATTTCTTGAAAACTTCATGCAATAATGGTTCATCCAAGGGCTTCACAAAACGCAAATCAAAATGTGCAGGATTTAATCCTTCGGCTTTCACATCTCTTATTGCTGCTGCGGCAAAATTTCCGGGATGGCCAAAAGTAAGTAGGGCAATTTCTTCTCCATCTTTCAATTTTCTGCCGGTACCAATTTTAATTTCTTTCATCTGCGTTTCCCAGTCGGCCTTAACTGCTTGCCCGCGCGGATAGCGGATCACAAAAGGATTTTTTGTGGAATCCAGTTGTGCGGTGTACATCAAATTTCGTAATTCACTTTCATTCATTGGCGCACTAACAATCATGTTTGGAATGCAACGCATATAAGTAATATCATAAGCGCCCTGATGGGTAGAACCATCTTCACCAACCAGTCCGGCTCTGTCAAGACAGAAAACAACCGGTAGATTTTGTATGGCTACATCATGAATGACCTGGTCATAAGCGCGTTGCATAAATGAAGAGTAAACGTTGCAAAAAACTTTCAATCCCTGCGTTGCCATGCCGGCACTTAAAGTAACAGAATGTTGTTCACAGATGCCCACATCAAAAGCACGATCAGGCATTTCATCCATCATATATTTCAAAGAACAACCACTTGGCATTGCAGGAGTAACTGCCATAATCTTATCATTCTTTTTTGCCAGTTCAATGATCGTGTAACCAAAAACATCCTGGTATTTTGGGGGTTGTGGAATGTCAAATTTTTTCTTATAAATTTCACCGGTTATCTTATCAAACAATCCAGGTGCGTGCCATTTGGTTTGATCTTTTTCTGCCAATTCATATCCTTTGCCTTTGATCGTTTTTATATGCAATAATTTTGGACCGGGTATGTCTTTCAAATCCTGCAAAATATCCACCAGTTTGGTCATATTATGGCCGTCAATGGGCCCAAAATATCGGATGTTTAATGATTCAAAAAGATTGCTGCTATGGCTCACCATCCCTTTCAAGGATGTTTCAATTTTTGATACCATTTTCCTGGAAAATGTTTTTCCGGGTAGCTTTCCCAGAGCTTTCCAGAAATCATCACGCAGCTTATTATAAGTTTGAGAAGTAGTAATATCCGTAAGATATTCTTTCAAAGCACCTACGTTTGGGTCGATGCTCATGCAATTATCATTGAGGATGATCAGTAAATTCGTTTTTTCAATCCCTGCATGATTCATTGCTTCAAAAGCTTCGCCGGCGGTCATTGCCCCATCGCCGATGATTGCTATGTGCTGACGATTATTTTCACCTTTATAATGCGAAGCCATCGCCATTCCCAATGCAGCGGAAATTGAAGTGGAAGAATGCCCAACTCCAAAAGTATCATATTCGCTTTCACCTCTTTTTGGGAAGCCACTTAAACCGTCTTTTTTTCTGATCGTTTGAAAATTATCCCTGCGTCCGGTAAGAACTTTATGCCCATATGCCTGGTGGCCAACGTCCCAAACCAGCTGATCGTAAGGAGTATTAAAAACATAATGCAAAGCCACTGTAAGTTCCACTACACCAAGACTCGCAGCAAAATGTCCACCGTGCACACTCACTACATCAACAATATACTGGCGCAATTCATCAGCTACCTTGTGTAACTGAGTGCGATCCAGTTTTTTTAAGTCCTGTGGTGAATTGATTGTTTTTAATAAGGGCCCGGGCAGAATTTCCATTAAATAAAAATTAATCAGTAAAAGTACAATTTTTTGAGAGATCTGTTTTTATGATTTCAAAAAATGATCCAGTTTTTAATTGATAATTTTAGCAACCAATCAAAATAAGAATCGTCTTTATTTCTTTGTCTGCTATCAAGACAAATAAAATCAGAAATTTAGTCTGAGTTATAAAATTATTTTTTGATTTCTTTCCAGAAATTTTATTCCTTTAAAATTTGGTAAAAATCCATTTGAAACCAAATGTGGTAGCAGTTCCTACAATGGCCGTACCTATCCATAATGCTGAAAATCCAAAATGCTCAGCCACAAAAGTACCTATCAATGGAGAAAAAACAAATGCCGATGAAACTGAAAGTGCATTCAACCCCATGTATGCGCCTTTGCGATCCTCTGACCCGCGCTTTACTGTGACTGTTGCTATGAAAGGCATCGACAAGATCTCTGAAAGACTCATGATAAACATCGCCAAAAATAAAACCCACATACCTGAAGGAATCAGTAGAATCAAAAAAGAGATGGCGCCTAAAAACACACCCAGCGAAATTACATTTGTTGAGCGCATTCTTCTTTCTGCAACCTGTACGATCAGCATTTCAAAAATGAAGACCACCATACCATTCGATGCCAATACCAATCCTATATTTCCCTCACTAAGGTGGTGAATCTTTCTATAAAAAAGAGGCAAAGTACTTAGCATCTGAAAGAAACAGACACTATACAAACAGCAAAACAAACTATAAATTAGGAACGGTTTATCCCTCCAGGGAGATATCCCTGTCTTTATGTTTTTTTTATCCTTTGTATGATGTAAAATTTCCCTGTTTTTATTGACCGGAAGATCTTTAAAATAGAAATAAAAGAGTATACCGGCCATTAATGCAGTGATGCCATTGCCATAAAAAAGTAGTTTGAAAGATATGGCAGCTAATACTCCCCCTAAAGCAGGTCCGATAGAAAATCCCAAATTAATTGCCATTCTATTCAGTGAAAAAGAGCGCGTGATATTTTCAGGTTTTGCGTAAACGCTGATAGAAACTGAGTTCGCAGGCCTGAAAGTTTCTGTAATAATACTCAATACAAAAACCCCAATTGATAAGCTCCATACACTTGTAAAAAGCGGCAATAAAATGAAAACGGGAACAGATAAGATGATACTGGTTAATTGCACGCGGAAGTGTCCCACTCTATCTGTCAACCAACCACCTAAAGTAGAGCCTGCCATTGCGCCCAAACCAAAGCAACTCAATACCACGCCCGTTTGTGAAAGGGTAAATTTAAGTTCAGCTACCATATAAACTCCAAGGAATGGCAACACCATGGCGCCAATTCTGTTGATCAGCATGACTGCTGACAGCATCCATGAAGGCCGTGATAATCCCCGGTAAGAATCCAAATAAATGCGGAAGTAACGCTTCATTGATCAGGAATACTTGCTAAAATAATGGCCAAACTTTCTGAGGATTTCTGAAAATAAAATTTTATTATTTCCCTTCAATCTGGTTACGCTATACCACTACATTTACCATTTTATTCTTTACAAAAATGATCTTTTTTATTGGTTTACTATCAATCCATCTGTGCACAATTGGATTTGAAAGAACCATTTTTTCAACTTCCTGCTGAGTCGATTCTAAAGAAATGATCATCGTTGTGCGCATCTTTCCGTTTATGGAAACAGGATATTCCTTTTCTGTTTCTGTGAGATATTTATTTTCGGATTCAGGAAAAACAGCATTCAATATAGAATCGCTATTTCCAATAACATGATATAATTCTTCAGCGATATGGGGCGCATAAGGAGCCAACAAAATTAATAAAGGTTCGAGTATTTCTCTCTTATGACATTTCAGATCTGTGAGTTCATTAACGCAAACCATAAAAGCACTGACTGCTGTGTTGAAAGAAAAACGGTCGGTATCTTCTTCCACTTTTTTTATGGTTTTGTGGAGCATTTTTAATTCTGCAAATGTTGGTTTTTCTTCATTCCAGATAGCCTCACCACCGCTCATTTTTCCCCGTGAGAAAAAAGAAGAATCATCAAAAAATAGTCTCCATAATTTTTTTAGAAAACGATGAACCCCTTCAATGCCTTTGGTATCCCAAGGCTTACTTTGCTCCACAGGACCAAGAAACATTTCATACATGCGGAAAGTGTCAGCGCCATATTTATCAACCAAATCATTTGGATTATCTACATTAAATTTTGATTTAGACATCTTTTCTGATTCCTCTTTCAAAAAGACAAATTCTTCATCTCCATCTTTTTCCCAAACTATTTCATACGATGGTCGCTCAACGATTCCTTTCTCAACCTGATCATCTAATGTTTTTTTTGTTAGCTTGAAATCATTAGAAATAAACTGATGCGCATATTTGAGTCTTACAAAAGCGTTGGATGTATTCTGGCTATTATACGAAACAATCTTATCGCCATGAATTCGATTGAGCATAAAAAAATAAGATTTTCCAGTGATCATTCCCTGGTTCACTAATTTTTTGAATGGTTCCTCAAAACTGATTAATCCAAAATCATACAAAAACTTCGTCCACATGCGGCTGTACAATAAATGCCCCACCGCATGCTCTGTTCCGCCTATATATACGTCCACCTGGTTCCAATAATCAGTAATTTTTTTATCAGCAAATGTATCATTGTTATGTGGATCCATGTAACGAAGAAAATACCAGCTGCTACCGGCATAACCTGGCATGGTAGAGGTTTCACGTTTTCCAGAACTCGTATTTACCCAATCAACTAAATTAGACAACGGCCCTTCGCCATTTTTTCCGGGGCCATATTTTTCTACAAAAGGTAATTCCAAAGGCAATTCTTTTTCATCCATCGGCACAGCAATTCCTTCGCTCCAAATGATGGGAAAAGGTTCGCCCCAATAACGCTGACGGCTAAATCCCGCGTCGCGCATGCGGTAATTCACCTTCCGTTTTCCAATTCCAAGCTCCTCTATTTTATTAACGGCAACACCAATTGCATTCTTCATCAGCATGCCATTTAAGAAACCAGAGTTTTCCAGAATTGCTTCTTTAGTTGGATTGGCTTCATTTCCATTAAAGTCTTTTCCAATAATATTCGTAATGGGAATATTGAAATGGATCGCAAAATCAAAATCCCGTTGGTCACCACAAGGAACAGCCATGATTGCGCCGGTTCCATATCCTGCCAAAACATATTCTGCGATCCAGATCGGGATTTGTTTTCCATCAAATGGATTGATCGCATAAGAGCCGGTGAAGCAGCCGGTAATTTGTTTCACCTCTGCTAAACGTTCTCTGTCACTCCTACTTTTCACATAGGTTAAATATTCGTTTATTGGTTGACGTTGTTCTTCAGTAATTAATTGATTTACCAATTCGTGTTCGGGTGCAAGTACTAAAAAATCCACTCCGAAAATAGTGTCCGGGCGCGTGGTGTAAACTTCAATCGATAATGGATTATTGAGGATGGAGAATCGCATCTCCGCCCCTTCGCTTCTTCCAATCCAGTTCCGTTGCATTTCTTTCATTGCATCGCTGAAGTCTACTGTTTCCAAGCCTTTCAGCAATCTTTCCGCATAATCAGTAATGCGCAAATACCATTGTCGCATCTTCTTTTTTTCTACAGGAAATCCACCGCGTTCACTTACACCATTCACTACTTCATCGTTTGCCAAAACAGTTCCCAACGCTTCACACCAGTTCACTTCGCCATAAGAAGAAAAGGCCAGACGAAAATCCATTAATATTTCGTGTTTTTTTTCCTCATCAAAACTTTTCCATTCATCCGCAGAAAATGAGTGATCACTTTGCTGAAGTCTCTGAGCTCCGTTTCCTGCAAATTCTTTTATCAATGTTTCAATAGGTTCTGCTTTATTATTTTCATTGTTATACCAACTCTTAAAAAGCTTCAGAAAGATCCATTGCGTCCAGCGATAAAATTCGGGATCACTCGTTTTTATTTCACGGCTCCAGTCAAAGCAGAATCCAATCTTATCCAACTGGCTTTTGAAATTAGCAATATTATTTTCTGTGGTTGTCGCGGGATGCTGGCCGGTTTCAATGGCATATTGTTCAGCTGGCAAGCCGAAACTATCGAAGCCCATCGGATGCAATATATTGTAACCTTTTAATCTTTTATATCGTGCATAAATATCGCTGGCTATGTAACCCAACGGATGGCCAACATGCAAACCAGCTCCACTCGGATACGGGAACATATCAAGCACATAATATTTTGGCTTTTCGAACGAATTACTTACCTGATAAATTCCAGATTCTTTCCATGTTTGTTGCCATTTTTTTTCGATTTCCCTAAAATTATATTCCATTCTTTTAATAAAAATTAACCTGAAAAATTAACCGGTTCAGACATATTATTTTGCAAAAATCTTTTTTATAAAATACAAAATTAAGAATGTCTTCTTCTTGTTCTTTTTTGTGAAAGAAATGTTATTGATTGAAATTGTATCCTTCTCAATAGAGGATGTAAATTACATTAGCAATCGATTTACAATGACGCAAAAATACTAAACCTGTACAAAATCATTTATTTTTGCCAGGGAAAATAAAGGAAAAATTAATTCATCGAAACATTATGGCTCAATTCGGTAAAGCATCAACCAAACGCGGAAAACCTTCTTATGTATATGCAATTATTGGCGTTTCATTGGTGTTATTTCTTTTTGGAATCGTGGCGTGGATTTTTCTGAATATCAAAAAGACCGGCGATTATTTCAAAGAAAACATTCAACTGCATGCATACATTTACAGAACGGCATCTGACGAACAAATTGATTCTTTAAAAAATTATATTGAAGCAATTCCCTATGCCGTGAAAGTAGAATACATTACCCGGGAAAAAGCGATTGAAAAATACAACCAGGAAAATGATACACTTTGGAAAAAGCTGGCCATCAGTAATCCGTTGCCTGAGAGCATAGATTTTTATGTAAAAGCAAATTATGTGGATAAAGACAGTTTGGCAAATTTAGAAGCCACTCTCGTTTCTAAATTTCCGCATACGCTTTCTGAATTTCAAACTCCAAAAGCAACTGTTGCTGGCGTGAGCCAGTTTGTCAAAACGACTACGATTGTTTTGTTTGTTGTTGCGATTATATTATCGCTGCTGGTGATTGTTTCGATCGATAATACCATTCGTCTGGCCATGTATAGCAATCGCTTCATTATAAAGACGATGCAGATGGTTGGCGCAACCCGTTGGTTTATTACACGCCCGCTTGACGGCCGTGCAATTATAAACGGGGTGATCGCTTCTGCCATTGCGATCGCACTGATGCTTGGGTTCATCACGCTTTCAGAAAAATTTATTCCCTACCTTAGAATTTTGCATGACACTACAAATATGCTGTTGATCTTTGTTGGGATTATTATCCTGGGAATATGCATTACATTTTTAAGCACCCACCGGTCAGCTTTGAAATATTTGAAGATGAAACTGGATGAATTATATTGATACAACAAACGTTTTTTATTAAATGTAAAATAATAAAATTATGAGTATACCGAAAAAAGTCGTTACATCACCTTCTCAAAAAGAAATTACTCAACAACCGGCAGAAGCAAATCATTTATTTACAAAAGACAACTACAAATGGATGCTGATTGGTTTGGTAATAATGACCATCGGATTTTTTTTGATGGCTGGTGGAAAAAGTACTGACCCGAATGTATTCAACGACAGCGAAATTTACAGCTTTAGAAGAATTACATTAGCTCCAATATTAATCGTTGGCGGATTGATCATAGAAATCTATGCCATTATAAAAAAACAAAAATAATTTATACAAAAATCCAAATAAGCGGTGATTTTTCATCGCTTTTTTTATGTAATTCTGGTTACTCAAACACTCACTTAACAAATGGACATTACTCAATCGATCATTATTAGCATTGTTGAAGGAGCTACAGAATTTATCCCAATTTCTTCCACGGGTCATATGATTATAGCAGAAAAACTATTAGGCATAAAAGAGGATGAATTCACTAAAATGTTTACGATAGCGATTCAGTTGGGCGCTATTCTCGCAGTAGTAGTTTTGTATTGGAAAAAGTTCTTCGATTTCAAAAATCTGCAGTTTTATTTCAAATTATTGATCGGTGTAATACCCGCAATTATCTTAGGTTTACTATTTTCAAAGAAGATCGATGAACTGCTGGAAAGCACAACTACCGTGGCTTTTGCACTTCTTCTCGGTGGAATAGTGTTGATCTTTGTAGATAAGTTTTTCAATTACCCAACGATACGTTCTGAGAAACAAGTTTCATATCTGAATTCATTTACAATCGGTATCTGGCAATGCCTCGCAATGGTTCCAGGTGTGAGCCGTAGCGCTGCTTCCATTATTGGCGGCATGCAACAAAAACTTACAAGAAGTGCAGCTGCAGAATTTTCTTTTTTTCTTGCAGTACCAACAATGGTCGCCGCTACCGGGTACAAATTGTTCAAATTTTATCACGATAACAAAGGCTTTACGGGTGAAGAAGTAAAATTGCTTCTTGTCGGAAATGTAGTTGCTTTTGTAGTTGCTTTGATGGCAATAAAATTCTTTATCAATTTTTTAAAAAAACACGGATTCCGGATCTGGGGAATTTACCGGATTATCATTGGGTTAGTTTTGCTGGCGCTCATTTTCACCGGACAGATACAAAAATAATACGAATATAATTCCGTTCCTTGCTAAATAGAAATTCTTACCAAAAGTTCGTTTACTGTTTGATCAAATAATTTTACACAAACATTTCAAATTATTTCTGATTTTTTGAAAGAAGGCATCATTTGTGTGATCTTCAAAAGGAGACAAAAAGAATTTGTACAGTTTTTCAATTATTTTATCAAATAAATAAATGTTCGATGAAAAAAGTTATTCAATCCATCAAAAAGTCCGGTTTTTTTCTGTTGACTTTTTCTATTATTTGTTCCTGCAACAGCAGCCATAAAATTTCTAAAAACAACGCTGCAGATATTACTGCATCTACGTCAGAGATGCCGATAAAGCAAAAAGCTATGGCAGATTTGAAACCTGTCTATCAGGATACTGCATTAAGTGGTAGTGCTGAATTTGATGCAGAATCCGACGGTAACGTAAAAATGAAATTGCATGTATCTATACCCTCTAAGGCCAATCAAAGTGTTGCGGTTCACATCCACGCAAACGGCGATTGCGGCAACATGGGAAAGTCAGCAGGAGGGCATTGGAATCCAACTAATACGCAACATGGAAAATGGGAGATGAATAGCTTTCATTCAGGTGATATCGGCAACGTAAAACTTGATATGAATGGAAATGGCGACATAGAGTTAGAATCCAATCTGTGGACTCTTGGTGGCGACATGAAAACAAATATTTTGAACAAGGCCATTATAGTTCATGGTGGTGAAGATGATTTTGTTTCACAACCAGCGGGAAATGCAGGGAACAGGATTGGTTGCGGAGTTATTAACTGATCTTTTCAAAATAATTTTAATTTTTAATTCGGTTTTATCATTGGCTTCTAAACTTTTACTCAATTCTTATCATATTTTTCTATAGTAATTTAGCGATACGATTTTGAAGAAAAATATTTTACTTTACCAGTAAGTAATTTTTACTTTAGTAGCAAAGTATTTTATTATTTTAAATCTTATCATCTTCAAATGCAAACTGCGTCAAAGAAAATCATTAATGGCTGGGCGATGTATGATTGGGCTAATTCAGTTTACAATCTTGTCATCACTACCACTTTTTTCCCCATCTATTACACGGAAATGACGAAAGCCGCGCCTTTCAATGGCACGGTTACAATTTTTGGAAGATCCTTCGTAAACACCGCGCTTTACAATTATGCACTGGCATTTACTTATTTAGTAGTTGCCATTACATTACCGATCCTCTCATCCATAGCAGATTATCGGGGAAACAAGAAAAAGTTTATGCAGGCTTTCTGTACGTTGGGAGCGGTGGCTTGTAGTTGCTTATATTTTTTTACGCCAGCATATTTTGGCTTCGGGATTATTTGTATGATGCTCGGTGCATTCGGATTTTATGGAAGCCTGGTTTTTTACAATTCATATCTGCCTGAAATAGCCGCTGAAAAAGACCGCGACCATGTCAGTGCCAAAGGGTTTTCTTATGGCTACATAGGAAGCGTCTTGATGCAATTGATTGGCTTTGCTTTGGTTTTATTTTGGAATAAAATTCCATTTCTGCACAGTGCAGGAGAAGCGGTAAGGTGGACCTTTTTATTGGTCGGAATCTGGTGGATCGGTTTTGCACAAATCACCTTCAATCGATTACCTGAAAGAATTTCTTCCAAAAGTACTGAGAAAAAAAATTATATCTCAGGCGGTTTCATCGAGTTAGGAAAAGTCCTTTCTCAGCTAATACAAATGCCGGTTCTGAAAAGATATTTATTTGCTTTTTTCTTTTATAGTATGGGAGTGCAAACCGTCATGCTGGCAGCCACCATTTTCGGAAGTAAAGTTTTGAATCTTCCTTCCACGAATCTTATCGTCATTATAGTGATCATTCAGTTGGTTGCGATTCCCGGCGCTTATCTTATCTCAAAGCTCTCAGGAATTTATGGAAATTTACAAGCGCTTATCGGCGTCGTATTTTTTTGGATCGCCATCTGCATCGCAGCGTATTTCATGCAAACCGCTATCCATTTTTACATTCTCGGAATTGCCGTAGGAATTGTTATGGGAGGAATTCAATCTTTGAGCCGGTCAACGTATTCTAAATTGATGCCGGTCACAGATAACACCGCTTCATTCTTTAGCTTTTATGACGTTACAGAAAAAATCGCCATCGTTATCGGTCTAACTGCTTTTGGGTATATAGAAGAATATACAGGAACCATGCGGGATTCAGTGATTTCATTGGTTGTTTTTTTTGCGATCGGTTTAATTGGTTTAATTTCGGCACTACACAAACAACGGAAAGATACGCGGGTATTAAGTACAGAATAGTCAACGTTCAAAGAGAAAAATATCGATCCGGTAAAAATAAATTATGAAACTTTATTCAATCAATGCAGGCCACTTCAGACTTGACGGTGGCGCAATGTTTGGCGTAGTTCCTAAAAGCATGTGGAACAAATTAAATCCTTCAGATGAAAATAATATGTGCAACTGGGCGATGCGATGTATGTTGATCGAAGATGAGGAAAGATTGATTTTGATTGATAATGGTATGGGCAACAAACAGAGCGAAAAGTTCTTCGGATATTATTTCTTAAATGGTGTTGACACTTTGGAAAAATCATTATCAAAATATGGTTTTTCGAAAGAAGATATCACCGATGTTTTCTTAACGCATCTTCATTTTGATCACTGTGGTGGCTCGATCGAAAAGATCGATGACCTATTCGTTCCTGCTTTCAAAAATGCCACATACTGGAGTAATGAAAGTCATTGGAAGTGGGCTACTAATCCGAATGACAGGGAAAAGGCAAGTTTTCTGAAAGAAAATATTTTACCCATACAGGAAAGTGGACATCTAAAATTTATAGAAAAAACGGAAGGAATCGACTTTACAAAAAATATCAATCTTCGATTTGTAAACGGACACACCGAATCCATGATGCTGCCCCAAATAAAATACAAGGACAAAACTATAGTTTACATGGCTGATCTTTTGCCTTCTGTTGCACACATTCCGATTCCATACGTGATGGCTTACGATACAAGACCTCTGGATACTTTGATAGAAAAAAAATCCTTTCTAACGGAAGCTCATCAAAAAGATTTTATTTTATTTTTTGAACATGACCCATTGATTGAATGCTGTAATCTGCAATTAACAGAGAGAGGTATTCGTAGTAAAGAAACATTTAAGCTGGAAAATATTTTATAAAAAAGAATCAAAATGAAAAATATCAGCATCATTTTTCTGTTGTTATGCGGCCTGGTAATCATTTACTTTTTTATACAAGAACAATTCAAAGGAGTTGTGCTATCACAGAAAGAAAATCTCTTGTTATCAATCACCTATCTTATTGTAGGAATTTCACTTCTGATTTTATTCAGATTGAAACATCTGGAAAATAAAAACAAGAAGAATGTAAAGAAATAGAAGATTCGTTTCTAAAAAAGCTTCTATAAATCCAGTTATAATAAAAACGGTAAGTTTAAATTAAATGTATATGCTTACAGATTTTAAAAAATAAATGATTGCGTTCCAAACAACTAAGACTTATAATTAAAATTTCAAAGTCTCTGGCAAATACTTTTTAATAAGCTGTTCGTAATACGGCCGT
>JBDTKF010000096.1:0-13457 GCA_039935455.1 Ginsengibacter sp.
TGCTTATGAAAGAGATAGCACCTTCTGGAAAACCGTTCGTATTGAGCCACTCACTAAAAAAGAAATCCGTTTTATCCGCTACAAGGACAGTGTTTACACAGCAACACACACCGAAATGTATCTTGATTCAATGGACCGTATCATCAATAAAATCACGGCAAAAAAATTATTATTGACCGGCCTTACCTTCAATGATCATACAAAAGAACGAAGCTGGTACGTTGGTTCCCTTCTTCAGTTATATAAGCCATTTCAATTTGGTGGAACACGCATTTCTTTATCTTTAAATTATTCCAAAACCTATAAAAATAAAAAGGCAGTCTTACTTTGGAATAATATCAGTTATGGAATCCGGAATAATGATGTGAATGGGAATATTTATTTTACAAAATTATACAATCCCTTCAATCGCGGTTACTTCCATATAAATATAGAGCGGAATTTTGAAGCCATTTTTCCGGGAGATGCGTGGATTAATATGTTGAAGAGAAGTAACGTTTATTTAAAGAGTGGTTTAGGCGTCGGTCATAGTTTTGAAATTTTGAACGGATTATACTTAGTCTCTGATATAAATACAGCCTTTAGAAAATCTGTGAAAAATTATAAAACCAATCCGAAGGTTGATAGTCTTTTTGGAAACATTCTGGATAATAATGAAGCAGTTTATTTTAAACCTTATAACGCATTCTATGGCCAGCTCCGACTTGAATATACGCCGAAACAACGCTACATTCGGGAGCCCAATGAAAAAATTATTCTTGGCTCTAAATGGCCAACATTTTACACAATGTGGCGCAAGGGAATTCCAGGTTTGATGAATAGCAAAGTCAATTTCGATTATCTGGAATTCGGAATTGAGCAGCAAATAAAATTGGGGCTTACCGGGCTTTCCAGCTATTCAATTAAATCCGGCACTTTTCTTTCCCGGCAGGCCTTGAAGTTAGTTGATTATAAATTCCAACGACAGGGAGATCCGTTGTTACTGCTTAATCCAAAGGAAGCCTTTCAGTCGCTCGATTCTACTTTCGCTGTGTTCAATCGATTTTATGAAATACATTATGTTCATGAATTTAACGGTGCGATCATCAATAGAATACCCTTGTTGAAAAAATTGCAATTGCGTGAAGTAGCCGGTGCCGGATTCTTGTTTGCACCAGAGCGACATCTCCGTTATACGGAAGGATTTGCAGGAATTGAACGTGTCTTTAAATGGCCTTTTAGTCCATTAGTCAAATTCAAATTAGGAGTTTATGTGGTAGGATCTGCTGCCAATAAATTCAGTAATCCCGTTCAGTTTAAAGTTGGATTAACTACCTGGGATAATATTAAAAATAAGTGGTTCTGATTAAGAAACGATCTCAATATTTTAACATGAATTTCAATTCATTACTTTTTCGATAGGAAGTTCAAAATGGAAGGTACTTCCTTTTCCTTTTTCGCTTTCCAAACCAATTTTCCCATGATGTTTTTGAATGATCTCCTTGCAAATAAAAAGTCCCAATCCCAGACCTGGAAAAGTATTTAAATTATGGCCGGAAATTCGGTAAAAACGCTCGAAAATTCTTTTTTGCTCATCAACAACAATTCCTTTTCCAAAATCTTTTACAGTGCATACTACCATATTCTTTTCTTCTTTCAAAGTCACAATAATTCTTTTATCCTCCGAAGCATATTTCATGGCGTTTGTCAAAAAATTATAGATTACCTGTCCAATCCTGTCGCGGTCGGCATAGATTTTAGCCGTTGAACTGGAGTTGAATATTATTTCATGATCAGATAAATTTATGCTCATTCCATCAATGGTTTCAGTGATAAGATCTTTCAATGAAAACAGCTCTTTATTATAAACGAAGTGTCCATTATTTATCTTAGAAGTATCGAGCAAATTATTGATAAGAGCGGTCAGCTTATTGATTTGCGTATCCATTCTTTCCAGCATATCTTTTTGTTGCGAATCTTCAGTTGCCTTCATGTCCATCAGCATCAATTGAGTGTATGCTTTCAGGGACGTCACAGGCGTTTTCAATTCATGGCTGGCAATGCTAAAAAACTCATCCCTTCTATAAACAAGATCTTCCGTTTCTTTTTGAATTTTATCTTTTTGTGAAGCATATTCCTGCAATGCATTTTTCATTCTCTTAATAGAAATTCCAAGGAGGTCTTCTTCACTTCGCAGTTTCACTTTTACCGTAAAGTTTCCTTTCCCGATTTGGTTTGCAGTTTGTGCAATCATCAAATTATTTTTATCAATATCAATGATGCAATCAGCAAGATCACCAATAATATCACCTGACATTTTTTTCAACTGCAATCCGCTTGCGCCTTTTGAAATTTTTGTTGCGGCGTGCTTTAATTCGCTCAATAATTTATGAATATGACTTACGGCATAATAAACAAAAAAGGTGACTAATAAAATTGCAATCAGCAAAAAGACAAGTGTTTCATTTTTAGAATCCTTTTCCTGCTGATAAATTTCTTTCATTCTTATGTCAACACTTTTCCATAATGCCAGTTGTTGATTTCTTAGAGCAGTCATTGAATTGCCAGAGATTTTCCACCACCAATTTGCATCGGAAGAACTGAGATTTTTGGGTGTGTTAAACAATGAATCAAGATATACTTCTCCTATCTGCAAATCGGATGCTTTTTTAATTACATTAAAGTCATGAATCACGAATGGTGCAGCTTTTTGGAAAAGTTCTTTCTCGTAAGTTTTATACACTTTATATACTTCCACCGTTTCATATAAAGTTTCCGACATGTCTTTTTTGGTATATAAAACATTGAATACATTAGTTCTAATAATACCAAAATATGTGATCATCTGAGCCAGTATTCTTTGTGCAATCAGATCCTGGTAAATGGGTTTTAAAAATGTATTTGCCGGGATTTCAGATTCTAAAGTATTTAGCCTGAATATTGCATTGGTATAATAATCAATGATATTATTGGTAGTAGTTTTGCAGGAGTCTATAAGTCCCCTAATTGCAGGGAGACTGTCCAGAAAAGTATAATTTTTATAATCTTTTATTGTTATGCTCTTACTCTTACCCAGGATCCGCATGATAGAGTCTGTTTTAATTCTATGTTGCAAAAGCGATGGATACGCACTATCTTTTAGGCCATAAAAATAACTATAGCGCCGTTCGTACGACAGTTCCGTAATCAATTCGCTGATATTTGCAGATCGTTGTATATGTTCAACATAATTTCCAATTAACTCTACTTTTTGCGACTTTTCGCGATAGATCATTGAAGCGAAATAAATCAAAAATAAAATAGGAATGAGCCCTATCAAAGACAATTTTACTTTGAGAGATAAATTTCTAAATGTAACTGGCATTTTTAGAAGTAAAAGAATTCCTGATTATAAAACGGCAGAGGCTAAGTTAAGAAATTTATTAAACAAAAAAAACCGCAATCAGGTAGAGCAAAATAGAAATCAGGGTTATTTGTACTTTTACTATTTCAAAATATTAACAAGAATCAATTTATTGAGGATGTTTTATTCGGATTAATTATTCCATGATTTGAATCCGCATTGTGTACGTTCAGATGATCATTCAAACTTTTGAAAGAAATAAATTTATTTTTTTCTAAAGAAAATGCGAACAGGAACACCTTGCAAATCGAAATTTTCACGTAACTGATTTTCTAAATAATTTTTATACGGAGCTTTTATATCCAAAGGATAATTACAGAAAAAAGCAAATGAAGGAACAATGGTTGGCAGTTGCGTCACAAATTTAATTTTCACCGCATGTCCTCTCACGACCGGTGCGTGATAGGATTCCATGGCTTTTTGCATAATTTCATTCAGCTTCGAAGTAGGTATTTTTTGTTGACGGTTTTCATATACTTTCAAAGCGGTTTCCATTGCCTGAAAGATGCGCAATTTTTCTGTTGCTGAAATAAAGATGATGGGTACATTATTGAAAGGCGCTAACTTCTGTTTCAAAAGTTTCTCATAATCGCGTGCTGTGTTTGTTTCCTTTTTTATCAAATCCCATTTATTTACCAACACCACAATTCCTTTTCCTTTTTTTTCAGCCAAAGAAAAAATATTCAGGTCCTGTGCAGTAATACCTTTTTCAGCATCCAACAATATGATACAAACGTCCGCTTCATCAACGGCACTAATGGCTCTGATTACAGAATAGAATTCAAGATCTTCACTTACTTTTTTCTTCCTGCGAATTCCTGCAGTATCAATCAAAATGAATTGCTTGTTGAATAAGTTATACGTTGTATGAACGGAATCTCTCGTCGTTCCGGCAATGTCACTCACTATGGTACGTTCCTGTCCGGTTAATGAATTGAGTAAAGAAGACTTGCCGACATTTGGTTGTCCGATGATCGCAAATTTTGGCAGTGTGCCTGGTTCTTCAATTTTTTCTTCGGGAATCCTTGAACAAATTTCGTCAAGTAATTCACCGGTTCCTGTACCGCTTATTGAAGACAGAAAAAATATTTTTTCAAATCCAAGACTGTAAAATTCTGCAGCTTCGAGTTGCCGGGCATAATTATCTACTTTATTTACAACGAGGTAAACGGGTTTTGGAGAACGACGAAGCATTTCTGCCATATCCTGATCCAGATTGGTAATTCCGGTTGTGACATCAACCATGAAAATAATTGCATTCGCTTCTTCAATAGCAATATGTACCTGCTTGCGGATTTCTCTCTCAAATATGTCTGTACTATCCGCTACGAAACCGCCTGTGTCGATAATATTGAACGTCTTTCCGATCCATTCGGCTATTCCATATTGTCTGTCGCGCGTCACGCCACTAATGTTGTCCACAATTGATTTTCGTTGCTCTAACATCCGATTAAAAAAAGTACTTTTCCCAACATTTGGCCTTCCAGTAATTGCAACGGTATATGACATAATCGATTGAGAGTTGAGAGCGTTTAGAAGGTTAAATTCAGGGTTTTATTTCTACTGATTATCAGAATGCAAAGAACGTAAAGTATTTTCACATAGAAAGTAAACTGCTATATATTTATAAATTTATTTACATCTTATTATCTCTGTAGAAATAAATAAACGGCACAATGCATTTGATGTAGACTCAGTGAATAAATATAACCAGAGTTAGTCCGAATAAAGATTTGGTGAATGTTTGGTTCCCTAAAAAAAAGTAACTATCGTTTTATTTTTTTTATTTCTAAGTTCAAATAAAATCTTTGTTCTTAATAATCTTCGAATTTGTCTTTAATGATTTTAAATCATCGTAAAAGCCGGGATATGATTTATTAATAGCTTCGGCGTCCTGGATAACGGTATTTCCACTTGCCCCCAAGGCTGCAATAGCAGTAGCCATCGCAATCCGATGATCATTGTGTGATGAAATCTTTGCACCCTTTATTTCTTTACTACCTTTTATTGTCATCAAATCTCCATTCAATTCTATTTCGACATTCATTTTTTTGAATTCATCTCTCAGTGAAATTGCCCGGTTACTCTCTTTGAACAGAAGCCTGTTCACTCCTTTTATGGTTGATTTTCCTTTACAGTAGGCCGCCAATGCAACCAATGGCGGAAATAAGTCCGGACAATTCGTTGCATCAAAATCAAATGCTTTTAGTAGATCTTTTTTTACGGAAATTTCATTCTGATGAATTTTTACCTGAGCACCACAATCATACAATGCTTCCATAATGTTTTTATCTCCCTGGCAGGACTGCAGGTCTGCACCTTTCAATGTGATTTCTCCTGCAATTGCACCAGCAACTAAAAGAAAAGATGCGCTGCTCCAATCACCTTCAACAGTATATTTCACGCAATGAGATTCTAATGGGTCACGGGGAAATATGTTGAAAATCTCGTAATTCTGATTTTCAATACGGAAGCCAAAACTTTTTAAAACGGAGATCGTCAAATCAATGTATGGCCTGCTGGATAAGTTTTTAACTGTGATACTAACAGGTACTGTACATGATTTTGAAAAAGCGAATAATAACCCCGTTAAGAACTGCGAGCTCAATGAACCATCTACAATAATATTTTTAGGACGTAGCGGGCCTTTCAAAGTAACAGGCAACTTTCCATTATTGGAATTTACTTCTACATTCAACAATGGAAGAATATCATCAAAAAAGTTCATTGGCCTTTTCAAAATACTTCCTTCTCCTGTAAAAATGATATCGTAATTGAATAGAGCAGCAATCGGTGCAAACATCCTCATGGATAACCCACTCTCACCAACATTTACGATTGTATTCTTCTCTGGAAATGGGGAACGGAATATATAATCATTGGAAGTAATGGCCATTTTATTACTGGTCAAATTGATGGTTGCTCCAAGTTTAGTAATAATATTGATTGCTGCTTTTTCATCATTGCTGTTGCCAAAATTATCAACAACTGTTGTTCCCGGGGTAATCAATGCAGCCGCACAGGCACGCTGCATTGAGCTTTTAGAAGGTGGTACTTTTAATTTTCCCGAAATAGAAGAAGGTGTAATAGTTATTGTCACGTTTTAAAATATGAATTGTACATAATGAATCGCCAATAAATATAAGGCTGCATTCTATGTGAGTGAGAAAAAGATTTCATGCAAATCCGTTAAGGGAATATTTTTTATGGACGCTTTACCAATTTCGTCTAAAGTAACAAAACTCATGTAGGCTCCTGCTTTCTTTTTGTCGTGCAAAAGAATCTCCCAAGTCTTTTCTTTATCAAAATTCAAAGCAATCGGTAATTGATATTTCGCAAGAAGCTGTTTTACTTTTTCGGTTCCCTCTTTTGAAAAACCATTAATCTTTTCAGAAATTATACACGCTGCTACCATTCCAATACTTACCGCACTTCCATGTTTCAGCTTCGAGGTGTTTTCAATCGCATGGCCAATCGTGTGACCAAAATTTAATAGTTTACGCTGCCCAGTTTCCCTTTCATCACCTGAAACAACGCCGTATTTTATATCGACATTTTGTTGGATTAATTTTCCAATATCTTCCTTAGAATGTTGAAAATCTTTCAATGTCTTTTGTTGCAAATACCGAAACATACTTTCATTTTTAATACAGGCATGTTTGATGATTTCTGCAAAACCATTGACCCATTCTTCATCTGGTAATGTCTCCAGAAAAGAATAATCATACAGTAAAAATTCCGGATGATTAATTACCCCTACTAAATTTTTGTAAACCCCCACATCCACGCCATTTTTACCTCCCACACTTGCATCTACCATTCCAAGAATACTTGTGGGGGCAAAAGCAAACTTTATGCCGCGCATATAAACTGATGCTGCATACCCTGCAATATCAGAAACTACACCACCACCCACGCCAATAACAAAATACTGTCGGTCTGCATTCAGTCTAATCATTTGATTGATGATTTCATCAACTGAATTTTGATTTTTGAATTGCTCGCCCGCTTTCAAGACGATCGTTTTCCATCCTGAGAATTTTTCACTTTGCTTTGCAAAAACAGTTTCATCAGTTACAAGAATGGTGTTCTCTTTTTCCACCAGATTTTCAATCATGGAAAAGTTTGCATCGAAATATGCTCCGATTGTCTTAGCAGAAAACTGATATTCTTTTGCAATCATTTCACTATTCTTCATTCATTACTCTATTTTGGTGATTGATACTTTCCATGTGAACTGCGTCGAAATATTTTGTAATAAAATCCTTGCTCAAATCTAATTTTTCTCCTTTCAAAAAGGCTTTCCCAAGAATTTCATTCCAACGATTGGTTTGTAAGATGGTAATATTATTTTCTCTTTTATATTTACCGATTTGATTTGAAATTTTCATTCTTTGCCCCAAAAGCGCCATCAGTTCATCATCCAATTGGTTGATTTGTTCACGGAGTTTTGATAGTGCATCAACAAATCGCTTTTCATCAGAATTTTCCAAACGCCATTTCAAACCAACAAGTATTTCTAATAACCGTTCAGGTGTGATTTGTTGTTTCGCGTCACTCCAGGCTTTGTCAGGATCAGTGTGGCATTCTATCATAAGACCGCCGAAATCAAGATCTATACTTTTTTGAGCCACTTCACTTAAAGCCGTTCTGTTGCCACATATATGAGATGGATCGCAAATGATCAACATCTCAGGAAACCTTCTTTTCATTTCGATCGGAAGATGCCACATTGGAGCATTCCTAAATTCCGTATTGCCGTAATTTGAAAATCCGCGATGGATCATTCCGATATCTTTAACTCCTACTTTTTGCAAACGTTCAATTCCACCACACCATAATTCCAGATCCGGATTGATGGGATTTTTGATGAGGATCGGCACATCTGTACCACGCAACGCATCACAAACTTCCTGCACACTAAACGGGTTAACCGTAGTTCTAGCCCCAATCCAAAGGATGTCCACGTCAAACTGCAAAGCCATCTCTACATGTTTTGCCGTAGCAACTTCGACGGCAATCGGAAGGCCAGAAATCTTTTTGGCCTGGTTAAGCCACGGCAATCCTTTTACCCCAATTCCTTCAAACATTCCTGGCTTGGTTCTTGGCTTCCAGATCCCTGCGCGCAGTGCATCTACTTTTCCGGTTTTGGCAAGCCTGACGGCGGTTTCTACAACCTGTTCTTCTGTCTCTGCACTACAAGGTCCGCTAATAATTACCGGCCGTTTGTTCCAGATTTTCTTAATTGTTTCGTTCATAGCTTTTTAGTTTTTCTACTGCTGTAGTAGTGGTTTTCACGTTTTACTTTTTGTTTTTGCTGTTTTTATTTATTGATTGTCGGTAATGTTTTTTGCTGTTATTTGTTTGTTTACTGTAAAAAATCAGTTAGTCCTTTTCAATCTTGTTTAATTATTTTAAAATCCTTTTGATTTTATTCGCGTTTTCCATCAACTCCATAAGATAAGGTAAGTTCTCTTTTTCAAGGCTGGATTTGAATTTCCTCAATTGTGAAATGTGTTCATTCAAAACATCTAAAACATTCTCACGGTTTTGCATAAAAATAGGCGCCCACATAGCCGGATTACTTTTTGCAAGCCGCACGGTGCTTTCAAAACCACCACCTGCCAATTCGAAAATAGCATCTCCTTCTTTTTCTTTTTCCAGTACTGTGTTAGCAAGTGCGAAAGAAGTAATGTGAGAAATGTGACTCACATAAGCAGCATGTATATCATGATTCTCAGGATTCATATAGGTGATGCGCATTCCTAAATTTCTATAAATATTTTCAACAATATTTACTGCTTCTCCATCACTTTTCTCTTTTTCACAAATCACACAGGAACGACCACTGAAAGCGTCTCGCACTGCTGCTTCTGGGCCGCTATATTCAGTGCCCCACATGGGATGAGTAGCTACAAAACGCTTACGCATCCGATGGTCAGCCAATGATCGACACAAAACCATTTTTGTGGAACCCGCATCAGCCACAATCTGATGATCATTCATTAGATCCATTATATGTTTGATCACAGGAATTGTAGCATCAACCGGAATTGCCACATAAATAAAATCACTTTTTGACACTGCTTCCTCCATCGGTAAACTTTCATCTATTATTCCGAGTTCCTGAGCCTTATCCAGGCTTTTTTGTGTTTTACTGACACCAATTATATGTTTTGCTAACCCTTTATCTTTCAAAGAGAGTGCAAATGATCCGCTAATCAAACCAACACCAACAATGGTAACATTCTCAAACATGAACAATTTCTTTTCGGCTTTATTAATTCTTTTTAATTCTTTTGATTGCATCCTCTAATTTTTCAACAGTTGCACATAAACTTACCCTGATATATTTATCACCGGCACTTCCAAAAATTCCACCTGGTGTAATAAAAACTGTTGATTCATTCAGAACCAGGTCACTTAGTTCAAATCCATCCTTATAACTTGATGGAATTTCTGCCCAAACAAATAATCCTGCCTGGTTTTTATCAAAAGAACATTTCAATAAATTCAATAAATCGAAAACTTTTTCTCTACGCTTTTTATAAACTGAATTTATAGAATCAAACCAACTTTGATCAAGTTCCAAAGCCTTTGCAGCAGCGAGTTGCAGCGGAAGAAACATGCCACTGTCCATATTACTTTTAAAGCGAAGTACCTCTTCAATTCGTTCTTTTGCCCCGCAAAGCATTCCGATTCTCCAGCCAGCCATATTGTGACTTTTGCTAAAAGAATTTAATTCGATCACCACATCTTTAGCACCGTCAATACTTAATAAACTCATAGGTTTATCATTTAAAATAAAACTATAAGGATTATCATGGCAGATAAGAATCTGGTTTTTTTTTGCAAATGAAATTAAGCGAATAAACATTTCTCTCGTAGGAAGTTGTCCCGTGGGCATTTCAGGATAATTAACAAACATCAATTTAACTTTTGTTAAATCAAGCTTTTCCAATTCTTCAAAGTCTGGAAGCCAGTGGTTTTCTTTTTTTAACGTGTATGCATGACCGTTAGCCCCGGCAATTTTTGCTGCACTTTTGTAGGTAGGATATCCGGGATTTGGAATTAAAACGATATCACCCTGATTAATGTAGGTCATGCATACATGCATAATCCCTTCTTTACTTCCCATCAATGGTAAAATTTCTGTATCCGGATTTAATTTTACATCGTACCATCTTTTATACCATTTGGAGATCGCATTTCTAAGTACAGGATTTCCTTTATAATTCTGATAACCGTGCTGGTTAGGCTTTTCAGCCTCAATCTCTAATGTTTTAATTACATCAGGATGTGGCGGAAGATCGGGGCTGCCAATTCCCAGATTGATTACTTGCTTTCCGGCTTTATTCATTTCATCAATCTGACGAAGTTTTGTAGAAAAATAATATTCCTCAACTCCTGAGAGACGCTCTGCAACCTGTCCTATTTTTTTATTGGTATGTCCCATTTTCAAAAATTCTTTTTTAAGTGTTTGAATTTTTTCCATTTTTATAAACGCCATAAACTTTTACATCAGCAGTCAATGGCCTGATGCTTTTCAACACCTGATACAATTGTTCGAGATTGGTAAACTCGCAATCGGCATGAAATGAATATTTCCAATCACTGCCAGGTATGGGCATTGATTGTAGCTTACTCAAATTCACGTCTCCTTCAGAAATTTTCATTAGCACTTTAGCCAGACTTCCTTTAGAGTGATCTGTCTCAAAAATCAAAGAAGCTTTATTGGAATCTTGTATTTCAACAACAGTCTCTGCATTTTCCAAAACCCAAAATCTGGTGTAATTATTTTTTTGCGTATGAATGTTTGGAGCAATCATATGTAGATGAAATAATTCTGCTGCAAATTCTCCCGCGATGGCGGCTATGTGCTTGCTTTTGTTTTCATGCACATGTTGAGCACTAAGCGCTGTATCCTCTGTTTCGATTAGTTTCCAATTGTATTTTTCCAGATAATCGGTGCATTGTAGCAATGCCATTGGATGGGAATGAACTTCGTGAATATCAGATAGAGAAACTCCCGGGTTCACTAAAAGATTTTGATCAATCTGTAAATAAACTTCTCCAACAATCTTTAAGTGGCTTTTTTGAAGTAAGTTATAATTCGGCAGAATACTTCCGGCGATAGAATTTTCAATTGCCATCAAACCACCGTCACTCCTGGTTTTGTCATCAGCAATTTTCACTAAATCTCTAAAAGTGGAACAGCAAATTACCTCCACATCATTTCCAAAAAATCGTCGGGCGGCCGCCTGGTGAAAGCTTCCCTCAAAACCCTGTATGGCTATTTTCTTTTTCATATAAAAACAAAAATCCCGGCTTTTTTGCCGGGATCTTTTATCGTTTAATCTGATTTTTTTCAGTTTCTAACAAAGGCATCCCGGACTATTTCTAAAATAGTAGCTAAAATAAAAGAAGCCGGTATACGTTTTTGTATTGCTCATTGCGCTGCAAAAATAAGTTACAAATCGAAACGAACAAATTTATTTTTCTTTTTCCATCAAAACATCTTTTTCTGCAAGATTTTTATTGGATAATAAACCTTTTGGCAAGAAAAAAGCTTTTTTATAGATCAGGTATATTCGTTTTTAAAAGCAGTATTTGAGTTATACTTAAAATGCTTTATCAGGAAAATATAAAATAAGAATGAAGCAAATTTGTTTGTTTACTATCGTTCTTCAAGATAAGTTTGCACACAAAAGATTTAAAACCCGGTTTTCGTATTTTGTTTATTAAATACTTTTTTCAGAATATCCGTAACCCTTGCTGCGGGATCTTTACGTATTTGTTCTTCTTCAATCCCAATGTGATAAAATAATCCATCAAGCGCTTTTTGTGTTACATATCTTGTGAGATCAGTGTTTACTGGTTTATTACTGAAGCGATTGTAAGTTGTAAAGACATCTTTCCAGTATTTAGTAGCATTCGTATTTTCAAGGGACTTAATAACGATAGGCGTAAACGCAGTAGTCAATTGCTGAGTTGTTTTTTCTTTTAAATAATTTGTTGCCGCCATATTACCACCTCTGAGAATTCCAAACGCGTCCTGTATTGTCATCTGTTTTATCGCATTGATAAAAATATTGCCAACATGTTTGGAAGCGTCTTCTGCCGCCCTGTTCATAGACAAAACGGCTTTATCGACCACGCTACCAAGTCCTACATTTCTTAAAGTCTTCTCCACATTTTCTGCTTCAGGTGGCATCAGAATTTTTACCATAGCATCCTTGTAAAAACCATTCAAAGATGATAAATGGAATGTAGAAGAATCTGTTCCCAGTACAAGAGCTTCTTTCAATCCTTGCACAACTTCGGCTGTTGTTAAATTTCCATTAGTTCCTGAACCAATAGAATCCATAATACTCTTTGCAGTTTCGCAGCCACTGAAAGAAAGAAAAATTATCAAACAAAAAAAATAGTACTTTTTCATAAATTTGAATTTATTATTAGGTTAACCACATTATCCGAAAACGATTCTGAATAACAATACTGCGCAAACTCTCAGAATTAGAGTTCTATTCCAATCTTTCTCATAAGGATAGACGCATTCAAACTCTGACAGATACCGGGTTTGAGTTGATAATCGAAAAATAATTCATCATTGCTTACCTGCGCATCAAAATGATAATTAAGAATATTTTCAGCAAATTCATTTTTTAAGTTTGCAAGTTCCAGATCGTGAGTAGCAATTATAGCTGCAGCTTTCTTTTTAATCAATTGTTTAATCAATGCTTTTGAACCCGTATGACGATCAAGGGAATTGGTGCCGCGTAAAATTTCGTCAAGCAAGATGAAAACTTTCTCTCCCGCATTTACTTTTTCAATAATTGTTTTTAGTTTTTTCAATTCAGCATAAAAAGTAGAGGTACTTTCTTCCAGGTTATCAGTTACGCGCATGCTGCTGATCAATTGAACATGAGAAATCGTAAAGGTTTCGGCACAAACAGGAGCGCCCGCCATAGCCAAAACTGTATTGACCCCAATGCTTCTCAGGTAGGTACTTTTTCCGGCCATATTGGAGCCGGTTATCAGCATTAATTCACCCCGGCCAGGAATGGAAATAAAA
>JBDTKF010000097.1:0-10667 GCA_039935455.1 Ginsengibacter sp.
ACTTCTATGAATTGACCTTAATAGGACATTCATCCATTTGAAAATTACCCCCAATTTAAATTTACCCCCAGAAGATTTTGACACCAATTAAAAACGGGATAATTTTTCAATTGTCCATTTGCTGCGGAGAGTTAGGGATTCGAACCCCAGGAGGTGTGACCCTCAACGGTTTTCAAGACCGCCGCATTAGACCGCTCTGCCAACTCTCCGGCGCAAATGTAAGATTTGGAGACTAATCAAAAAATAAATTTTATATTTTTTTTAGATTAATGTTTTAAACTAGAGCCAGACCGGTTTTGCTGTGAATCATTGAACAAAAAAAACCGTTTCCATAGGAAACGGCTCTTAGATTGCCAGTCAAATAAAAAACGTAAGCAATAATTATAATTACAATTATTATTTCGTAGTTGAATCTGTACTCATTGCATGTGTAGTGTCTGCACTCATGGCGTGTGTAGTATCAGCAGCACCCATTGTAGAAGTTGTATCTACAGAAGTATTAACTGTTGTAGAATCTGTTGTAGCTTCAGAAGTTGATGAACTACCACCAGATGCAGTTAAAAAAGCTGCTACTGTGAAAACAAGCAATAATTTTTTCATTTTGTTTAATTTTTATTTTTAAAGATTTCTTATTTATACCCGTATTTGAGAAAAGTAACCCATTGATAAAAGTTTTTTTAAAAAATAATTTGGGTTACTTTTCCACTTTATACGTATTAATTATAGTTGAGTGAAAACGATTGATCAGGAAAAAGATTTATTAAGCAGGCTTGCGGTAAATGATACAAGTGCCATTGAGACTATTTACCGTGAAAATTTTACCGCAATCAAAGGATTCATCATAAAAAACAATGGATACTCTGATGATGCACGTGATATTTTTCAGGAAGCGATGATCGTTCTTTTTGAGAAATCAAAATCGGGCTCTTTTATTTTAAGTTGCCGGTTGCAGACGTATCTCTATTCTATTTGCAGGCGACTTTGGTTAAAGAAATTACAAAAGCAAAACAGGTATAATCCATCTATTGAAAGTATTGAGGAGATTGTGCCTGTGGAGGATGAGATAGAATCACATGAGAAAATGGATTCCGATTTATTGTTGATGGCAAATGCATTACAAAAGATTGGAGAACCCTGCAAGAGCCTTCTGGAAGCGTTTTATATTGAAAAGAAGTCTATGCCGGAAATTGCTGCATCTTTTGGATATACAAATGCGGATAATGCAAAAACACAGAAGTATAAATGTCTCGTTAGATTGAAAAAAATTTTCTTCACACAATATAAAAATGAGGATTGAAATGGACGAAAATTTACTTTTAGATGCAGTTGAAAGATACAATAAGGGAGAAATGAATGAGGAGGAGAAACTGTTTTTTGAAGAGTTGAGAAAAAATAATGCGGATATTGATGCAGTTGCTGCAGAGCATACTTTTTTTCTGGCTCAACTTGAAAACATGAGTCAGCATAAATCATTCGAACACAATTTGAATGATGTGGAGAGCAAATTAATTAATGAAGGTATTATTTCCCATAGCAAAGGAAAAGCTAAAGCAAGGGTAATATATCTCTGGAACCGGTACAGGCGTACAATTGCAGTAGCAGCGGCTATTGCGGGAGTTATTTCATTTAGCACTGCCAGTTTAATTTCAAAGTATTCTGAAAATAGCAAAGTTGCAGTTATCACCCCGTTAGTAGATAATAAATTGAATCAGTTTGAACATAAATTGAATCAGATAGAACATAAATTAAATGATGCTGCAGCACGGCCCAATTTTGAAGCAAATTTTCGCGCTACTGGATTTTTGATTGATGGAAACGGGTTTATCATTACGAACGCTCATGTGGTTCAAAATGCAAAAAACCTGATTGTAGAAAATAAAAAAGGCGATCAGTATTATGCAAGTGCGGTTTATTCCAATATGGTTACAGATTTGGCCATTTTGAAAATTGATGATACTTCCTTCAAAAAAGTGTCATCCGTTCCATATACATTTCCTAAATCCTCTTCAGAACTTGCTGAACCAATTTTTACCCTGGGGTATCCACGGGAAGAAGTTGTTTATGGCGAAGGCTATCTAAGCGCCAAATCGGGCTACTATGGTGATACGACTTCTTATCAAATCAGTATTTCAGTAAATCCGGGTAACAGTGGCGGTCCTGTAATTGATAAAAATGGGGAAGTAATCGGCATTATCAGCAGCAAAGAGACCAATGCGGATGGGGTAGTGTTTGCTATTAAATCGAAGAATATTTATAATGCATTGAAGGAAATAAAGACTGAAAAAGATTTGACGATAAAGCTGCCAACTGTAAATTCCCTGTCCGGTTTGGATCGGGTGAGACAGATAAAAAAACTGGAAGAATTTATCTACAAGGTTAAAGGGAATTAATTACTTTCTTGTAACTGAACCTTAATATAAAAAAACATTCACCTTACGATGAATGTTTTTTTATGCTTTAGCAATAAAGATTGATGTCGATTATAAGAAACTATGCGTTTGAGGAAGCAGTAGTAAATAAATGTTGAGGATATTCTCCTTTTTCTATCAACTTGTGAAGGTCTTCCCGTACTGTAGGAGCATCTTCTTTATAAGTTACACCAAACCATTTTGCAGAGGTTGGTATCACTTTTATTTTTCCTTTATCATCATGAATAAATGAATCTCCAATAATTGGAATGAAGAATTCCGCTTTTGGATTTTCAGCATTATCCTGTAAAAATTTGATAAATAATTTTTGAATGTAATCGAATACTTGTGGATCGAATCCCCAAAAGTTCATACTGACAACCGTATCGGGTGGCAATGGAACCTTCAGTGCATTTTCGGTGTAATAAATTTTATCACCTTCGGGGAAAATTTTGGTACGTTCATGAATACTCAATAAATTCCCTTCAGGATCAACCTGGCAAACTCCCCGGCTTACGGTTCCATTTTCAGAAATTGTTTTTGAAAGTTGGTAACCAATAATGCAATAATTTTTTTCGGAAACACCTTCCATCAAAAACTTAACGGCTTTATCAAAAGCGTCTCTTCCATAAAAATCATCTGCATTAATAACTGCAAAAGGTTCGTGTATGACATCTTTTGCACAGAGTACGGCATGTGCTGTTCCCCATGGTTTACTGCGCTCTACGGGAGTTTTAAATCCTTCAGTAAAGGAATCCATTTCCTGCATTACATACTCCGTTTGGACCTTTCCTTTCAATTTTGGTTCAAATAAATTTTTGAATTCTTCAGCAAATGAATCGCGGAGAATAAAAACCACTTTCCCAAATCCTGCTCTTATTGCATCATAAATTGAATAGTCGATAATTGTTTCCCCGTTTGGGCCAAAAGAATCCATTTGTTTGATGCCGCCATAACGACTTCCCATGCCAGCTGCCAAAACTAAAAGTGTAGGTTTCATTTTTCTATATTTTGTGATTTAAGTTTACGTTTATTAATAATTAATTTGCCGCGAATTTAAGAAAGAAAGATTTATGCCACATTCGTCTATCAAAGATATTGTTCCTGAAATTCAATTCAACAAACCAACTGTTTCTCTATTAAACCAAAGGTTTTCAGAAAATAGTTCTACTAAGATTTTTATGTTGCGACTCGATGAAGTTCATCCGGTTATTTCTGGAAATAAATTATTTAAGCTGATTTATTTCCTGGAAGAAGCAAAAAAATCATTGCATAAAAAGATAATTACTTTTGGGGGTGCTTATTCCAATCATCTCGCTGCTACTGCGTTTGCCTGCAAGGAATTGAAAATTAAATCTGTAGGCATTGTACGTGGTGAAAGGCCTGAAAATCTTTCTTCTACCTTATTATTTTGCCTGGAACAGGGTATGCAATTGGAATTCATAAGCCGTGCAACCTATAAAAAAATAACTGAGAACGATTTTTTCAAAGCTTTAATAAACAGGCATGGTGAACATATTTTAATCCCTGAAGGAGGATACTCTGTACAAGGAAAAGAAGGTGCGAAATTGATCGATGACTATTTCACTGATAAAAATTTTACACATGTTTGTTTGCCAGTGGGAACAGCCACAACTTTTGCAGGCCTCACGGAAGCTAATAAAAATGAAACAGAAATAATGGGTTTCGGTGTTTTAAAAAACTTCAATGATATCGAAAAGAGATTTGCGGAGTTGAAGGTGAATACTGCGAAAAAGTATTCTTTCATTCCAGGTTATCATTTTGGCGGCTATGCAAAAAAGAATGGAGAATTAATTTCTTTCATGAATGAATTCTATGAGCAAAATAAAATTCAGTTAGACTTTGTTTATACAGCGAAAATGATGTTTGGGGTAAAAGATTTAATTGGCAAAGGATATTTTCCTGACGGTGCTAAAATTCTATGTATTCACACCGGAGGTTTGCAGGGGAATGATTCGTTATCGAGATGAAACAATCAGCATGTTATTATTTCACATGGACTTTTTCAGTAAACAAATAAATAAACGTGATTTTTATTTTGTTATGAGCAACATTCATATCTATTTTAAATAGAGCGAATCCATGTTCTCACCACAATGAAGCATTGCCGATTTGTATTCCGGATGATTTTTGCCAAGATATGGATTGAGGATTTCTGAAGTATTACTAAGCCAGTTTGCAGGTTTATCATCGCCGAAAGCCATTGGACAATTTTGCCAATATAGTTTTTGCCCTTCATATCCGATCGTTTTTAAAAGAGGATATAGATTTTCAGAAATCATACTGAAATCATGACGCATCTCTGCAATGTCTGTTTCTTTTACAATTGGTGCTGTGTTGGCTTTGATGTCGCTGATGTTTTGTTGGGCAGCCATAAATAAAGAAGCGTCTTTTTGCTGAAGTTCTGTCAATTTGAGACTGTCAATGGCAACGAGAAATTGAGTGGCGTGTGTTTTTATTTGAACGAGATCTGCATCCACGAAAGCATTTTTCATATCCACATATGCATTCATCATTTGGTCCACTTTTTTATTAAATTCATCGGAATGCTTTTGCACACCGATCGTTTCTTTGGCCATAGTTTTCCCATCATCGTTTTCTGTTTTAAAAAACAAAAACCAGACGGCAAGTAAGATGATAATTAGAAAAACAACTGCCAGAACTCTTTTCATGTTACTTCGTTTTTAATTGAAAAAAATCAATCTCTTCAGGAAAGTTTTTCCAACCCGCTCTTAATCCTTTTGAAACCTTCTTCAATATTTTCCATGCTGTTTGCAAATGAAATTCTGATATAACCGGGTTGACCAAAAGCATCTCCTGAAACTGTTGAAATATGTGCATGGTTCAAAAGATACATACAAAGTTCGCTAGAATTATTGATTACTTCGTCCTCAAATTTTTTCCCGAAATAATATCTTACGTCCGGGAAAATATAAAAAGCACCTTGTGGCTCTATGCATTTCAAATTGGGAAGCTCTTTTAATAGTTTGATTACTCTTTGCCTGCGACGTTTAAATTCTTTTACCATATCATAAGTAGCATCTAATGGTGAGGCTAATGCGGTGATGGCAGCTCGCTGTGTTATTGAACTGGTGCCGCTGGTGATCTGACCCTGAATTTTTTCATTTGCTTTTGCAATTTCCGGTGCAGATGCGGTATATCCTAATCTCCAACCGGTCATAGCGAACCCTTTGCTTAATCCGTTTATAATGATTACTCTGTCTTTTATAGAAGCAAATTGAGCAATGCTTTCATATTTTCCTTCGATATGCGAGTAATTAATGTATTCATAAATTTCATCGCTGATGATGCAAACCTGCGGATGTTTTTCAAAAACTTTCGCAAGTGCTTCCAATTCATCTTTGGAATACACAGCTCCGGTCGGATTGCACGGTGAAGAGAAAATAAAAAGTTTAGTCCTTTCTGTGATCGCATTTTCCAGTTGTGCCGGTGTTAATTTAAATCCGGTTTCGGGAGTCGTATTTACAAAGACAACTTTTGCACGAGTCATCCTGGCAATTTCTGAATACGAAACCCAATAAGGTGTAGGAATAATTATTTCATCATCATCATAAAGAATACTGAACATTGTATTTGCAATACATTGTTTGGCTCCGGTACTCACCACAATTTGTTCCGGAGTATATTCAAGCCCATTATCGCGTAATAGTTTTTTACAAATGGTTTCTTTGAGAACAGCATAGCCAGAAACAGGTGTATAATGGCTCCAGTTTTCGTCGATGGCTTTTTTTGCACCTTCTTTAATGTGTTCGGGTGTGTTGAAATCCGGTTCGCCGAGGCTTAGGTCAATAATATTAATTCCCTGAGCTCTTAGTTCGCGGCCAAGTTTAGCCATTCTCAGCGTTTCAGGTTCACTAAATCTTTTTAAAAGAGAAGAAAGTTGCATGATTATTATTTTTAAAATCTGCGCAAAAGTACGTTATTGATTTATTGCTCAAAAATGAATCATGAAAAAGTGTGTAAAACTTTTAACGGTGGCTTGAAAAAAATATGATTTTCAGATTTTGGCTTATAAACAGTTTTGATTATTTGGCGTTTAACCGATAATTTTGCATCTCATTTTTGAAAACAAATTGATTGACATTATGGCCTTCGTTTGGATGTAAATTGTACTAAAAAGGAAAGCTGTCAGTTTGTTCAACGCATTAAAAATTAAAGTTTACTGATGAAAGAAGTAGCATTCAGAGAAGCATTGCGCGAAGCGATGCAGGAAGAAATGAGACGCGATGAGAAGGTTTTTTTGATGGGCGAAGAAGTGGCAGAATATCATGGCGCTTACAAAGTGAGTCAGGGTATGTTGGAAGAATTTGGAGAAAAAAGAGTTATTGATACTCCAATTTCTGAGCTTGGATTTACGGGCGTAGCTGTAGGTGCTGCGCAGAATGGTCTTCGTCCGATATTAGAATATATGACCTGGAATTTTGCCAATCTGGCTTTGGATCAGATTTTAAATACAGCTTCCAAAATGCTTGCAATGAGTGGCGGACAAGTTGGATGCCCGATCGTATTTCGTGGGCCAAGCGGAAGTGCCGGGCAATTGGGCGCACAACATTCCACTGCTTACGAATCGATGTATGCGAATATTCCTGGCTTGAAAGTTATTTCGGTAAGTAACCCGTATGATGCAAAAGGTTTATTAAAAAGTGCGATTCGTGATGATAATCCGATTATTTTCATGGAAAGCGAAGTGATGTATGGAGATAAAGGAATGATTCCTGAAGAAGAATATTTGATTCCAATTGGCAAAGCAAAAGTAGCCCGTGAAGGGAAAGATGTAACCATTGTATCATTTAATAAGATGATGAAAGTGGCTCTGGGGGCGGCTGAAGAATTGCAAAAAGAAAATATAAACGCGGAAGTAATTGATTTAAGAACCATCCGTCCACTGGATTGGCATACCATTTTGGATTCAGTAAAAAAGACAAACCGGTTGGTAATTGTCGAAGAACAATGGCCGTTTGCTTCTGTTTCTTCTGAAATCGCTTACCGCATTCAAAAAGAGGGATTTGATTATTTGGATGCACCCATTCGTAGAATTACTTCATTGGATGCTCCAATGCATTACGCACCGAATTTGGTTGCACTTTATCTACCGGATATTCCCAGAACCATTAACCTGGTGAAGGAAGTTATGTATTTAAAAAAATAATTTTGAAGCCGGATTGATCCGGCCTCTTATTTTATCCATTAATCTATCCCGGTTATATCGGGAGTAAAACGATTCATCATGAATACTGGAAATTTTTATTATCCGCTTCCGGTAAATGAACCGGTGCTCAATTATGCGCCGGGAAGCCCCGAAAGAGCACTTTTAAAAAAAACACTCAAGGAATTAAAAACCAGAAAAATTGATGTTCCAATGTACATTGGAAATGAAGAAGTTTTTACAAATAGCAAGATCAAAATATGTCCTCCTCATGAAAAGGATTTTGTTCTTGGAAATTATAACATGGGCGATGCTTCTCATGTGAAAAAAGCCATCAATTCGGCTCTAAAAGCAAAAGAGAAATGGGCCGGCTTAAGTTGGGAAAACCGGGCAAATATTTTTTTGAAAGCGGCCGATTTAATTGCTACAAAATATCGTGCAGAAATTTGTGCAACTACGATGCTCGGACAAAGTAAGAATCCTTACCAGGCAGAGATTGATGCTGCGTGCGAATTGATAGATTTCTTGAGATTCAACGTACATTTTTTAAGTGAAATTTATAACCAGCAACCGATTAGTTCACCGGGAATAAACAACCGGATGGAATATCGCCCGCTGGAAGGATTTGTGCTTGCAATTACCCCGTTTAATTTTACGGCGATTGGTGGAAATTTGCCCACTTCTGCGGCCTTATGTGGAAATGTGGTTGTATGGAAATGTGCTGACTCGCAGGTTTACAGCGCACAAATGTTTATGCGTATTTTGAAAGAAGCCGGTTTGCCCGATGGTGTAATAAATTTAATCTACGTTGAAGGAAATACGTTAGGAGAGGTTTGTTTTACTGATCCAAATTTTGCCGGAATACATTTTACAGGAAGTACTGTTGTTTTCAACGCCATCTGGAAACATATTGGTGAAAACATGAACAACTACAAATCTTATCCAAGAATTGTCGGTGAAACGGGAGGAAAAGATTATGTGATTGCGCATAAGAGTGCTGATATAAATGTTTTGGTGGCTGCGCTCTGCCGCGGGGCATTTGAATACCAGGGACAAAAATGTTCTGCAGCTTCCAGGGCTTATATTCCTTCTAATCTTGCAGAAGAAGTTAAGAAAAAACTGGTAGCTGAAATAAAAACCATGAAGATGGGAACGGTTGAAGATTTTGGTAATTTTATTAATGCAGTAATTGATGAAAAGAGTTTTAATAAATTGGAGGGGTATCTGAAGGAAATAAAAAAAGATAAAAGTGTAAAAATTATTGTTGGTGGAAAATGCGATCAGACTAAAGGATATTTTGTTGAGCCAACAGTAGTAGAAGTTAAGGATCCGAAATATATAACTATGTGCAATGAATTGTTCGGGCCAATACTAAGTATTTATATTTATGATGAAGATAAATTTGAAGAATGTTTGAAGCTGGTGAATACGACATCACCTTATGCACTTACCGGCTCAATCATTGCGAAAGATAGAAATGCAATTGAACTTGCTACCCGAAAATTGACCAATAGTGCGGGAAATTTTTATATCAACGATAAGCCGACTGGCGCAGTTGTTGGTCAGCAGCCATTTGGCGGTGCCCGTGGAAGTGGAACAAATGATAAAGCCGGAAGCATCATCAATCTTTATCGTTGGTTGAGCGCCAGAACCATCAAAGAAACTTTTCTTCCGGCGACTGATTATCGTTATCCATTTATGAATCAGGAAAAGAGATGAAGCTCAATAAAGTAGTGAACAAATAAATAAAGCCGATTCCTGTTTTGTTTTTAGTATAACAGTAGAGCATAAACGAAAATTATTCAAGTTTTTTCATGAATACAATTCTCAACAAACATCAACTTCAGATTACCATTGAACGCCTCGCTTGCCAGGTGATTGAGAATTATGTTGATCTTTCGACTGTGGTTCTGATTGGATTGCAACCTCGTGGAATTTTCCTCGCTGATAAGATTTATGATCAATTAAAAAAAATAAAGCCTGAACAAATTTTTAGTTATGGCAAATTAGATATTACATTTTATCGGGATGATATTCGCACAGAATTGCGCGAGCCCAACCAAACCAATATTACTTTTTCACTGGAAGATAAAAATGTGATTCTGATCGATGACGTGCTCTATACCGGAAGAACGATACGCGCTGCATTGGACGCATTGTTATCCTTTGGACGGCCCAAAAAAGTGGAGCTTTGTGTTTTGATCAATCGCCGATACAGCCGCCAGCTCCCTATCCAGCCAGATTATTGTGGCAAATCGATTGATTCGATTATTTCTCAAAAAGTAAAAGTGGAGTGGGATAAAGAAGAAGTGAATTTGTATTAGATCATTTTTCGAACCTATTTTCTTTTGAAACATTTTCATAACTTTTTGTGCAATTAATTTTTTCATTTAGCTTTGACCTTTAATGCAACTATCTACCAAAAATCTTCTCGGCATTAAAGATTTACTACTTTCAGATATTGAATTAATTCTTTCCACTGCCATTCAATTTAAAGAAGTATTACAAAGACCGATAAAAAAAGTACCCTCTTTACGCGATATTACAATTGTCAATTTGTTTTATGAAAATTCAACGCGGACTCGCATTTCATTCGAAGTGGCTGAAAAAAGGCTGAGCGCTGATACCCTTAATTTTTCTGCTTCCAGTTCTTCGGTTTCCAAAGGCGAAACTTTACTGGATACTGTAAATAACATTCTTTCCATGAAAGTGGATATGGTGGTGATGCGACATGGTGCCAGTGGAGCTCCACATTTTTTGGCCAAGCATATTCCTGCTGCAATTATAAACGCAGGAGATGGTATCAACGAACACCCGACGCAGGCTTTGTTGGACGCCTTTTCCATCAAAGAAAAATTGGGAAAATTAGAAGGGAAAAAAATTGTACTGGTCGGAGATATCATGCATTCGAGAGTTGCGTTGAGTAATATTTATTTATTGAAGAAGGCTGGCGCCGAAGTGATGGTTGCAGGGCCGCCGACTTTGATTCCAAAATATATAAAACAAGCTTTTGATATCCGCGTAGAATATAATTTAAGAAAAGCACTGGAATGGTGCGATGTTGCCAATAT
>JBDTKF010000098.1:0-35381 GCA_039935455.1 Ginsengibacter sp.
TGAAGAAGAAACGATTCCCGTTGTTGAAAGACCGGAGATGGATCGTTGGATTATTTCTTCTTTGAATTCTTTAACAAAAGAGGTGACGAACTATTTAGATGATTATGAGCCTACACAAGCGGCAAGGGCAATCGAGTTTTTTTTAGATGAACAATTAAGTAATTGGTATGTCCGTCTATGCAGACGCCGCTTTTGGAAACCCGTTGATAAAAACAACACGTCAGGGAAAAAAGATAAAATTTCTGCCTATCAAACACTCTATGAATGCCTGCAAACAATTAGTGGACTGATGGCTCCGATAGCTCCGTTTTTTGCGGAATGGCTCTTTCAAAACTTGAATAACATTACGCAAAAGATAAAAGTAAGCTCAATCCATTTGAGCGATTATCCGATAGCTCATGAAAGATTGATTGATGCGTCGCTTGAAGAAAGAATGCAATTGGCTCAAAATGTGGCTTCTCTTATTTTATCGCTTCGAAAGAAAGTAAATATTAAAGTCAGACAGCCACTTCAGAAAGTAATAATTCCTGCAATTGACACTGAATTTGAAGAAAAGATCAGACTCGTTGAAGGTATCATCAAGTCTGAAACAAATATAAAAGAAGTCGAAATTCTACCTGCTGATAACAATTTTATTCGGAAAAGTGCTAAAGCGAATTATAAAACATTGGGTAAAAAGTTGGGATCAAAGATGAAATGGGCTGCATCGAAAATTCTGGAATTAAACGATGATGAAATAAATAAAATTCAGGAGAATCAGTTTTTATTAAACCCCGGTTTCAAAGAACTGAATGAAGATCCGGTTTATATCAATTTTGATGATATTGAAATTAGTACCAACGAAATACCCGGTTTCGAAATTGCAGTAAAGGGTAATTTAACTGTAGCTCTCGATCTGATTATTACAGATGGACTAAAAAAAGAGGGATTTGCCAGGGAATTTATCAATAGAATTCAAAATTTAAGAAAAGAAAGCAATTTTAAACTTACCGATAAAATTGTTGTAATAATGGAAGAAAAAGCTGCTGCTAAAGATATAATTATAGAATTTAATGAGTATATTCGCGCCGAAATTTTGGCAGAAAAAATTAAATTTGTGCCAAACATCTTGGATGGCACAAAAATAGATGTCAATAATGACACCTTTTTAATAAATATTAGTAAAGAAAATATTTAAGCAATGGCTACAAGAAAAAAAGCAACTCCTGTTGCGAAAAAGTCTAAATCGACAACGGACCCGGCTAAAAAAGCTGGCCCGGTCAAAAAGGCAGCCCCTAAAAACAAAACTCTAAAAAAACCGGTTCCAAAAGTTAAAGATAAAAAATTAGCTAAAAAGATTACTGGCCAAAAAGCGGCATCCAAATTGATCAATGAAAAGAAATCAAAGAAGATAATTAAGAAACCGTCGCCGGTAAAAAAAGCTGCTAAATCCGGTGTAAAAAATGCAGTACCTAAGAGATTGGCTACCAAGAAAAAATCGGCAGTATCGACACCGAAGAAAGCTGCTAAAAAAATAAATACGACTACAAAAAAAGCAGCACCAGTAAAAAAGGCTGCTGCAAAACCTATAAAACAAAAAGTTTTGAAGAAAACTGTGTCCAAACCAGAGGAAAAAGCACATGATCACAAAGCAGAATTGAAAAAAGCTATAGCAAAAATAAAATTGAAAAAAGAAGAAGTGAAAAAGCCACAGAAGGCTTTCGTTATGCCCAAAACAAATACAGAGAAAGCAAGAAAATATGAACCGGAATTTACTAAATCCGTTCTTGATCAATCACCCATAGAATTTACGGGCCCTACGATGCGTTATAGTGACTCAGAATTGGTTGAATTTAGGGAGTTGATTACGCGTAAATTGGAAACTGCCAAAAAAGAATTGGGCTATCTCCAGGGACTAATTACCCGCAAAGATCAAATGGGCGGAGATGAAAGTGACAATCGTTATATGACGATGGAAGATGGTAGTTTGAGCATGGAAAGAGAACAACTGAGCCAAATGGCCAGCCGTCAAATCACTTTCATCGATCATTTGGAAAAAGCAATGATGCGGATTGAAAACAAAACCTATGGAATTTGTCGTGTTACCGGAAAATTAATTGATAAAGCAAGATTAAGAGCTGTTCCTCATGCCACACTTTCTATAGAAGCAAAGATGGGAATATCAAGATAAGTTCTAGTAAAATAGAAAATCAGAGAATTTGTTTGTTTACTGTTGGAATGGTCTATCCATTTTTACTTTGGAACATACATTTTGAGCGTGGATTCAACTCATTGCCAAGGCAAGTGTTGCAATACTCAGTTTCACGTTTTTTATTTTAAGAATTTCTGTGCCGCATGCATCAAGCGTTGCGCCGGTTGTGATAACATCATCCACCAATAAAACGTGCTTCCCTTCCAATGATTTTGGATCTATAATCTGAAAAATATTTTCAACATTTTTCCATCTTTCCAAACGATGTTTTCTTGTTTGGGTTTCTGTAAAAACTTTCCGGATCACATTGTTTCGGCTTACGGGTATTTGGTCAATTTCAGAAATGCCATTACAAAGAATTTCAGACTGATTATAACCGCGCATCTTCTCTTTACTTTCAAACAGAGGCAGAGGTATGAGAACGTCTGCCTGAAAGCGATTACTATTGAGTAAACTTTTTCCCATAAGCTTCCCAAAATAGTGTGCAGCTTTTCTATTTCCACGGTATTTCATTTCGTGAATCATATTTTGAACAATAGAATCTTTTGAAAAATAAAATTCGCTCATCGCGGATGTCAATGCCATTCTTCCCCAAAATTTTTTTTCGAGATAATTATTTGCATGCATTGCAAAATCAGTATGAGGCAGATCATTGATACATTCCAGGCAAAGAAAATTTTCATTTTGAATCACGTCACTTCCGCATCCGATACAAGTGTGCGGATAAAACAAATGAGAAATGGACTTGAATGAAAATGTCTTCAAAATAATATTTTGAAATCAATCAATCTAAAATAAATATCTATACAACTCTTCAACTTTCCCCAAAGCAATTACCTCAATATTGAATTTAGTTTTCCCCAATCCTTTGGTGTTGTATTTACTAACAATAATCTTTTCAAAACCCAATTTTTCAGCTTCGGCAATTCTTTGTTCGATGTGGTTCACAGCTCTGATCTCTCCGCTTAAACCTACTTCTCCTGAAAAACAAATTTGCATGGGTAATGCTACGTCTTCGTATGAAGAAAGCAACGCGCTCAGAACTGCGAGGTCGATTGAAGGATCTTCCACTTTCAATCCACCGGCAATATTGATAAAAACGTCCTTTACTCCGAAATGAAAACCGCCGCGCTTCTCCAAAACCGCCAGCAGCAATTGTAATCTTCTCAAATCAAAGCCAGTGTTGGTCCGTTGCGGCGTACCATATACACTTTGTGTAACCAATGCCTGCACTTCGATTAATAAAGGACGGATTCCTTCCACCGTCGCAGCGATTGCTACGCCACTTAGCTGTTCTTCTTTTTGTGTAATCAAAATTTCCGAGGGATTTTTAACTTCTTTCATTCCTTCGCCCGTCATTTCATAAATTCCTAATTCAGATGTAGAACCAAAACGATTTTTCAATGTGCGCAAGATCCGATAAGCATAATGTCGATCTCCTTCAAATTGCAAAACGGTGTCTACCATGTGTTCCAATATTTTCGGTCCGGCGATGCTTCCATCTTTGGTAATATGCCCGATCAAAAAGACTGGTGTGTTGCTTTCTTTTGCGAAGCGCTGAAGTTCGGCAGCGCTTTCTCTTATTTGTGAAACACTTCCCGGAGCAGATTCTATGTAGGGAGATTGAAGTGTTTGAATCGAATCAACAATTACTAATTGTGGCTTTAGTTTTTTTATTTCTTTAAAAATCGTTTGTGTGTTCGTTTCCGTGAGCAGGAAAAATTTATCATTATTTATTTTGAGCCTGTCGGCGCGCATTTTGATTTGCTGTTCACTTTCTTCACCGCTGATATATAAGGTAACAATATTTTTTAGCTGCAAGGAAGCCTGTAAAAAGAGCGTTGATTTTCCAATGCCTGGTTCACCCGCGATCAAAACGATGCTTCCTAAAACAATTCCACCGCCGAGTACGCGATTAAGTTCTGCATCTTCAGTAAAAATTCTTTTTTCTTCACCGCTTGTAACCTGTTGTAAAGAAATTGTTTTCAGTCCTCCACTTGATGAAGAAAATTCTTTCCATTCCGATTCTTGTTTCTCATTTCCTCTAACAATTACTTCTTCCACAAAAGTATTCCATTCGTTACACGAAGGACATTTACCTACCCACTTCGTGCTTTCCTGTCCACAGTTGCTGCAAAAAAAAGCAGTCTTTGTTTTGCTCATTTATCATTTTTTATAAGCAATGAAATTAATCAAACATTATGAAGTGATGAAAATGAAAAAAGAGAAAATGAATTTTATTGGCAAGACAGATTTACCATGGAAATGAAAAAGAAATATAGATGACTTGCTAAAAAGTAAAAGAGCCAGTATTGCTACCAGCTCTTTGTACTTACTAACCCATTAAATTCTATTGCTAAATTACAAATCTCAGGCAGATAAACAAATTAATTTTCGCCGATGTGAATAAATTTTCGATACTTTCACATATGAGAAGATTTGTACTTTCAAATTCGTTATATACTGATAATCAATAAATAAGCACCAAGAAAATCGCATTTTTGGTCTTTAAAAAAGTTTTTTTATTTTAATCTGATCTAAGATATAGACCATTTAAAATATGTGTAAAATGTATAAAATGATTCAAAACTGCTCGTTTTCTTTTTTTTATCTATAATCAAGTTTGGAATCATTCGAATGAAAATAACCAATAGAAATCTGAAACATTGGAATACAAATCATCTTTGAATCGCATCAATAATCTGAGTTCTGCTGATGTAAATGACTTATATTTTACGGGAAGTATAGGATGTTTTAGCTTCTGTCATTTCAAACATCAACGCAATTCTCCGCATGCTTCATGTTTAAGAGAATAGAGGCAAAAAAAGTATATCAAATAAGAGCAGGTATGGGAAATGAAGACACGGTACAAACATTGCATTAGATATTATTTTGAAAATTAAATATGAAATGATGGACATAGAAACTAAAGATCCTGATCTCTGGAAAGTTGCACAAAAACGAGCGGCGTTCAAATACCATGTGCTTATTTATTTTATCATGAATATTTTTTTCTGGACGCTTTGGTACATAAGTCTCAGAAACAATTCTACGCCGCCAGCGGATAGAGACATCATCCCATGGCCGGTATGGCCCATGGTGGGTTGGGGAATTGGCGTATTATTCAATTATGTGGGCGTTTACCGTTCACGTAACACTTTGGCTGAAAAAGAATATGAGAAATTGAAAAACAAACATCATCTTTAAATATAGATTCGAAACAAAAATGAAAAGGTAATTTGATAATTGTGTCTACCTGTTTCTTCATTCTCTTTATGTAGCGTCTGATCAATGAGAATTTCATGATTAAAAAAACATGATCTTTATTTGAGTATCACTAAATTTTTACTGTCGTATACAAATGGTTTTTTGTAAAATATTGCGTAAAATTCTAAGCAACTTCAGCTCGTGATTAATATTACTTCAATGAATAATTGAAAAATATTTACAAAAATAAATGGATTCAAAAAAACTGATCCAGATTATATTAGCAATCAAGACAGGTAGTGATATCTCTTTTGACGAATCAAAAGGAAGCGGTTTTACTTTTCTGACAGAAAAAGTAATAGCAACCTCCGTTAATTTAAGTGTGCAATCCAGAGGATTAAAAGAAATTGAATACGTTGAAACAACAAAACATTTGAATGAAAATTATCCTCAAATAAATTTTAAAATATTTCATCAAGGTATTTTGAGTTATTGATTATACATAAATTGTAAACTTATAATAATATGACGGTATAAGAATTCGATATATCTATTCGGTTACTAAGCTATTATTATTTAAAATATGTTTTAATTTATTTAGAATCTAAATAAAAGCTAGCTCAAACAAGGGGGAACATTTATATTATCATAAAATAAATCTATAATAATTAGCGTAATTAAAGAAATATCCATTTAGATTTGATTCAAAATTAATGGATATGAAAAAAATTAATCTAAGTAAATCAGTTCCTTTTGTCGTTTTGGTTATAGTTGCTATACTTTCTTTATTTGTTCCTTCCATCAAAACTTTCAGTGATCCCGGAACGTATAACTCTGCGGATATTGCATGGATTCTTGTGGCCACGGCATTGGTTTTTTTGATGACGCCGGGCCTTGCATTTTTTTATGGCGGAATGGTTCACCGGAAAAATGTGTTATCGACCATGATCAAAAGTTTTGTTGCTGCTGGTGTTGTCAGCGTTTTGTGGATCACGGTGGGTTATAGTCTCGCTTTTGGCGAATCACTTGGTGGTTTCATTGGCAATCCTTTCTCTCATCTTTTTTTCAAAGGAGTAAGCTCTGGCGCGCCCTGGAGCTTAGCTCCCACGATTCCATTAATGTTATTTGCGCTTTTCCAACTGATGTTTGCCATTATAACTCCTGGACTTGTTGTTGGTGCTGTTGCTGAAAGAACGCGCTTCTCTTCATACATTCTTTTTATTGTCATGTTCAGTCTGTTTGTTTATGCGCCAATCGCTCATTGGACATGGAATCCGAGAGGATTTTTATTTAAGATGGGAATTCTTGATTTTGCTGGTGGAACCGTGGTTCATATCTCTGCAGGTTGCGCTGCAATTGCAGGCGCATTGGTTTTAAAAAGAAGGAAAGTTCACCGAGATCATAAGGAAATTCCACCTGCGAATATTCCTTATGTTTTAATCGGCACGGGTCTGCTGTGGTTTGGCTGGTTCGGATTTAATGCCGGGTCCGCTTTAGCTGCGAATTCTTTGGCGGTTTCCGCTTTCGCAACAACCAACACATCCGCAGCTGCGGCGGGGTTGGCGTGGATGTTTTTTGACGTATTAAAAGGGAAAAAGCCTTCGGTCCTTGGCTTTTGTATTGGTGCGGTTGTTGGATTGGTGGCCATTACTCCAGGTGCTGGGTTCGTAGCCATTCCGCAAAGCATTTTTATCGGAGTTGTCGCTGCTATTATTTCGAATATAGCTGTGTATTATCGGTCGAAATCGGCCCTGGATGATACTTTGGATGTTTTCCCCTGTCACGGAATCGGAGGAATTGTAGGAATGATTATGACGGGAATTTTTGCAACTAAAACTGTGAATGCCACTGGGAATGATGGATTATTTTATGGAAATCCCGCTTTCTTTTTTACCCAATTAAAAGGCTTGGGAATCGTTGTTGCTTATAGTTTTTCTGTCTCTTATGGTATTTTTAGATTCATCAATTGGGTAATGCCGATGCGGGTTAGTGAGGCGGATGAAGAATTGGGATTAGATGCCTCTTTACACGACGAAAAATATATGCAGGGAACGCTACTCGTAAAACACAATGGGGTTTTAAGCGAAGAAGAAAATGAAATAGAAGAAGAGAGTTTGTAAAGATTAACTTGAATAATTTTTAAAGTGAAAATTTATACAGTTTTAATTTTTTTTGAAGGATTTAATCCTGTTCATTTTCAGGTTCGATGTATGTACATCTAAATATCAGTGATCTCGTTTTACAATAATCCGGAAAAAATTCAAATAAAATTGTGATTAAGAAACAGATCAAAAACCTTGGAGCCCGGTTTTTTTAAATGAGAAAGAGAAATAGAATCATACTTATTTGTTTATTTACTAGGGATGAGCAACCGCTTCTTCTAATTGCTTTTCCATTTTCAATAATGATTCTAAGATGTCGTTGCTTATTATGTCTGCAGGGTTTTCTTTCAATTGGGTTGCATACCAGATCAAAACCATTGAAATGTAGTCCTGCATGTCTTTTCCGGCAAATTGCGTTTTGAATTCAAGTATTTTTTCATTGATTGTTTTCAATACTTTTCGAACCGTTTGTTCATCTGAGGGTAAAATTTTAATCCGGTAACTTCTGTCGCCAATCACAATATTCAACGGGATTAATTCTTTTTCTGCCATCCTATTTATTTAAAAGGTTAATGCATTTATCGATGGATTGAATATAGCGGTTGATACTTTTTTCAAAATCTATTTTTTCTTTTCCTTGCAATTTTCCGCTAGAAGTTTTTAAGATATTTACCTGTTGTTGTAATTGAGTTGTTTTTTCGATTAGTGCTTTTTCATTCGATTGATAAGCGCGAATTTCTGTATTTAATTGATCATTTTCTTTCAATAACAAAACGTGTCTTCTCAGTAACAACTGCAATTTGGATTGAATGTTTTTTATATGAATATCAATAGATTCAGGCATTGCGTCGTATTATGGCATTCAATTTATTTTCAAGATTTGATATAATTTTATTCATGATCACTTCTATTTCATGATCGGTCAAAGTTTTTTCTTTATCAATGAAAGAGAAATTAATCGCAAATGATTTTTTATTTTCTCCTAACCTTTCATTCTCGAAAACATCGAACAACTGAATGCGCTCTAGCTTTTTTATCTGCAAAGATTTTACCAAATTTTCAATTTCTGCATAAGTGATTTTTTTATCAATTAAAATAGAAAGATCTCTTTCTATCTGTGGAAATTTTGCAATGGTCTCAAATGAAATCTCCCCGTCTTTTGTAACTGATTTTATTTTTTCCCAATCAATGCTTAGAAAATATACCGGTTGTTTTATGGAAAAAGTTTCTAAACTTGTTCTTTTTACAGAGCCCGCAATTCCGATCTTTTCATGATCCGAAATCGCTGTAATGCATTCATTCAAATCTTCATCCGTTGAAAATTCAAATTGATAATTTTTGATTCCACAGAGAGAAAAAATTGCTTCCGCAACTCCTTTTACAAAATAAATATCGATTTTTTTTGCAGGTGAATTCCAGTTCACTTCATTTTTGTTTCCGGATAAATAAATTGCCAGGTTTTGTTTTTCAATATATTTATTTTCGATTTCGGCGTACGTTTTTCCGAATTCAAAAAATAAAAGATTACTATTCTTTCTGTTTAGGTTGTAAGCGATGCTTTCCAATCCTGTTGGTAACATTGACGGACGCATTACGTTCAGTCCTTCGCTCAGGCTATTAATAATTTTTACAGTACTGGTAAGGGTTTCATCGTTAAAATATTTGCTGTTGGTAATTGAATTCGTAAATATTTCATGAAAGCCATTTCCAATCAACCAATTAATTATTTTTTCTGTTTGCAATGCATCTTTTATGTTCGGATCAGTTGCGGGTGACATAATGATTGAATCCGGAATTTGAATACTATCAAACCCATCAATTCGCATAATTTCTTCAATCACATCAGCAGGAATAGTAATATCCGGGTTGCTGAATGGAACGGCTACCTTGATATCATCAATACCTTCTCTGACAATTGTAAAGTTTAAAGATTTCAAGATATTTTTTATTGTATCGGGATGGTAATTTTTTCCACTAATCTTTTTAAGATAATGGCTGGATAAATTAATTTCTTTTTTTTCTCTCTTTAAAGGATAAACGTCGATTATTTCTGAAGAAATCTTTCCTCCAGTAATTTCCTTGATGAGCATCGCCGCACGTTTCAAAACATCCACGGTAAGACTTATGTTAACTCCTTTTTCAAACCGGATGGCGGCTTCTGTTCTTAAATTGTGTAGCAGCATCGATTTTCTGATAGAAGCAGGATTGAAGACGGCACTTTCCAGAAAGATACTAGTTGTTTTCGAAGAAACGCCACTATTCAAGCCTCCAAATACTCCTGCGATACACATTGGCTCTTCATTCCCATTACAAATCATGATGTCATTGCTGCTCAATTTTCTTTCTTTTTCATCCAGAGTTGTAAAAACGGTTCCTTCGGAAAGAGTTTCTACAATAATTTTTTCACCATTTATTTTATCCAGATCGAAAGCGTGTAATGGCTGTCCGGTTTCATGCAGAATGAAATTGGTGATATCAACAATATTATTCACCGGCCGGAGACCAATACTTTTTAGTTTATTTTTCAACCACTCAGGGGACTCTCCAATGGTAATTTCTGTGATAACTAATCCTGCATAACGCGCGCAATCTTCCGGATTTTCGATTTCTACTTCTATCTTTTTTGAAGGATTGTGAATCTTGAAATTATTTTTGAAAGGCGAAATTACTTTTGTTGTTTTCTTATAATGGTGTGAGATATAAGCGCAGACATCTTTTGCAACTCCAAGGTGGCTCATGGCATCCATCCGGTTTGGTGTCATGCCGATTTCATAGATCCAGTCGTTGTACAGATTGTAGTAATCGCTGGCTGCAGTTCCCGTGATTGCGTTTCCAGGTAGAACAATAATTCCTTCATGGCTATTTCCCAAGCCAATCTCATCTTCTGCACACAACATTCCGCTACTTTCAATTCCACGAATCTTTGCTTTTTTTATAGTCAACGGTTCGCCGGAAACCGGAAATAGTTGGGTTCCAACCGGCGCCAAAATTACTTTTTGTCCGGCAGCGACGTTTGCAGCCCCACAAACAATTTGTAGCGTTTCGCCATGACCGTTAGAAACGGTGGTTACTTTCAATCTATCTGCATCCGGATGTTTTTCGCAGGTAATTACTTCGCCGATCACCAGGTTTTCTAAACTATTTTTTATCTGTTCGTATTTCTCTAAATTTTCTACTTCAAGTCCTACTGAAGTGAGAATTTCTGAGATTTTCTGCGGCTTCCCGGTTATTTTAGCAGTAAACTCATCTATCGGTAAATATTCTATCAGCCATTTGTAACTAATCTTCATGTATTTTTTTCTAAGAGCTTCACATAATTTTTAAGAATCCCAAAAATAAGAAAGAAGTAGTTAAGAATCTTTGTTCTGTTTTTCCTAAGGCTTATTCCGTCCATATTTCAGCAAAATAATGGTAACTTCTGATCATTTTTTTGAAGAAATTTTATTAAAATGGCTAAACAATTTTCAGCAAATTGGGAAACAAAAACATAGAATATTTTCTTCACAAGGAAATGTGCATTTCCCAAATAAAAAGTAGCAAATATTTTTTAGATTGTGGAGAATCGAAGATTTACTGTGGATAACCTAAGATCCATGTTTATTTTTATGTGTGTAGGGTCTGCATAAATATAGTACCTTAACAATTTCCTTAAATAACTTTTTTGCCTTTACCTTAGCCGCCCGCTTCTAAAAAGTGAAAAATTAATTTACTTAAATTTAAAAATTGCTCTGAATAAGAGAAATGAAAAATGGATCTTACCAACATCAATAAAGAAAGGAAAATCAGGAGAAAAACGGGTCCCCTTGAATTGGGAACGATGGCGTTTGGAAAAGTTCCTCCCCAGGCAAAAGAATTGGAAGAAGCGGTTCTTGGGGCAATTATGCTTGAAAAAAATGCTTTTGATATTATTGTTGAAATTTTAACGCCGGAATGCTTTTATGTTGATGCACATCAACGGATTTTCAGAACAATGCAGGGTTTGCAACAAAAAAATTCACCGATAGATTTATTGACGGTTGTAGAAGAATTGAAATTTAGGGAAGAATTGGATTTAGTAGGCGGCCCTTTTTATGTAACCAAACTAACCAATGCAGTTTTCTCATCGGCAAATATTGAAATTCATGCGAGAATCATCCTGCAAAAATTCATTCAAAGAGAATTGATTAAAATCAGCAGCGAGATAATTGGCGAAGCATACGAAGACAGCACGGATGTTTTTGAATTATTGGACATGGCGGAATCGAAATTGTTTGATATTACCAATAAACATTTGAAAAGGGATTACGCCAGTATCGATTCAGTTTTGGTAAAAACGATTCAACGCATTGAAGACCTTAGAACGCGGCAGGATGAAATTACGGGAGTTCCAACCGGGTTCCCGTCGATTGATCGGGTAACTTACGGATGGCAACAAAGTGATTTGATTGTGCTTGCTGCCCGTCCTTCAGTTGGTAAAACAGCTTTTGCATTGAACCTTGCCCGCAATGCTGCGCTTCATCCAACAAAGCCTACTGCAGTGGGTTTCTTTTCTCTGGAAATGAGCGCCAGTCAACTTGTTCAAAGAATTCTGAGCGCTGAAAGTGGAATACTGCTGGAGAAAATCGCCCGCGGAAAATTGGAGCAACACGAAATGGAAGAGTTGTATAAAAAGGGAATAAACCCGTTAACCTCAGCTCCAATTCATATAGACGATACGGCTGCTTTGAATATTTTTGAATTACGTGCAAAGTGTAGAAGATTGAAAAATAAGCACAATGTGGGGTTGATCATTATTGATTATTTGCAATTGATGAGCGGCACTGGTGAAAATCGAAACAGCAATCGTGAACAGGAAATAAGCCGCATCTCCCGTGATTTAAAAGGATTGGCAAAAGAGTTACAGATTCCAATAATTGCCCTCAGCCAGTTGAGTCGTGAAGTTGAAAAAAGAAAAGAAGGAAGTAAAATTCCTCAATTGAGTGATTTGCGCGAGTCGGGTGCAATAGAACAGGATGCTGATATGGTTATTTTTCTTTACCGTCCGGAATACCATGGAATTAATGCGAATGAAAATGGCGATTCTACCAAAGGAGAAACGCAGATACGCATTGCAAAACATAGAAACGGGCAACTGGAAACAATAACATTAAGAGCGTTACTACACATTCAGAAGTTCGTTGAAAATGATGATAATGGTTTTGGAAACGGGTTAATTCCAGGTAATTTTACACCAGTAAAGGATCTGGACGGGAACGGTGGTGCAAAGCTCTATTTCCAGGCTGGAAGCAAGATGAATGATGAAGAATTTGATGAAAACGCTCCTTTCTGATTGAACTCTTTTCAAGGTGGCTCTTGATCTGAATCAAAACTATGTACTTATCATCTTCATCAGGTCTTTATCCAGTGTGCAAAAATCCCATTATTATTTCAAGTGATTACGTAAACATTCTCAATGTCCGAACCATTTTTTTTTGAAAAAAATCTACCCTCGTCGGATGAATTTGTATTAAGTGAAGAAACTTCCAGGCACGTAGTTCAGGTTTTACGCATGAACGAGCAGGAACAGATTGTGCTTACTAACGGGAAGGGACACACGCAAATTGCAGAAATAATTTCAACTGATAAAAAAAAGACAAAAGTAAAAATTGTCCGGAGGACATATTCGGAGCAAACAACTCCAAAGACAGCTATTGCAATTTCACTCATAAAAAACACAAACCGATTTGAATGGTTTATCGAAAAAGCCACAGAGATCGGCATTTCATCTATATTCCCTTTGATTTGCAAGCGTTCAGAAAAGACTCATTTTAGGATGGAGAGAATCCATTCAATTTTGATAAGCGCGATGTTGCAAAGTCAACAATCATGGTTACCTGAAATAACTAATCCACAAAGATTTGACGACGTTGTTAAGAATGAGAATTATGAGCAGAAATTCATTGCACATTGTTTGGAAGGAAAGAAAAAACAATTGAAAGATGTTACAATAGAAAGTGCTTCAAAAATAGTTTTAATTGGGCCGGAAGGAGATTTTACCCCCGAAGAAATTGAACTCGCAACTGGACAAAATTATATCCCGATAACTTTGGGGAAAACAAGACTGAGAACAGAGACTGCCGGTATTGTGGCGGCTGTTTCCATAAAATAGAAAACAAAAATTCAGCTTATTTGTTGTTTTACTGTCAACTATAAAATTCCAAAAGACAATCTTCTGAAATATGAAATTGAATTCCTGTTTAAATGTTCATTTATTGATCATTCGAAAAATTTCTTTTGACGTGCGGCGGATTATTCCTGAACCACAAGCCTGAAACCATTTCCATGAATATTTACGATTTCAATGTTGGTATCGCCCTTTAGATATTTTCTCAGTTTTGCAATATATACATCCATACTACGTCCGTTAAAATAAGTATCACTTCCCCAGATTTTCTTCAAAGCTGTTTCCCTTGGCAGCAAATCATTTTTGTATTCGGCCAGCATTTTCAATAATTCATTTTCTTTTGGAGACAAAGTCTGGATGTCTTTGCCAATTCCCAACTGGCGTAATCTTGGATTAAAATGATATTTACCCAGGTCGTATTCCGCATGAGCTTCTTCGCGATGTAATTCCTCATTTCTTTTCAGGATTGCTCTTATTTTATGAAGTAAAACATCACTGTCAAAAGGTTTCGTAATATAGTCATCTGCTCCAAGTTTGTAACCTTTTATAATATCATCTTTCATGGTTTTTGCGGATAGAAAGAATAGCGGCATGTCCGGATCAACATTTCTTATTTCCTCCGCCACTGTGAATCCATCCATATTTGGCATCATCACATCAAGCAGACACAGATCAAATTTTTCACGTTGAAACGCTGCAAGACCCAGCCTTCCGTCTCTTTCTAAAATTACATCGTAATCATTTAGTTCCAGAAAATTTTTAAGTACCATCCCAAGGTTCGGATCGTCTTCACAAATAAGAATTTTTGGTTTACTATTTTCCATAACTTTTTTGTTTAATTCTGATTAAAGGTATCTAGTTTTTATGAAATATCTTTTACATATTTAATGCCATAAAATTGTGGAGATAAATGTATATACTTAAAAGTTAAAACAATCTTATGATTTTCAATTTGGCTTAGTAACTTTAAGGAAAATTAATTTATGGATAATAAAGAACTGTTTATTCAGGCAATAAAAAATGGATATTCATTCAAAGGTGAGACAATAAAAATTGGCGCAGCGATGCTGGATGGAGAAGTTATACCCGAAGCGGGAATTTTTTTACCACTTTCTACCCTGAATCGTCATGGACTAATTGCAGGTGCAACTGGTGGCGGTAAAACGAAAACGTTTCAAATGATTGCTGAAGGATTAAGTGATGCCAGTGTTCCAAGTTTATTAATGGACATAAAAGGTGATCTGAGCGGAATTGCGGAATCGGGCGTGGTGAATGATAAAATTACTTCACGATACCAGAAATTAAAGATGGATTACAAGCCTTGTACTTTTCCGGTTGATCTGCTTACATTAAGCACACAGAAAGGAATTAGACTGAGAGCAACAGTTTCAGAGTTCGGTCCGGTTTTGATGACCAAAATTTTAGGATTAAATGATACGCAAGGCGGCGTTGTTTCTATGATTTTTAAGTATTGTGATGACCAAAAATTTCCTTTGCTTGATTTAAAAGATTTTATAAAAGTGTTGCAGTATGTAGGAAATGAAGGCAAGGCGGAATTGCAGGCTTCCTATGGAAATATTTCAACTTCATCCACCGGGACTATTTTGAGGAAAGTGATCGAGCTGCAACAACAAGGTGCAGATCTTTTTTTTGGTGAAAAAAGTTTTGAAGTCGAAGATTTGATGCGCATGAACGATGATGGACGTGGAATGATCAGTGTGTTAAGAGTTACGGATATCCAGGATAAACCGAAATTATTTTCGACATTCATGTTACAGATGCTGGCGGAATTGTACGCGGTTTGTCCCGAAGTAGGTGATATAGATAAACCCAAACTTATAATTTTCATAGATGAAGCTCATCTCATTTTTGAGGAAGCAAGTAAAGCTTTGCTCGATCAGATAAACACTGTTGTTAAATTGATCAGATCCAAGGGCATCGGAATTTATTTTTGTACACAAAACCCTATGGACGTGCCTTCCAGTGTTTTGGGCCAATTGGGATTAAAAATTCAACATTCGCTGAGGGCATTTACAGCAGTGGACAGACAGGTGATTAAACAAACAGCTCAAAACTATCCTGAAACAACTTTTTATAAGACGGAAGATCTGATTACCCAACTAGGGATCGGGGAAGCGCTGGTAACACTTCTGAATGAAAAAGGAATTCCTACACCACTTGCCCACACGATGATGTGTACACCACGAAGCAGGATGGATGTATTGACAGATAGTGAAATAGAATCAATTGTAGCCCATTCCAAACTGGCGCCTAAATACAATCAGGTTATTGATAGTCAAAGTGCATATGAAATGTTGACTGCAAAATTAGAAAATGCTGCCGCTAACGCTGGAGTTGAAAAAGGAAAATCCGTAAAACCAACAGAAAGCACTTTAGAAAAAGTGACCAACAATACAGTGGTAAAAAGCATTATGCGAACTGCAGGTAATACAATTGTAAGAAGTCTTTTGGGCTCTCTCGGATTGGGAGGAAGAACCAGAAAGTCAACAAAAAGCTGGTTTTGACTTTATTTTCAGGCAATTTTTATTTGAACAGTATGTTATATGTAATGATAAAAAATTATTTTTTTCATTGATATACATTTTATGATATAGATGGATGATTAATTTAAAATATTCGTTTAAAAAAATTGTAGTATAGTAATTTTACCATTATATTTGCAATGGTTTTTCATAGGATATTGGATTTTAAAGCGGGACTAGATTTCTATCTGGGTCCCCTTTTTTTTAGAAATAATCCAAGGAAATGATTATTTCTTTCATTCCCTGAAATATTGACTCAGTTTTGTAACTTTATTTCGATTTTATCAAACCTTCGGCATCAACAATAAGCGAGTTTTCCTCCAGTAAAAACCTTAATACTTTCCAGACTTTGTTTTTCTTAACAGTTGGAAGCAGTGCTAAAAGATTTTGCTTTGAAACCCAATTAGTGCTACATATCTTTTTTATTTCACCTGAAATGAAATTGAATTCCTGATTAGTGATGGTTATTCTTTTATTTGTGAGGCAGGTGTCACAAATACCACAAGATTTAATACTATCATCGTTGAAGTAATTTCCTATCAATTCACTTTTACAGCGGTATTGATTATTGCAGAAATTGATCATAGCATTCAATCTTTTATTATAAGCATTTTTTCGTTTTAGGATATTTTTCTCATTGATAAAAAGATCTGTTGCTATTACACGATTGTGCAAAAAATAAATCTGTGGTTTTTCTTTCTGAGGTTTGTAGTCAATAACCTGTAAGTTTTTCAATTCATTCAAAATTTGGAGAAGCGATTCTTTCTTGATTCGAATGAAATTAGCCAGCTCTGTTTCATTGATCGGTGCAGGGAAATCAAAAACTCCTTCATAAGAACGTAACAAGCCTTTCACCACGTCATTATATTGTGGATGACTTTTTTCAAATAAATTGAGGGCATATTTCTCAATAGTAAATTCTACAGTAGGTGCAGAAAAAAATTGTTCGCTGTATGTGATTAATTCTTCCTGTTCAAGAATTTTCAAAACACTGTTGACGATATAAGCATTGACCTTGAAGTTTTTTGCAAAAGTATTGATATCAAAATCGTAGGAAAATGTTTGTCCACTTCCTGAAGGTATTTGTAAAAAATCGCATAAGGCTCCGTAAACGTTTCGAATAATTTCTTTTGAAGGGAATTTTAATTCCGATTGGTTTTTTAGATCCTCCAGTTCTCTCTGATTAAAAAATAGAACCGCAAACGATTTAGTGCCATCACGTCCTGCCCGCCCTGCTTCCTGATAATAGTTTTCCAGAGCTTCCGGAACATCGTAATGGATTACCGTCCGAACGTCTGGCTTATCTATTCCCATTCCAAACGCATTTGTACAAGTGATAATGCGCGTTTTATTATCAATCCAATCTTCTTGTTTTTTATTGCGTTCGTCATTAGAAAGTCCTGCATGATAATAATCTGCCCGGATGCCGTGTAGGTTTAGCATCTCAGCAATCTCTTTTGTGCGTCTCCTTGTTTTGCAATAAACAATTCCACTTCCAGGTACTTTTTTTAAAATATCAATTAATTTATTTTGTTTGGAAGGAATCTCAAATGCACTATAAGACAGATTAGGGCGCTCAAAAGACTGATGAAATGACTTTCTATTTTCTTTGAAAAGCAATTTTTCACAAATATCTTTTTGTACTTCTAACGTCGCAGAAGCGGTTAAAGCGAGAATAGGTATCTTGGGAAAATATTCCCGCATCGCTGCAATATGAAGATAAGATGGCCGGAAATCATAACCCCACTGTGAAATGCAATGAGCCTCATCTACCGCGATTAAGTTTATTTTTATAATAGGAAGAAATTCAAGAAATAAATCAGTTTCTAATCTTTCGGGAGATACATACAAAAATTTAAAATTACCATAAGCGGCATTTTGTAACGTCTTTTGTACTTCTATGAAACTCATTCCTGAATAAACGGAAAGTGCGGGGATTCCCTTTTTTTTCAAATTTGAAACCTGGTCTTTCATCAAAGCAATTAGCGGACTAATAACCAGACATATTCCTTCCTTCATGAGTGATGGTACCTGGAAACAGATTGATTTTCCGCCGCCTGTTGGCATGATAGCAAGCGTATCATTACCAGATAAAATAGAATTAATGATTTCATGCTGAAGCGGTCTGAAAGCAGGGTACTTCCAGTACTTTTGTAAAGTTTCTACAGCATCGATCATTTATTGGAAATTAATATTCAAAAATGAAATTAAGAAATTCAAAGCAGGAAGAGGTAAGTGACTTTTTTTTGAAACTATAAATTTTCAGGTAAAGGTTTTTTGAACAGTTTTTTACAAATTTCCAATTCTAAATCCTGTAATGATTAATTTTACACAAATGCATTATTCTATCATCGAAAATTTTTTTGAGCTTGAGGAAATTGATACAACCGCAAAGAAATTTTTAGAATCCGTAAATCCCCATAATGTTCTTGCTTTCAGCGGAGAATTGGGCGCAGGAAAAACTACTTTCATTCGTGCAATTTGCAAAGAATTAAATGTTTCTGAAGTTGTTACCAGCCCTACTTATTCTATTATTCAGGAATATAAAACTATTTCAAATGAAGTTGTTTTTCACATTGATTTGTACCGGATAAAAAGTACAGAAGAAGCAAGAGAAGCTGGAATAGAAGATTGTTTAAATAGCGGCCAGATTTGTCTTGTTGAATGGCCTGAGAGAGCCATGGAGATTTTTCCCGGTCATACTATATTTTCAAATTTCGAAATCGTTTCTTCCAATGAAAGAAAATTGTTGGTAAAACTTCCGGCATAAATTTTTATATTTATATTCTGTTCATTGTAAATTTTTTAAATGTCATCTTCAAAACCTTTTGTTTCTCCTTCTTTCACGTATGAAACGCTGGAAGAAACTCTTGACATCAAACCAAAAGGCACAGAATTAATGATTGGGATTCCGAGAGAAACATCGTTTCAGGAAAACCGTATTGCCCTTACGCCTGAAGCAATAAGAGTTCTTATTGCGAATGGACATCGGGTAGTCATGGAAAGCAAAGCGGGAGAAGGAGCGAGTTATTCTGATAAAGATTATAGTGAAGCGGGAGCAAAGATTGTGCATTCAAAAAAAGAAGTCTTTGAATGTGACGTACTGGTAAAAAGTGCTCCTGTTTGTGAAGTAGAAATAGATTTATTAAAACCCAACCAGTTTATTATTTCCCCGATTCATGTTACAGCAATGAAACGTGAAATCCTGGAAAAAATGATGGATAAAAAAATTACAGCACTCAGTTTTGAAAATCTGAAAGATGATAGCGGCCACAATCCGATAGTGAGAAGTATGAGTGAAATTGCGGGAAGTGCTGTAATGCTGATTGCCGGCCAATATTTAAGTAATGCCAACCATGGCAAAGGAGTTCTTGTGGGTGGCATTTCAGGGATTCCGCCAACTAAAGTAATTATAATAGGGGCCGGAATTGTAGGTGAGCAGGCAGCAAGAACGGCACTTGCTATGGGTGCAAGTATCAAGATATTTGATAATAGTATTTATCGGTTAAAGCGTTTGCAGAATAACATTGGTTTACGGTTATACACTTCTGTTTTGGAACCAGGTATTTTATCCAAACAATTAAAAACCTGTGATGTGGCTGTTGGTGCTTTAGCGGCTTCGGGAGGAAGAACGCCGCTGGTGGTGACCGAAGAGATGGTAAGCAGGATGCGCCCTGGAAGCGTGATCGTAGATGTAAGCATTGATCATGGAGGTTGTTTTGAAACTTCGAGAATCACTTCGCATACTTCGCCGGTTTTTAGAAAATATGATGTCATTCATTATTGTGTTCCAAATATTCCAAGTGGATTTGCACGAACTGCTTCCCAGGCAATTAGTAACGTCTTAATGCCATTGATGCTTGAAATGGCAGATGATGGAGGCTTTGAGAATTTGGTTTGGTATAAAATAAATATTCGGAGTGGTATTTATCTGTTCAAAGGAGCACTTACCAATTTCCATCTTAGTCAAAGGTTCGATTTAAAATTTACAGACTTGAATTTGTTAATTGCAAGCCGGAGATAGAAATGATCGAGATTTGTTTTATCAGAATGTTTATTGTTCTGGTAAAAGAGTCAGAATTGACTGCACCCTTTTATATAAAAACTCCAGTAGACCAACAAATAACTCAATTTCTTAAACAGCGCATTTCTTCATGTGGGAAGTATATAAAAAAGGCTTCAAAGCTTATTTACAATTGGAAAAATCTTTGTCTGAGAATTCAGTAAGTGCTTATGTGCATGATATTGAAAAGTTCACCCAGTTTCTTGTTCAAATGGATTTCAATAAAAGCCCTAAAGAAATTGAATTAAGTGAGCTGGAAGATTTTTTGAAATGGATTAATAAATTGGGAATGACACCCGCTTCGCAAACGAGAATCATTTCCGGATTAAGAAGTTTTTATAAATTTTGTAACCAGGAACGAATTTCACTAACAGATCCGACCTCTTTGTTGGACGCACCAAAACTTGCCAGGCATCTTCCGGATATTTTAAGCTTCAAAGAAATTGAGAAAATAATCACTTCAATCGATCTGAGTAAGCCTGAAGGTGCAAGAAACAAAGCTATTATTGAGACGTTATACAGTTGTGGCCTTCGTGTTTCTGAATTGGTAAATTTAAAATTGTCATGCCTTCACTTTTCTGATGAATATGTGCGCATTATAGGAAAAGGAGATAAAGAGCGTTTGGTACCTATTGGATCTTCTGCAGTAAAGTATATAAAAATTTATCTGGAAAATATTCGTGTACACATGCCTGTTATACCCGGCAATGAAGACGTCGTTTTTTTAAATCGTAGAGGAAGAAAACTTTCCAGAGTAATGATATTTTTGATCATAAAAGATCTTGCAAAAAAAGCAGCTGTTACGAAAAAAATTTCGCCACACACTTTTCGCCATTCATTTGCTACTCATCTGGTAGAAGGAGGCGCTGATCTTCGTGCTGTACAGGAAATGCTGGGGCATGAAAGTATTACAACTACAGAAATTTATACACATTTAGACAGGGAATATTTAAGGGATATATTACAACAGTTTCACCCGGCATTTCAACCCAAATAGTGTTTGAACACTAAATTCTGCCACTGTTTTGTTCTATGGAAAAAGGTTGTTCATGAAAGGAGGTGTCATAATTTTTTACGCGTTTACGATAGTTTTTAAACATGCTCATCCACTTCAATTTGAGCACCCCAAAAACTCCTTCTTTCACAATTCCTTTATTCATTTTTGAAACTCCATACTGTCGATCTATAAATGTAATCGGTACTTCTTTTATTTTGAATCCAAGCTTCCATGTTGCAAATTTCATTTCAATCTGAAAAGCATATCCTACAAAAGCTATTTCGTCAAAATTTATTGCTTCCAAAACATAATTGCGATAACAAACGAAGCCTGCAGTCGGATCTTTTATTGGCATAAAAGTTAAAAGCCTGGTGTAAATAGAAGCGCCTTTTGAAATAAAAACTCTGATACCCGGCCAATTTTCTACTTTGCCACCTTTTATATATCTGGATCCGACTGCTACATCTGCACCGCCAGTTTTGCAGGCGTTGTAAAGTCTATCGAGATCTTTTGGATTATGAGAAAAATCGCAATCCATCTCAAAAATATAAAGATAACCTTTGTCCAAAGCCCATTTGAAGCCATGAATGTATGCAGTCCCCAAACCAAGCTTTCCTACACGCTCTTCTAAAAATAATTTGCCCGGATATTTTACGAAAAGTTTTTTTACGATTGAGGCTGTTCCGTCCGGCGAACCATCATCTATAATCAGAATGTGAAAATCTTCCTGTAAATTGAAAACAGTTTCTACTAAGAGAGCGACATTTTCTCTTTCATTATAAGTAGGTATGATCAAAAGCTTTTTCAAAAAAAAAAGTTGATATTTAAGAATTGAATTTACAATTTAATTCTATATTATTTTCCTAAAGTAGATCAGCGGTTTTATTTCTTAAGTAGTGTTCTGTTGAAAATTTCCGTTAATTTTTGTTTTGTGTGTAAAGGGAAATCTCCTTTCATCATCCAGTCGTAATATTGAGGCTCAGATTTCAAAACTTCAGCAACACAACGGCCTTTGTGTTTTCCAAAATTGAACACTTCTACATCTTTATCCATGATAAATCTGCGTGCGAAATCTACATATTTTTCTTCGCCTGTGAATTGCAAAACGGTTTCAACAGTATTTCCCAAATTCTCATATCGAGTTAACTGTGCTTCCAGTATTTCCCAGGTTGCAGATGCGTCTGCCTCAGCTGAATGCGCATCCAACAATTCTTTCTGACAATAAAATTTATATGCAGCGCCGAGTGTACGCTTTTCCATCATGTGAAAAATTGTTTGTACATCGAGCATTCTGCGATTATTCATATCCAGAATAATCCCTGATCTTAAAAATTCCTCCATCAGTAATGGGATATCAAATCGATTCGAATTATATCCGGAAAGATCAGCATTATCAATAAATTGTTTCAATTCATTGGCCACCTCTTTGAACGTTGGCGCGTCTTTTACCTTATCATCGGTGATGCCGTGGATTGCGCTGCTGGCTTCAGGTATTGGCATCTGTGGATTAATGAATTTGTGTTTAACCAGTTTGGTTCTGTCTGGTAATATTTTGATGATCGCTATTTCTATAATTCTATCTAGAGCAATATTTATTCCTGTGGTTTCAAGATCAATAAATACAATAGGACGCGCTAACTGAAGTGACATTTTGAATTGAAAGTTTAAAGATTTATTTATGAAAATTAATTTTAAGAACGCAAATTTAATGTGGCCAGAATATCCATTCCATCATAATTGCCACTGCTCATGAATAAAAAGTTCGAGTTATTTATATTCAAAACTTTTAATTTTTCTTCCAGGTTTTTTCTTTCGGTTATTACTTTCAAGTTATCTTTTTGGAATCCGTCTTTAACTTTTTGTGGATCCAAAGGCGCCATTCTCTTAAGTTCCAGGGCATGTTTGCTGTAAAAAACAATTGCTTCATTTGCGTTCTCCAAAGCTCCTTTATATTCTTGCATGAAATCTTTATTCAGACTGCTAAATGTATGCAACTCCAATATGGCAATTAGTTTCTTATCTGGAAATTGTTGTTTTATTGCATTGATACTTGCTTTCACTTTACTTGGTGCGTGTGCAAAATCTCTATAAACATGATTATTATTCTTTTGAGCAATTAATTCAAGCCTTTTTGCCGCTCCTTCGAATGAAGCAATTCCATTTAAAAAACCGGCATCATCCAGTCCAAGTTCTTTACACACGAAATAGGACGCCTGCAAATTTAAAAGATTATGATCACCAAAAATCTTCAAGGGAGTTTTTTCTTTCCCAATTGATAAATAGGTGATTCCATTCTCTATCACATGATACGGAAGATGGTACGGAATATATTTAAGATCCTGGCGATAATTTTCTTTGATCAGTTTTTCTAGAACGGGGTCTGTTTGGTTGTAAATGAGTAATCCATTTTTTTCTATTTTATTGATAAAGATAATAAACTGCTCCAGGTAGAAATCAAAAGTGGGAAACACGTTGATATGATCCCAGGCAATTCCGGTAATTACAGCGATATGCGGGAAAAGGAAGTGGAATTTTGGGCGTTTTTCTATGGCGCTTGCGGGATATTCATCAGCCTCACAAACAATGAGGGGCGCATCAGTTATTTTCACACTTTGATCAAAACCATGGAGTCGTGCACCCACCAGGTAGTCGAAATCAAATCCCGCATTTTTCAACACATGCATGATCATTGCAGTAGTAGAGGTTTTCCCATGGCTTCCTCCTATTGCAATTCTTTTTTTATGGATGCTTTCATGAAAAATATATTCTGGGAATGAAAATATTTTCAAACCCAATTCAACTGCTTTATTGAGTTCGGGATTATCAGGTTTTGCATGCATTCCTAAAATAACTGCATCCAGCGAATGGGTAATATTCTCAGGATTCCAACCTAACTTATTGGGATAAATTTCCGCTTTTTTCAGGTTCGAACTTGCCGGTTCAAAAATCTCATCGTCACTTCCAGAGATCTGATATCCTTTGATTTTTAAAGCGATCGCCAACTGGTGCATTACGCTCCCTCCGATCGAAATAAAATGGATTTGCATAATTTTTTATTTTTTAATTCGTTAATTTCTAGTAAACTTTGAGTTAAAACCGTTTTTTATAAAAAACATATCAAACGTTATTCTAACTTTGCAAAATAATACCTAATTAAACAAATGTTTATGAAAAAATTATTGGTCTCATTGGTGCTGATTTGTTTGTTGGCTTTTATGATTAGTTCCTGTAGCAGTTCGCGCAAAACAGGATGCCCGATGACAGAAGGTATTATCCATTAGTCCCTAAAATTTCAAATTCAAAAATGAACTGGATTCCTTTAAATCAAGAAACGCAACTTGATGACATTGTTGCTAACTCAAATAATATTCCTCAGGTAATTTTTAAACATAGCACCCGCTGTTCCATTAGTAGTATGGCTAAAAACCGGCTCGACAAGAAGGAAGCGCCTGATGGAACTAATTTTTATTTGCTCGATCTGATTAAATTCAGAAGTCTTTCAAATAAAATTGCTTCAGATTTTCATATATCTCATCAATCACCGCAGATCCTGATAATTCAAAATGGCAAATGTGTTTATAATGAAAGCCATGGTGGTATTACTTTTGATGAGATTGAAGCCGTAACAAAACAGTAGAAAACTAAAATAAGAATTTCATTTTATTATTTATTTACTACCCGATGATCGTATTTAATTAAAGTGCAAATATTCCTGTAATTCGGCATCTGTCTTTACCATAACATCACGCACTTTACTTCCCTGGTTTGGACCTACAATTCCCGCTGCTTCAAGTTGGTCCATCAGACGTCCTGCCCGGTTATAACCGAGTTTCATTCTACGTTGTAACAAAGAAGTGCTTCCACTTTGACTTTGGACGATTAGTTTTGCTGCATCCTCGAAAAGTGGATCTCTATCTGTAGCATCAAAAGTTTTATTTTCAAATTCTTTTTCATCAACATATTCAGGGAGCATAAACGCTTCTGAATATCCTTGCTGATCACCAATGAAATCAGTTATTTTATCAACTTCCGGAGTATCTACGAAAGCACATTGAAGCCGGGTGAGTTCACCATTATAACTAATGAGCATATCGCCTTTTCCAATTAATTGCTCGGCTCCACCGATATCCAGAATGGTACGGCTGTCAATTTTGCTGCTCACTTTGAATGCAATACGTGCCGGAAAATTTGCTTTAATTGTTCCTGTAATAATGTTAACGGAAGGTCGTTGTGTAGCAATAATTAGATGAATACCAACCGCCCGTGCAAGCTGTGCTAATCGTGCAATTGGCATTTCTACTTCTTTCCCGGCAGTCATAATTAAATCAGCAAATTCATCAATTACCAAAACGATAAATGGTAAAAACTGATGTCCTTTTTCGGGATTTAATTTCCTTGCAACAAATTTTTGATTGTACTCTTTGATGTTTCTGGTGCCGGCTTCCTTCAATAAATCATAGCGATTATCCATCTCAATACACAATGCATTCAATGTATGAATTACTTTTTTTGTATCGGTAATTATTGCATCCTCCTCGCCAGGAAGTTTTGCAAGAAAATGTTTCTCAATTGTTTTGTAAATACTTAATTCTACTTTTTTTGGATCAATTAAAACGAGCTTCAATTGAGATGGATGCTTTTTGTATAAGAGCGAAACAAGAATTGCATTTAATCCGACAGACTTTCCCTGGCCAGTAGCCCCCGCCATCAAAAGATGCGGCATAGTAGTGAGATCAACAATGAAGTTTTCGTTGTCAATTTTTTTCCCAATCGCGATTGGTAATGTGAAGTTGTTTTTTTGGAATTTATCCGAACTTAAAAGCGTTTTCATGCTTACAACGGTCTTCTTAAAATTCGGGACTTCAATACCAATTGTTCCCTTTCCGGGAATAGGTGCAATGATACGAATCCCAAGAGCAGAAAGACTTAGCGCAATATCATCTTCCAAATTTTTGATGCGTGAGATCCGAACGCCAGGTGCCGGAATAATTTCATATAGCGTAACGGTCGGCCCAACGGTAGCAAAGATTTTCTGGATGTCGATATCATAGTTCTTAAGTGTATGAAGTATCTGATTTTTATTGTCCTCCAACTCCGAAGCATCCTGGATTATTTTATCATTTCCATGATTTTCCAAAAGGTCAATCGTCGGGTATTTATAATTTCGGAGATCAAGAACCGGATCGTAAGGAGCTTGTTGAATCACCGGTTTTGCTGCCATTGATATTTCTGGCTCATTCAATACGTCTGCATTTTTTACTTCGAGGGTTAAATCATTTCCTGAACTTTCTTTATCAAAGGAAATGCGCTCCTTTTTTGGAGTAAAAGTTTCATTATTTTTTTCTACAACCTCAAACTCATGCGTAGGGGAATTTCCGCTCTTTATAGAGTTTTTATTCAAAGGAAAAATTTTCGCTGTAGCAGATGATTCACCATCCGGAATTTCATCATTTTCATTTTCAAATAATTCCTTCCCGGATGAAAAAAAAGAATTTGCTGCAGTGATTTTCTTTTTAAAATTGAAAGAAGGATTAAAACGCCAGATGATATAACTCAGCAACCCAACAAACAGAAGCGCCGCTGTGCCTACATATCCAATAATTTGTTGCAGCCATTCATTAATCATATCACCTACTTTTCCCCCCCAAAAGAATTCCGGATTCGCAGAAGTTATTTTTTGAGATTGAGGAGTATGCATCAAGAAAGAAGCACAAACACTAATGACCAAAAGACCAGCGATAACATACCTGATGTTTCTACTGACAGAAAATATTTTTTTCGGTGAGAATAAATTTACCCCAACCACAAAAAAGAAAAGACAAAATAAATAGGAAGCAATACCAAAACCAGAGCGGAAAAACAGATCAGAAAAATAAGCTCCTGCAGTTCCCAGTGCATTGGCCAAATGCTGGTTTTCATCAGGAAATAAGAGTTTTGCATCTCTGAGACTGGATTGATCCTGTTGCCACGTGAACAAGTAAGAGGTGAAAGCAATAAATAATAGAAAAGATATTAGTATCAGAATCGTTCCGGCAATTTTATGCGAACGTTCATCATGAATTAATTTTTTTACTTCTATTTTTTCCACTTTATCAGGGTTCATTTTAGAAGAATCTGCAGATTTAATTCTTTTACTCTTTTTTCGGTTAGTCGCCATTGATAGCAAAGATAGAGAAAGGGTTAAATTGTTTTATGGTAAAATTTTGTGTAATTATGAGTCCGTATTTTGATAGACTATGATTTTTTTGCAACCCCAAAAAATAAGAAAATCCAGCCTAGAATGAAGCACACACCGCCCAAAGGCGTGATGGCTCCAACCCAATCGTAACCAGGAATTACAGCAGCTTTGATTGCAGTAAGAATATAGAGCGATCCACAGAATAGTATGATTCCGGCAATAAATAATTTTCCTGACCAGCTCACATACTTATTGGGAAATTCTTTGTATAAAATGCCGCTGATGAACAGAGCAAAAACATGATAAAACTGGTATCTCACGGCGGTTTCAAAAATCTCCAATGCGTAAATGGAAATATTTCGTTTGAGTGTGTGTGCGGCGAAAGCACCGAATAGTACGGAAACTGTGCCCAAAATTGCTGCGGTTTTTAAGTATCCTTTGTGCATTTGTTACTTATTTTTTTTAATTTTTTGAGTGGAAAGACTTTTATCCTGGTTTTCTATTTTGATAATTTTTATTGTTCCTTTTTTGTGGGATTCACTTTTGTTGTTTACCGTACGTTTCTTTCCAGCCTGTTTATTTGATTGGTTTTTCAAAAAATCCAAGGAATCATTTTTTAAATCTTCGACTTCTAAAATATGATTGGCCTTTAAATAAGCCGGTTCGCGTTCGTGTAATTTTTTTTGAATAAAAAATAACAATTCAGCAGCATTAACTTCTTTCAATAATGGCCTTTTCGACGTTTCGTCCATTACACGGTCAAGAATGTATTCGGGTGATGCTTTCAAATAAATAATGTTACCATGTTCGAGCATCCATTCCAGATTATCAAAGAAACAAGGAGTGCCACCACCACAGGAAAGTAAATATTTCTTTTTATGTTCAAACTTGCGGAGATGATATCTTTCCATTTCACGAAATTTTTCTTCTCCATGTTTTTCGAAAATTTCTTCGACGGACATTTTGAATGCTTTCTCTATTTCAGTATCTAAATCGTAGAAGTTGTAGCCATTTTTCAAGGCCCATATATGACCCCAATACGACTTACCGCTTCCCATAAAACCGATCAAAAAAATATTGTGATTCAATGCACCCGTGATTTTAATGAATTTTACGCTTTCTTAATTTACGTTGTTTATCGTTCTGGAAATCAGTATTTTTTTTTCCAAAACATTTCAACTTATGTTCTCATCATGATATTTTGACATTATTTTACGCCAATCCGCCCGCGTAGAATAATAGGCTTTCAAAAATGCACGCTTCATCTTCAGCAAATATATCTTGAAATTCTTTTGTCTTTACTTCAGCAATTTACAAAAAAGACTTTCTATTTGAACGCGTTCAACCCGGTGATATCCATTCCGGTGATCAAAAGATGTACATCATGAGTTCCTTCATATGTGATTACGCTTTCAATATTCATCAGATGGCGCATGATGGAATATTCGCCTGTAATACCCATTCCTCCAAGTATTTGCCTGGCGTCACGGGCAATGTTGGACGCTATTTCACATCCATTCCTTTTGGCCATACTTATTTGTTGCGGCGTTGCTTTCCCTTCATTCATCAATACCCCCAATCGCCAGTTGAGCAGTTGTGCTTTCGTAATTTCAGTTATCATTTCAGCCAGCTTTTTTTGTTGCAACTGAAAGCCACCAATGGGCTTGTCAAACTGAATTCTTTCTTTGGAATAACGTAAAGCCGTTTCATAACAATCCATCGCTGCTCCGACAGTGCCCCACGCAATCCCATAGCGGGCTTTGGAAAGACAACTTAAAGGACCTTTCAACCCTTTTATATTTGGTAAAATATTTTTTTTAGGAACTCGAACATTATCAAAAACCAATTCGCCGGTGGCGCTCGCACGCAAGCTCCATTTGCCATGCGTTGTCGGTGTAGTAAATCCTTCCATTCCTCTTTCCACAATCAAACCATGAATTTCTTCTTCTTCATTCTTAGCCCAAACCACCGCCACTTGTGCAAAAGGTGCATTGCTGATCCACATTTTACTTCCGTTTAAGATAACTTCATCCCCGTCTGATTTATAATTACTCAACATTCCACTTGGATCACTTCCATGATCAGGCTCTGTTAACCCAAAACAGCCGAGCCACTCGCCACTGCCTAATTTAGGCAAAAATTTCTTTCGTTGTTCTTCACTTCCGTAAGCAAAAATCGGGAACATTACCAAAGAACCTTGAACACTGGCTGTGCTGCGAACTCCACTATCACCGCGTTCCAGTTCCTGCATCATTAGTCCGTAAGAAATATAATCTAATCCGCCTCCACCGTATTCGACAGGAAATGTAGGCCCAAAGCATCCTAAATCACCAAGTTGTTTTACGATTTGCTCAGGAAATTCTGCTTTCTGTGTATACGATTCTATAATCGGTGAAATTTCTTTTTTTACATAATTTCTTACCGTTTCCCTGATCAGTTTTTGTTCGTCCGTTAATAATTCATCTAAATTAAAATAATCGGGCGACTGAAATATATCTTGTGCCATTGTTATTCATTTATTTGTCTATTTATTTATCGTCATCTTTATCGAAGGTAGCCTTTCATTTCTGTTTGATATCCTGCAGCAATGTGCCTTGCTTCTTCCGCAAAGTTTTCTTTGTTCCCGGCGTAAATGATTGCGCGGGACACATTTACTAAAAGTCCACAATCATCAGTGAGTCCATATTTAGAAACTTCTTCAAGGTTTCCACCCTGAAAGCCGATTCCTGGAATTAATAAAAAATGATTGGGAATTAATTTTCTTATTGAAGAAATTTCTTGCGCTTTTGTAGCGCCCACAACGAACATAAGATTATTTGCTGTTCCCCATTCAGCCGTTTTTGCGATCACTTCTTCATACAAATATTTTCCATCTATGCATTGTTGTTGAAAATTTTTGCTCCCTTCATTGCTGGTTAATCCCAATACGATTGTCCACTTATCCGGAAAATCCAAAAATGGTTTTACACTGTCCATTCCCATATACGGTGCGACCGTGATTGCGTCGAAAGGGATCGTTTCAAAAAAAGCTTTAGCATATTGAGATGATGTATTTCCAATGTCTCCACGCTTTGCATCCGCGATTTTGAAATGAGTAGAGGGAATGTAATCAACTGTTCTTTCCAATGCCTCCCATCCTTTTACCCCGATAGCTTCATAGAAGGCCGTATTGATTTTATAAGCCACGCATAAATCCTTTGTAGCATCAATAATTTGTTTATTGAATTCAAAAATTGCGTTGGGATTGTCTTTCAGGTGTATTGGAATTTTTTCAAGATCTGTATCCAACCCGACACATAAGAAAGATTCTTTCTCTTTGATTTGTGTTATTAAATATTCTCTATTCATTTTATTTCTGAATTCTAATTTATTATAAACTGGTTTTCAAATTAACGTTTTTCTATTTATCAGTTGCTTTACTGCAACAGCAATATTACTATTTGCGGAACACATTGGCGTTTTTGTTTACACATCAACTTGATGATTACTTTGATTGTGTTCATATGCTTCACTTGGTTGATTTGTTGATAAGGATGAGTTAAGCTTTTATTAATTTTAGTAATTATCTTATTAAATTAGCGGAAATTGACAATAAATATTTTTATAGCAAAGTTTTTGTTCTACAGGTAACATTTTTGAGATACTATGCTTACAACTAATTTAAAAAAGATCGTTGATGAAAAATGGGATGATTGCTGGCCTGTTAGTTCTTTAAGGCCAATTGCCATTCTGGACCTGATTAGCTATATATTTTTCTTAAAAAAGTTAGATGATCTCGATTTGATTGCAAAGAACTTATCTTCTCTTGAATCGGACAATTATATTTCTTCCAGGGAGATGGAAGATTTTACCTGGGGTTCATTTAAAAATAAGGATGCTCAAACGATCCATCGACTATTTACGCGGCAACATGGAATTATTGATCTGTTGAATGAATATGGCAATACCAACTATTTGTATAGCCAATATTTTACGATGCCCTTGTTGTTGAAGCCAAGTCCTAAATTGCTATTTACTGTGATTCAGATTATCAATCTGATCGAATCTTATGATGCAGCAACTCAGTCTGCAATTGCAGAGTATTTGTTGTGTAAATTAGTAAAAGAACCAACTGAACCGAATTTTATTTCCAGGTTAATTATTTCGATTTCTGAACCCGTTGCAAGCGATTTTATCTGTGATGTTTCCTCGGGGAATGGAGATTTATTAGTTCAATCCGCGGCATACATAAACGACAGTCATCCAAACAATTTGTCTTTTAATTCCCATGTTCCTACAGGCTTGAAAGGGCTGGAATCCAATACCAGTCAGCTTCGTATTGCTGCTATGCGAATGCTTTTGCATGGCATCAAAACCCCGGACCTGCAAATTATTAATTTCAGAGAATTGAGATTTGATGAAAAGACAACACTTTTTATATCCAATCTATTACCGGCACGAATGGATGATTATACAATTCCTGAAGAGCTTATTTTTCAACAGGAAAATGCGGAGAAAGAAATCAATTTATTGAATAGTATCCTGGAAAACATGCAATCCGGGTGCCGCGTCGTTGTATTGGTTCCCGAAACGATATTGAAAAGTGATCTTGCAAAAATTCAAAATATTCGCAGAGAGATTGTCGATAACACGAATCTCGAGGGAGTTATTCATTTGTTTCCCAACGGCAAATCTTATACGGCCGCTGGCATTCTCATTTTTAATAAACAGGAATCAAAAACCACAGAACAGGTATGGTTTTGCAAAATGGGAAAACCCAAAAAAAGAAGAACAGTCAATGAATCTTTAAAAGATCAAGATCAGCAAAAAGCGTTTTTTTCTGAAGAATTAAACCAGGTAAACAGAGTTTTGGATAGTTGGAAAAACCGGAATGAACCATCACGAAATAGCTTCTTTATCAATGCTTATGATATAAAAGCAAACAATTATAATCTGAATTTCAATGATTATAAATTAATTTCTACAACAGGATCGGTTGAGAATTCATTGAAAAATACGGAACTGGAATCGGAGGAAGATGGGACGTTGATCGCTACAAAAAAAGAAAATCCGCACCATTTTTTTGAAGAAGCTGCTCCTTTAAAAGAACCGAAACGAAAGCGAAAAGTGCTTCCCACGGTGCTCATTATTTTGCTCATAATTATTGCCGGTGGTTGGTGGTATCTGTATAATGATAATGAAAATCCATTTTCAAAAAAAGCCACCATGGCTGATTCGGTTAAAACATTCTCCAATGTTTCTGTTCAGCAGAAATTAGTTCCTTCAAAAACAGATGAAGGAGAAGACAGAAAAAGTAGGGAGCCTAAGGAGGCACTATCACCAGCGAGGAACTTTGGAAAACCGACAATCCTGGATTCTTCTCAGGAATACACGGTTAAAAGTAAAGCGTGGTTTTATTTTGAACCCGATTCAGGGAAACGAAAAACTCTTTTTCTTCAACCCAGGACTGATATTATTCTTATTCCTTCCGCTGAACAAAATGGTTTTGTATATGTTGTCTATACGAATAAAAGAGGTCAATCGACACGGGGTTGGATTAGTAAAAAGGACCTCGAGCTTGTTGAATAAAATCCGATTAAAATTATGGGAATTTGACTTTTGTTTCAGTGATATTCACTTTGTGAATTTACTTCATTGAATCACTCATCTGCATTTTTTCATGGACCATCATTTTTCCACTGGCGTCCATCATATTGCCGTGTGTGTCTATGGTTTCGCCTTCTTTCAACATCATTTTATCCCCGTTTTTCATGATGACCAGACCGGTTGGCGTTACGCGACATCCATCACTGCAAGTCGATGGTTGGCTCATTATTTTCCAGCTTCCTGATTTTACCACCATCATTTTCCCACTTCTCATTCCCGCAGTTCCTTCGGCAGAAGGAGATAAGGTTGTAGACATTGTATCCGTTGAATTGACTAATGAAGCGGAAGAATCTTTGAAGGATTGATCATTGGAAGTACCGCTGTTACAGGAAGCGAGTATTGTAACAGTAATTATGAAGGCGACTAACTTTTTCATCATCAAAAATTGAATGGAGAAAAATGAAACCGGTCATAAGTTAACTATTCTTTTGTTGAAAAAAAATATTCTTTGATCGTTTCTGAAATAGGAAAACTAATTATTTGTATGTCTGCTGTATGTCTTATTTAATCGAAATTTGAATTTATTTTAAGAACGAAGAACTGTTGAAACAGAGGTGATGAATTGAAGTTAACTTACAGATTTTTTTGACTTAATCGTTTTTGTAGTACTCGTTTTTTTTGTTTTGGAAGCGTCGAATGCGGCGGGAGACAATACCTCACCAGTAAGTTTTATAAATTTAGCATCATCAGCACCTGCAAATTTTACAGTCAATGTTTTATTGATAGGACCAACTGCTGCTGCATTATAAGTAGCTGTTATGGTTCCTGTTTTCCCCGGTGCAATTGGTGATTTGGTATAATTAGAAATTGTGCACCCACATGAAGGAGTTGCCTGATCGATAATGAGAGGCTCGTTACCAATATTAGTAACAACAATGGTTGCGGTTGGAGGAACGTTTTGTTTTATTTTACCAAAATCAATAGTTTCTAAATTAAATTTTGCAATATCATCTGCTTTTTTTTGCGCAAATATTGTAGTGGAACAAAGTACCAAAGCTGCTATTAATAATTTTTTCATGATTAGTTTATTTAAAGGTTTATTCGTTTTTTAATGAGTTCAAAGCATTGTTTACCGGTGCGGAAGTTGTGGGTGTTTTCCAAACTTCACCTTTGATTGTTATTTGCTTGGTCTGATTTCCATTATAAGTAATGGTGACAGATTTATTGAAAGTACCCTCGTTTGCAGCATTGTATCCAACTTTGATAATTGCTGAAGCACCCGGCGATACAGTGTCTTTGTTCCATTCTGGTGTGGTACAGCCACAACTTGCCTGAACATTTTGTAAGGCAAAAGGCTCAATACCTGTGTTTGTGAATTCAAAAAGATGAGTAACCGGTTTTCCCTGGGGTATCTTTCCGAAATCGAATTCATTCTCTTTTAAAGTAAAATTTTCAATAGAAGACTCTGAGGCTCCGGCAGAAATGACTTGTGTGGATGAAGATTTTATTGTGGCAGTTTTAGACTTTTTGTTTACTTTAGTCACAGATGTTTGAGCGCTGGCCGTCATGAGAAAGGCGAAGCAACAAATAGCTGTAATTATTTTTTTCATTGTGTCTGTTTAAACGATTTCAAAGATACTAAAACGTATTATAAGGTTGCAAATTGTGTTAGCGTTTTCGGATTTTTAACATTCATCGTTCATAATTAAATATTTTTGCCACATGGATACGAATCAAGTCAGTGAAGAGAATATTCTGGAAAATCTTTCTTTCGAAAAATTCAGGCAGGAAGTTTTAAAAGATTACAAAGTAGTTTGCGAAAGCAGGGAGACTAGTTTATTAAGCAGGAAAGAAGTACTTACGGGAAAGGCGAAATTCGGAATCTTTGGTGATGGTAAGGAGGTTGCTCAAATTGCAATGGCGAAATTTTTTATGCCCGGAGATTTCAGGTCCGGATATTACCGCGATCAAACTTTTATGTTTGCAAGTGGAATCGCCACTATTGAACAGTTTTTTTCTCAACTATATGCGGATCCGGATATAAATAATGATCCCTTTAGCGCCGGACGTCAGATGAATGCTCATTTTGCCACTAAATTTGTTGATGAGGATGGCAACTGGCTTGATCTTGCGAAGAAAAAAAACGTTTCTGCAGATGTGGCGCCAACTTCCGGACAGATGCCCCGCGGATTAGGTCTTGCTTTTGCATCAAAAGTTTTCAGAAATGTGGAAGTGTTGGAAGATTATAAAAATTTAAGTGATCACGGAAACGAGGTTTGCTTTTGCACGATAGGCGATTCTTCCACATCAGAGGGTCATTTTTGGGAGACTATGAATGCCGCTGGTGTATTGCAAATTCCGTTAGCCGTTTT
>JBDTKF010000099.1:0-19594 GCA_039935455.1 Ginsengibacter sp.
CCATATTGTGTCATACTGTTTGCAGGAAAGCCTCCTGTTTTTCCCATCCCCAAAGTAAAATCTACATAAGGCGGGCTTGGCCTTGTAACGCCATCGGGTAAAGGTCCGGTGTCGCGGCCTTCATCCAAAAACAAGACATATTCATCATAAGTTACTTCATGCTCTTCCATCCAGAAAGCACTTAGTTTTACTTCTGTAGCAGGGCCTTCGTCGGGCTTGCGGCCTTTTTCATTTTCAGGACTGCCCATTTTAAAAGTGCCTGCCGGTATAGGAACCATTTTAAAAGAAACTGGAGTTCCCTGGATTTTTTGTTCATAGATTTTAAAATCGCTTATTGAATCAGTTTGTGCGAAAACATGTAGAATGGGGAAAGCAAATACAAAAAATAAGAGAGTGGTTATTTTTTCTAGCATAGCAAAGCAAGCGTTTTGCTGATGAAGATAAAGAATAAATACAGAGAGAATTAATTTGATTAAAAATATTTTGATGCGAGGTAATTTATTGATGAATTCAATTGGATTGCAAATTATTCTCCTAAATTTTTTGAAAAGGGTTTTCTGTTCTAATGTCCCATAGGAACAAATTGTGGGTAAAAAATAGTTGCAAAAATTTTACAGTTCGTTCCGTAGGAACGGCTTGTGCTACATGAGGTCCTTAAAAATGTATTGCTCATCGTATTCTACCTCGAATAACCGTAGCATTTTTCTATATTCATTTAAAAAGGTTTCCTTCCGGTGATGTATTTCCTGGTTTTGAATATATCGTATTACATCAGGTACATGACTTTTGGAATAGGAAAACGCACCATATCCCTCCTGCTAAATATCCCTTTGCAAAATTCCTGCGCTTTTATCCACTTACTACTTTCTGTTTTTACATTTTGAACCAAAGCAGAAATTGATTGATGAGGACGCATTCCAATAAAAATGTGAATATGATCAGGCATACTATTTATTTGCAACATCTTATGGTCATTCTTTTGAAAAATATCGGTAATATATTTTTGTAAATCTTCTCTCCATTCTTTTTGTATGAGCGCCGCACGATATTTCACAGCAAAAACAAACTGGATGTTCAATTGGGTATATGTATTGGGCATGTAAATTTATTTAAGCAATTAATTTCTTTACAAAATATGGCAAATTGAACAAAACGTTCCTACGGAACGGATTGCAACATTCATTTTCTACCTTCACGTTGTTCCTATGGAACAAAGGGTAATGATTTTCAGCGTTAATAAAATTAATTAGCCAGTGATTTTAATTTTCGAGATGTTCTTTAAAATTGGAAGAACTTTTTTGAATCAATTTCCCATTTTTCATTTCAGAAATTAATAAAGCTGCGCCGGGAAATTTCTTTATTAATTTAAGAGATTTTTTTTCCGATAAAACACTACAAGCTGTAGCAAGCCAGTCAGAAATAGTTCCGTCATTTGCAATTACGGTAACATTCCGTTGCCATGTAATTCCCAGTCCCGTTTTTGGATCGATAATATGCGAATATCTTTTCCCATTAATATCAAGATGCTGGTAAATATCTCCCGAAGTGGCTACAGACGTATTCTTCAGCAGTAACAGTTGCGGTATTAATTCTTCTTTCTCTTCCGGAACGGTGATGCCTATGCGCCATCCATTTCTGCCCGGCGGCGCTTCGCCTATCGCTATTTTTCCACCCGCATTTACCATCGCCGACTTTAATCCTTTTGACTGGATAATATTCAAGGCTGCCTGCGCCACATAACCTTTTCCTAATCCTCCAAGGTCCAGCATCATTCCTTTTTTTTCTAGCCAAACAGAACTTTGATCCATGTTTAAATGAATAAAACGGTATCCAACTTTACTTAAAGCATTCTTAAGAGAATCACGATCGGGTAACGCTTTCTCACGACGTGCTTTACGCCAGAGTTTTACAACAGGCCCCATACTGATATCGTAACTGCCACTACTTAACCGGGCAGCTTCCAAAGAATATTTTAGGATATCAAATAATGCGGCAGAAACAGCCACATAACGATTTTGGCCACTGGTGGCGTTCAGGCGGTTTAGTTCGCTGCTGTCTATATAATCACTGAAAATAGCGTTAAGCGAATCGGCACAATGGAACGCGAATGCCGCAGATTGTGCGGCTTTAGCTGAATCATTTGAAAAAATAGAAATCGTAAATGGCGATCCCATTGCCGGTTTTTCAAAAACAAATTTTTGCTGGGCATGCAAAGGTTTTGTGAATAGAAAAAACAAAATAAAAAAAATGAGAATCAATTTTAAATCTGTCCTGCAATAAATCATTAAATGATTTTTACGTTCGGTAACTTTTAAAAATAAAAAATCGAAAAATTTATTTGTTTACTGTTTGAAATTCCATTGTAATTCGTAAAACTGCCTGCATGATTTAGTCATGCAGGAGTGCAACTTCTCTGCAGACAAAGTCAGGTTCGTGGCAAAGAAAATGAGAATAATTTTGTTACATAAAATTATCAGAATCTCTGTAGGCTTTTATCAGCGCAAGCTCCCCTTCTTTTCCGGGAAGCGAATTACCGTGCTCCATGCCTAAGATTCCTTTGTATCCTTTATGATACAAATGTTTAAAAATATTTTTATAATTGATCTCACCAGTGGTCGGTTCCTTCCTGCCGGGGTTGTCGCCAATTTGGAAATAAGCTATTTCATCATAGGCATAATCAATATGATTGATAAGATTGCCTTCGTTTTTCTGCATGTGATAGATGTCGTATAAAATCTTGCACGAAGGACTATTTACTGCCTTACATATTTCATAAGTCTGATCTGACGTGCGAAGAAAAAGATCGGGCGTGTCGCTCAATGCTTCCAAAACCATCACGATGTTATGCGGCTCCAGTATTTCCGCTCCCCTGCGTAACGCTTCTATTACATTTCCAGTTTGAATTCCAATGGGAAGATTTCTTTCAAAATCCCCGGGTACAACTGTGGTCAATTTACCGTTTATTCTTTTCGAAATTTCAACTGCCTGGCGGCAACCTTTCAAAAATATGTCAACGTATTCCTGCTTTCCGGCGGCCAGTGTGTTAGCCCCATTGCCTCCTTTATCAAGCACAAAAACACCCATGCTCATGCCCAACTTTGCCAGGGTATCTCCAATTTTTTGCTGTTCAGCAACGGGCCTTCCGCTCATGCCATTATCTTCAATCGCACGAAAACCCCTATCGTGGGCATATTTTATCTGGTCAATAAAATCATTGCCCCCGTTGTTTTTGAACATGCCATCGTGGAAAGCGTAATTGAGATGAAAAGGCTGATCAACTATAGTATTGTTCTTTACTTTTTTAATCCCGGATGCAGTGGCCAATCCAGCTGTAAAAACAGAAGCACCCGCCAAAAGCGCCTGCTCCATAAAATTCCTTCTTTTCATATGTAGTTGTTTAGCAGAACAATTTAGTACAATCTTTTAGAAAAAACCCAATGCACTCATTAATAATTATTTCAAAGATGATCACCAGCAGAATCAGCACTGAGAAAATAAGTTTTTTACTTATTCATTGATCCAAATAAAAATTCATAAACCAGGTAGACCAATTCTTTTTAATTCCCTGTTTATTTTCGGAAGTTATAATCTCAGAGAATAAGTTGCTATTACTTTTGGAAAGTTTATTTCTAAAATTGCTGTTTGAAAAATATCACCAGGCTTTCCAAACGCTGTAAATTAGTTCCGGATAAATAAAAAACACCCATATTTATCCGTTTACTGTATTTTAGCGAGCGAAAATTTTAGCTATATATTCATTCACTTTAATTTTCGTCCACCATTCGCTAAAGTAAAAACCAGATACTCATTCATGAAAAATAATTTTACGCTTACCCGTTTTACAACACGGGTTATTTCCTTTTCTAAAATAATACGTCAAACAGGTTATCATCTCGCATTTATAGCAGTTTGTATCGTTTGTAACACCGGTTTATACGCTGCTAAAGTGGATACTGCACTTACTTACAGTGCTTCTATGAATAAAAACATCAAAGCAGTGGTAATAACTCCGGATAAATACACTACGAAAACAGTCTATAATGTAGTGTATTTATTGCATGGCTATAGCGGTAATTATGCAGATTGGGTAAAAATAGTGCCGGCAATAAAAGCGTTATCAGATCAATACAATCTTATGATCGTATGCCCCGACGGGAATTATGGAAGCTGGTATTTTGATAGCCCGATAGATTCTACCTGGCGCTATGAAACTTACATTTCCAAAGAGTTGGTGAGTTATATAGATGACCATTACAGTACCAACAAATCGCGCACCGGCAGAGCCATTACAGGCTTAAGCATGGGCGGCCACGGTGCTTTTTACTTGGCTTTCCGTCACCAGGAAATTTTTGGAGCTGCAGGCAGTATGAGTGGCGGAGTTGACATCAGGCCGTTTCCGCTCAACTGGGATCTTAGCAATCGTTTGGGAACTTACAAAGAGCATCCGGAAAATTGGGAGAAAAATACTGATATCAACCTGGTCTACCTGCTTACTCCCGGTTCGCTGGCCATCACTTTTGATTGCGGTACGGATGATTTTTTTTATGGAGTTAATATAAAACTTCATGAAAAATTAATGGAAAGAAATATTCCGCATGATTTTACAGTAAGACCCGGCGTTCATAACTGGGCATATTGGGCAAACTCCATCCAATACCAGATGCTGTTTTTTTATAATTATTTTCATCAGGCTACAAAATAGATAACCCTTCCCATTATGCCACGCACAAAGCGTGTCTAAATTCAAAAACCTAACGAGCCTAATAAACAATTGCACCAATACTTCGTGAGTACGCAACTGTGCTTTAGTCATTATATCCTTGTATCAAAAATTAGTAAACTTCGTGATTGTTCCAATAACCTTGAAAGTGCCAAAACATTTTTAGACATTGTATTCATTTTACGATACGGAAAAAAACTTCTATTTACTGACAAACAAACAATTAACACAACCACTCACTTAATAAGTCTACCTTGTATTGAAACATCATTAGCTTCTTAGATTGTTTTACTTTAACTGGAATTCAGAACGTACCTGCGTTTAACTAATTGATTAAATAATAAAACAATTTAACTACCTGAAAAGTGTCCAGCCTAAATAATAAATATATGAAACTTTTAAAATCTCCATCTTATATCATTGCAATTGGAGCTTCTGCAGGCGGGATGGAGGAGATTAACTTGTTCTTTGATCATACACCCTGTGATGGCGTTTCTTATATAATTGTCCAGCATTTATCTCCCGATTTTCAAAGCCGGATGGTTGAATTATTAGCAAAACACAGTAAACTTACAGTGCAGGAAGCTAAAAATGGAATGGATGTGGAAGAGAACAATGTTTATCTTATTCCTAATGATAAATTCATGACCATCAGCAATGACAAATTATATTTAACCCCAAAAGACAAAATACAAGGACCTCACCTTACAATCAATACGTTTTTCAATTCACTGGCTCAAAATAGCGGAAAGAATGCAATCGCCATCATACTCTCCGGGCTTGGTTCAGATGGATCGCTCGGAATACAAGCCATTAAAAATGAAGGCGGAATAGTGATAGCCAGAAATCCTGAAACTTCCGAATTTAGCAGTATGCCTTCTAACGCAATTGCTACCGGCGCAGTTAATTTTATTTTGGAACCTTCGCTAATGCCTGATGCAATCGAAGATTATGTGAGTCAGGATGGAATATTATCGGAAAATGAGAATGAAGAAAAAAGCGTTACCGCTATCATCAATTTGATAAAAGAAAAATCGCCATTGGATTTTTCGGAATATAAACACAGCACCATCCTGAGAAGAATTAAAAGAAGAGCAGCTTATAATAATTCTACCAGCCTGGAAAGATACATTGAGTTTCTAAAAACATCTAGTGAAGAAGTAGAGGAACTCAGCAAAGACTTTATGATAAGTGTTACCTCATTTTTCAGGAATGCCGGGGCTTTTGACATCATCGAAAAAGAAATTCTTCCATCTATAATAAAGAAACTGAATCCGGGAGAAGAATTGAAAATGTGGGTAGCAGCGTGTGCCACGGGCGAAGAAGCTTATTCTTTGGCGATACTTGTGGCAGAGCAACTCTCCAGCCAATTGGAAGATACGGTAGTGAAAATATTTGCTACAGATATAGATTCAGTTGCGTTAGTTCATGCAGGCAACGGTGTTTTTCCTTCTACGATTTCAAAAGACGTATCGGAAGAGCGGCTTGAGAAATTTTTTGTAAAGGAAGGCAGCAATTACAAAATAAAAACCCACATACGCAATATGATCATCTTTGCCCGTCACGACCTGGTAAAGAATCCACCTTATTGCAACATGCATCTTATTAGTTGCCGAAATCTGCTCATTTATATGACTCCGGCTTTGCAGAAAAAGATTTTCCACATGCTGCTTTTTGGGCTTAAAGTAGATGGATATTTGTTCCTGGGTTCAAGCGAAAACCCGATGCCCATTATTCAAAACCTGGAAGTTGTTAATAAAACCTGGAAGATTTATAAAAACCTTCAAACGCGCCGTATAGTTCATTTTGATGGTTTTTCGGTACCTCAAATGGTGGGCGTTGGAGAGAAACACCCATTCAGAGAAAGTCTTTTGCCAAAGGAGAATCCGGCTTTGTCTGAAGCGGTGAATCTAAGGCTTGTGAAAGAAATGGATTGCCTGATAATTTGTGTGGATGAAAATGACGAGGTGATAAAAACGTATGGCGATACAACCAAATTTTTATTACAAAAAAATTTCAATACAAATTTGTCAGAGCTTCTGCCCCAGACACTTGAAGTTGCTTTCAAAATATTGAGCAGTGAAGCATTAAAGACAAAAGAACAAGCGGTACGAAAAGGCATAAGTATAAAACTCAATCATCAAATCACCAACATCAGTATTTCTGTGAGTCCATTATATCTAAATAATAGTTCACAAAATTTACGGATGGTCACTTTTAGCCAGGACAAACCAGAAAATGGCACCAACCACCAAGCCGTGTTTGATGAAAAGATTTACCTGGACCAATATACCTTGAATTTAGAAGATGAGTTGAAAGAGATAAAAATTAAGCTTAAATCTACGTATGAGCAGCTTGATCGTTCCAACGATAATATGCAATCTTTTAATGAAGAACTATTATCCGCAAATGAAGAAATGCAAAGTACCAATGAAGAAATGCAATCTGTAAACGAAGAACTTCATACCATCAATACGGATTACGGAATAAAAAATAAAGAACTTACAGAAACAAATGATGATCTGAATAATTATTTCAGAAGCAATACAAACGGCCAGTTGTTTGTAAACAACGATCTGATATTAATGAAATTTTCTCCCGGAACTGTAAAGCTGATCAATCTTCGGGAATCAGATATTGGCCGGCCGTTGAGCAATATCTCTACCAATATAAAATTTGAAACAATTGCCCAGGACATTCAACGGGTTATTGATGAAGGAATTATCATTACCAAGGAAATTGAAACGGATGATGGAAAATGGTACCAGACGATTACAATGCCATATATAACATCGGCTCATAATAGAAATGGAGCCATGATTACTTTTAATGATGTTTCTGAATTAAAACAAACTCAAATAGAGCTCGATAAAATAAATAAAAACCTGTTGATGGTCAATTCCGACCTGGATAATTTTGTTAGTGCTGCTTCACACGACTTGATGGGGCCTCTTAGTAATATCGAATTGAGTATTAGCATTTTGTCCGACATACAAACATCTGATAATCCAAAGTTGCAGAAAGTGATGACGATCATAAATACGTCTTTCAAAAGATTTCGTAAGCTGGTTGCAGAGTTGGGTACTATCGGTAAAATAGAAAACGACATGTTGGTAAAAGAAGGTGTAAGCGTTCAGGAATTAATTAAAGATATTGAAGCCAGTATCGAAAACAGGGTTTTGAGCTCCGGAGTTAAGATCCATGTAAACGTTGGTAAAACCAAGGTTTATTTTTCAAAAAAAAATCTAAGAAGTATTATTTACAATCTTATTATCAATGCCATCAAGTTTAAAAGTAAGGACCGGCCCTCTGAGATATGGATAACAGCCAAACAGGAAAATGGATATTCGGTGCTTACCATAAAAGACAATGGAATAGGAATGAAACCTGAGGAATTTGAAAAGATTTTCAACATGTATGGAAGGTTGAATCATAATATTGATGGCCATGGAATTGGATTGTACCTTGTCAGGAAGATCATCAATGCTTCTGGTGGAAAGATCGTCGTCGAAAGCGAGCCTGATAAAGGAAGCACCTTTATTGTATATTTTGCAGAAGAGTCTTTTGCCAATAAAACTTTGTCTACTGTATCAGCTCCTGTTTAAAGAGAAAATTTATTTATTTTCTGATCCTTTTTTTGCTCCAGGAAATTTATAATTACAGTAAATCAATAAATAAAGTCAATTTATATTTTACTACTCTGAGAAGCTGTGAATCGGTAGAAATTAAAGTCTCAAAATATATAATCAATAACGAATAATTTGCCTTATTTTTATTACAACTAAAAATTAATAAGATGCAACACCGAAAATTTACAAACGTTATTAAAATTACCAGCTTAATTTTTATTTCGATAGTAATAATCACTTCATTACAATCGTGTGCAAAAAAAATTACCTTTCTTTCTTCCAGCGAGGTTCCGGCCGCATCAGGTAAAGTCAAAGTAAAAAAGGACAAAAACAAAAACTATAATATTGGGATCAGTATCGACAATTTAGCTCCTTCAACCAACTTGCACCCCTCGGCAAACACTTATGTCGTTTGGGCTGTAACTAGTAACGAGACCAAAAACCTGGGTCAGATCAATAGTTCATCCGGTTTTCTATCCAGCAAATTAAAAGCATCTTTCAATGCTGTTTCGCCTGCCAAACCAAATAAAGTATTCATTACTGCAGAAGATAATGGGAATGCTTTTTACCCGAATAACCGGGTGGTATTGACAACTGCAAATTTCTAGAATCTTTTATACAGCGTTCTTTTATTACGCTATTTCTAGCCTATAGAAATAGCGTAATATTCATCTATCATATCAATCTGATTATTACTTCAAATGAGTTTGCTTTTTTTTGCTTAACTGATTCTAAGATCCATCCCTATTGTAATTCAGATCCGGCATTTGATCATTGAATCAGACCAGGTTATCAATGCACGCTATCAGAATATTTTGCCCACCTGGGTTTTAAATCAGCCAGCCCGGCCAAGAGAAATTATAAGATTCTGTTTTACTTTATAATGCATTCCGTCAATGTTTTTATTGAACAATTTCTTATTTTACTGCACAGTCTTTGAATAATCACTAATATTTTTTTAGTGATGCCATAAAAACGTGCTCTATTGTTCTATTTCCCAGACCTTAATTTATATTTATAGATTTTGACAATTACTTAAAAAATTTTTCGATTAAAATATCAAAGCCTGATGAAAATTACTTTGTTTTTTTTAGTTTGTTTTTTTTCGGGCGGCTCTTGTTTTTCACAAAATTTAAAGACTGATTCCATTACAGATTTACAGAAAAATGTAATTCATCTATACAATGATTTTACAAATGGAAATGCGCCCATATTTAATGGGCCTCAATATATCTATTACAATTTTAAGATGGAAGGCGATCCTTATTTTATAACAGGCTCCTATTCAAAAGGATGGATTGGATATTCCGGCCGCGTGTATGATCCGGTTTCTATCTTTTACGATATTGTAAGAAACAAGCTGGTTCTCAAAAATGCCGATAGTTCGACAAACATTGAAATGTTCAACGAATTTATCGACAGTTTTCATTTGTTGGGGCACACATTTATTTCTCTCAAAGAAGATCACAAACAAAACCTTTATAATACCGGCTTTTACGATTTATTATACAATGGAAACGTTCAGCTTTTGGCGAGGAGAATTAAAGACATCAAGGAAAAAATGATCCCTCCGGAATCAATAAGATTTTTTTATCCCCGGGACCGTTTTTATATTCAAAAAGATGGTATCTATTACCTGGTAACTAACAAAAAAGATGTATTCCGGTTGTTGTCAAATAAAAAACATGAAATTAAAAAAATGATGCGAAAAAATAATATCAATCTCAACCAGAAAACCTTTGAAAGTTCCCTTCTAAAAGTAACTGCATTTTATGATCAACTTACTCAATGATATGAAAAAGGGAACAAAGTTATTATTTACATTTCTCCTGGTACTTTTTTCAACAGCGACCTTTGCACAACAGCCGGGAGATAACCTGGTTTCTGGTAATTTTCATGAATCGACATTTTCCGACTTCGTACAAAAGATAAAAGCGCAAACTAATTACCATTTTTTTTATGATGCTTCAGAGTTTGATAGTATCTCAATTACCATATCTGTTAACAAGGCGCATCTTGCTTCAGTATTAGATAAAATTTTCAGTAATACTTCATGGCATTATATAATTATCGATGAAGAAAATTGGGTATTTATAACCAAAGGTTTTTCCCTTGCGTCCAACTTGCCTTATGGATTTTTTAATGGCAAAAAAGATACAACTGAAATAACCGCAAAAAACGAATCAGGTATTTCAAATTATATCAGCCAAACCAAAAAAGTAAAACAGGAGATATCTATAGAAAATAAATTGTTTGATATAGGTATCAAAAGAAATGAAGCTCCAAACGGAAATGTAAATGTTGCCGGGTATATTCGGGATGCACAAACCGGCGAATCCATTTCAGGCGCTCTAATCTACAAAGATCATCCTCATGTGCAAGTGAATAGCGACCAGTTTGGATACTATTCATTCGTATTGCCGGCGGGAAGGCATATCATAAATATTATTGCACCCGGAATGTCTGGTACAAAACGGCAGTTGATGCTTTATTCAGACGGAAAGTTTGATATTAACATGGATCAAAAAGTGCTGAGGCTAAAAGAAGTAATAGTGGAGGCCGGTAAAGAAAAAAATGTGCGGAGCACTGCAATGGGCGTAGAGAAGTTGAGCATTTTAGCAATGAAGCAAGTGCCTGCGGTTATGGGCGAAGTGGACGTATTAAGAACGATACTCACCTTGCCCGGGGTAAAATCTGTAGGCGAAGCAAGTACGGGATTAAATGTAAGAGGTGGCGCTACGGATCAAAATTTGATCCTGTTTAATGGTTTGAATATTTATAATCCTTCTCATCTTTTCGGATTCTTTTCTGCTTTTGATCCCGATTTAATAAAAGATGTTACTCTTTATAAAGGAAGTATCCCGGCCAGTTATGGTGGGCGGATTTCATCTGTTCTAGATATTACATCCCTGGATGGAAATGATAAAAAAATATCCGGCTCTGCAGGAATAGGTCCACTCACAAGTAAACTTACCATCGAAGGTCCTTTGATTAAAAATAAGACCACTTTCGCTGCCGGAGTAAGAGGCACCTACTCCGATTGGTTGTTCAAAGCATTGCCGAAACAATATAATAAAAGCAGCGCTTCCTTTCAGGATGCTACCATTCACATAAGCCATAAACTGAATGCTAAAAATAATTTTTATCTGAACGGATATCTCAGTAATGATAAGTTTAATCTGAATAGTGATACCAATTATCAATACCATAACAAAAATGCCAACATACAATGGAAGCATAATTTTAATAATCGTTTTTATGGAGTGCTTTCTGCAGGTATAGATCATTATGATTACTCAGTTTCAAGCAAGGCAAATCCGGTAAATGCTTACCAGCTTGCTTATGACATTGATCAATATAAATTGAATGCAGAATTCAGTTATTTTTTAAATAACAAACACAAGTTGAATTTTGGCGCCAGTACATTGCATTATAATATTAATTCAGGCACTTTCGATCCCTTAGGAAAAGAATCTTTGGTAATTCCCAATACGATTGAAACTGAGAACGCGCGCGAGAGTTCAATATATCTTTCGGATAATTATAGTGTTACTTCAAAATTATCTTTAGAAGGTGGAATCCGGTTTTCTTTGTACAATTACCTGGGGCCAAAGCATGTGAATACTTATGCGCCAAACCTGCCACGCCAGGAAAGTACCAATACAGGTATTGACTATTACCCTGGCGGGAAAAATATAAAAACTTACGGAGGGCCGGAATATCGTGCATCGGCGAGATATCTTCTGGCGGAAAACACTTCTGTAAAGGCGTCCTACAACAGCCTGAGACAGTACATTCAGATGCTTTCGAATACAACTACAATTTCACCTACTGATGTATGGAAGTTGAGTGATCCAAATATCAAGCCTCAGAATGGAAGCCAGGTTTCGCTCGGACTTTATCAAAATTTCAAATCAAACACTATAGAAGCATCGGTTGAAGTTTATTATAAATGGATTCAAAATTACCTGGATTATAAAAGTGGCGCTAGACTTATTATGAACCACCACATTGAAACGGATGTATTCACCACAAAAGGGAAATCTTATGGAGTAGAATTTCTTTTGAAAAAAACGATCGGAAAACTCAATGGCTGGATCAGCTATAGTTTTTCGAGAGCTCTGATCCGTGAAGACGATCCTCTTGCAGGCGAAATTATAAATGGCGGGAAGTATTATCCCACTAATTTTGACCAGCCACAAAGTTTCAACCTAATTGGGAACTACAGAATCACGCATCGTTATAGCGTTTCATTGAATGTAGTGTACAGTACTGGAAGGCCCGTAACGTTGCCAACCGGCGTTTTTGATTATGGAGGTTCGGCAAGATTATCGTATTCGGACAGAAACGAGTATCGTATTTCTGATTATTTCAGGACAGATTTTTCTGTAAATATTTTGGGTAACCACAAGTTAAAACAATTGACACATAATTCATGGACACTTGGTGTGTACAACCTTCTTGCCCGTAAGAATGCCTATTCAGTTTATTTTATTTCACAGAACGCAACCGTGCAGGGATATAAGTTATCCATCTTCGGCAGCGCTATTCCTTTTATAACTTATAATATCCGTTTTTGAATGATCCGAAAAAACTTTTCAATTAATTTGTTGTTTTACTGTATAGGCATTTTATCATTTGAGAATTGCAAAGTACCGTATGACCCTACATTGAAAACTACAGATACCAATTCTTTGGTTGTAAGTGGATTTATAGACGGCGCTTCCCCTGTTATCATTACCCTAACCCGCTCGAGAATGCTTACAACTGGAGATACCGCCTCCCGTAAATTTGAATCAGGAGCAAAAATAATTGTGGAAGATGACCAACAAAACTCCTATTCATTGCAGGAAACTGGGAAGGGAATATACAGCAGCCTGAATACTCTGCCGTTGAATCATTCACATCAATACCGCCTCCACATTTTTACTTCCAATGGGAAAGAGTATGTATCAGACCTCGTTCCATTCAAATTATCGCCTGCCATTGATAGTATTGGATGGAAGTTGAAGGATGGAGGCGTACAGGTTTATGTGAATACGCATGATCCAAATGATTCTACAAAATATTATCGTTGGGAATATAATCAAACATGGGAATTCCATCCCCATTATAAATCTTATTATGAATACAACCCAACCGACACTACGGTCGTTCCCAGAATGGCCCCTGTGGCGGCTTGCTGGTATTCAGATAGCTCAACAAATATTTTTTTAGGTTCTTCAACAAAACTTTCGAATGATATAATCTATCAGCTGCCGCTTCCCTATATTCAACCTCATGATCCAAAGTTGAGTGTGCTATACAGTATTTTGGTAAAACAATATCCTTTGGATTTGAATGGTTATAATTATTGGCTCGCTATGAAAAATAACACGGAGAATGTAGGCTCTATCTTTGATTCGCAGCCCAACAATACCATTGGTAATATTCATTGCGTAACCAATGCTGCAGAGAAAGTGGTGGGTTATATCAATGCAGGTAAGTCTATGAAAAAAAGAATATTTATAAGTAACAGTTCTTTGCCTGATGGTTGGGACAATTATCAGTATTGTACATTCTTTATTGTACCTAATATTAAAGATAGTTTGCGATTTTATTTCGGAGGAGGAGATAATGTTCCTATTTCCAATGGTCCTCCGTTTGTTACTCCTTCCATTTCCTATTATGCATCCAGCACTGAATGTGTTGACTGTACGATAAAAGGCGCTAACATAAAACCTTCTTTTTGGCCATAAATCGTTTTTGAAAATGAAAATGTTGATTTACTGTCTGCTTGCGTTGGGGCTTTCCAATTGCAAAATACCTTATGACCCCACCCTGAAATCGTCAGATACCAACTCACTTGTTGTAGAAGGTAACATCGACGGTGCAGTTCCATCTGTTATCAAGCTGAGCCGCACCAGGATGCTGACAAATGGCGATACGGCATCCCGCAATTTTGAATTGGGCGCAAAAGTAACCATAGAAGATGATCACCAAAACTCTTATCCTCTATATGAAACAACAATGGGAACCTACAGCAGCCTGAATACCCTACCACTGAACACAGCGTATCATTACCGCCTGCATATTTTCACTTCCAATAGAAAGGAATATTTGTCGGATTTGGTGCCCTTCAAATCTACACCAGCCATTGATAGTATTGGATGGAAAATCAAGGGTGGAGGCGTGCTGGTTTATGTGAATACCGACGACCCTAACAATGCCACCAGGTATTATCGTTGGGAATTTAGCGAAACATGGGAGTTTCATTCACTGTATTATTCCTTTTATCAATATAATCCAGTTGACTCTACGGTTATTCCCAGAGATATCCCCATATATACCTGTTGGCAAACTAACAATTCCTCCAATATTCTTTTAGGTTCATCTGCAAAGCTTTCCAATGATGTCATTCATGAGATGCCGCTTGCATACATTCCACCTCATGATCAAAAGATGAGTGTTCTTTACAGTATTTTGGTAAAACAATACGCTTTGGATTTGAATGGTTATAATTATTGGCTGGCCATGAAAAATAACACAGAAAACGTTGGGTCTATTTTTGACCCACAGCCAAACCAATTCGTTGGTAATATTCATTGTGTTACTAATCCTGCAGAGAAAGTGGTCGGATACATTCATGCAGGCAATACTGTTGAAAAAAGAGTATTTATAAGCAATGGATATTTGCCGGCTGACTGGAATCAACCCCCATCTTGTTCGCCTGTGATAAGAATTCCGAATGTGAAAGACAGTTTGTACTTCTATTTTTCTCAAGTGTATGTCCCTGTTGAAAAAAATCTCACTTTTAGCGGCATTTTAGTTTCCGGGTATGAAAGAGAATGTGTGGATTGCACTGTAAAAGGGACGAATGTAAAACCTCCTTTCTGGCATTAAATAATTACATAAATGAAATTGTCCATTTTACATAAACTTTTTGTTGGTATCTCAATTGGATTGGTGAGTCTTTTATTTACGGCTTCAATATCTTTTGGCCAGATAACAGAAATCAAGAATAGTTATACAAATTATAACCGCTATAATTTACACGAAAAAATTTATGTGCATACCGATCGTTCCTTCTATCTAAGCGGAGAAATACTTTGGTTTAAAGCTTACCTGATCGATGCATCAAACAACCAGCCTTTATCTCTGAGCAAAGTAATTTATATTGAAGTGCTGGATAAAATGCATCGACCCATATTGCAGGAAAAAGTAGCCGGAGCAAACGGAAATGGAAGCGGATCATTTTTTCTTCCTTTTTCCATTCCATCCGGGAATTATGAATTAAGAGCTTATACGAATTGGATGAAAAATTTTTCCCCAGAACTTTTTTTCAAAAAAAATATCAGTATTGTAAACACTACAAAAAATCTTGACTCTACCGCTACTCATGAATCAATAAATTACCGTGCAGATTTTTTTCCGGAAGGTGGTAATCTGGTAAATGGATTGCAAAGTAAAATTGCTTTTAAAATAAACGATACTAAAAATAAAAGTGTTGCTGCGGAAGTTGCGATTATAGATCAGCAGAATGACACAATTACAAAGTTTAAAACGCTTCAATTTGGGATGGGGCATTTTTATTTCACACCGGAAACGGGAAAAGAATATACGGCTATCATTATCTGTAAAGATGGACCGATGATCAGAAAAAAATTACCAAAAGCATACAATGCAGGATATGTAATGCATGTGGCCGATACTGGATTTAAAGATTTAAAGATTTCGGTGAGAGCAAACGGATTGCAACAAAAAGAACATCCAGAGATTTATATCATTATTCAAAACAACGGAATTATCAATTTGGCGCAAACCCAAAACATGAAAAACGGGAATGCTACTTTGATAATCAGTAAAGACAGTTTGAAAGAAGGTGTATCGCAGATAACAGTTTTTGACACTGATAAAAAGCCTCTATGCGAACGGATTTATTTCAAACGACCAAAAAATAAAATGTTGATAACGGCAAATGCGGATAAAAAAAATTACAATCTCAGGAGCCAGGTTTTACTCAATATTTCTACTAACACCCTATCGCAGCAAGCATTACCCGGCAATTTATCTGTTGCTGTTTATCGATTGGATAGTTTACATCAGCCATCGAACGAAAATATTTTCAGCTATTTATGGTTGTCATCTAACCTGCGCGGAAATATCGAAAATCCTGATTATTATTTCAGGAATGAAAATGCCACGACCAACGAAGCCCTTGATAACCTGGTGCTGGCACAAGGTTGGAGAAAATTTGACTGGGATTTAGTAATGCAAAATAAAAAACCATCTTTCGAATTTGTGCCTGAATACTCGGGGCATATAATCACAGGAAGAGTTACCAGTGAAGCAACAAAAAAACCAGTTTCCGGTTTGCTTATTTATCTGTCTATTCAGGGTCGCAGGGTTCAACTGAAGGGTTGTATCAGTGATCATTTGGGGATGGTTCATTTCGATATGAAAGATTTCTATGGCGCCAGTCAAATTGTAATGCAAACACATAACGACGATGACAGTTTGTACCACCTGGAAATTTTCAGTCCTTTTTCGGAAGAATATAGCAGCAATGCATTTCCTGAATTTTATGTTTCGGAAAATCAAAGCGATATTTTACAAAAAGCAAACCTGAGTATGCAGGTAGAAAATGCTTATCATAAAAAGGATTTGCAAAAATTTGCCATCCCTGAAATTGATTCATTGCCTTTTTATAATAAGCCATATAAGACTTATTTACTGGACAATTATACACGATTTACTACAATGGAAGAAGTATTGAGAGAGTATATAGATGAGATAGAGTTGAGAAGAAAAGGGACTGATTACCGGCTGGTTACTCTTAATTCACCTGCAATTACAATGCGAAATAAACAACCTGTTAAACAATTGTTCCAAAACAACGCTCTTGTTTTATTAGATGGAGTTCCGGTCTTTGATATAAATAAGATTATTGCATACGATCCCTTAAAAGTTCAAAAACTGGAAGTGGTAGCATCACGACATTATTGGGGGCCAGTTACAGCTGACGGTATTGCAAGCTTTACAACCTATAAAGGTAATCTTGAAGAATTTACACTGAATCCTCACGATTTAATTATGGACTATGCCGGTTTACAAAAGCAACGTATTTTTTATTCACCGGATTATTCTTCAGAGAAGGATTTACAGAGTGGTATGCCCGATTTCAGAAATCTTTTATTCTGGTCGCCCAACGTTAATACAAACGATAAAGGGAATTCGACCATTTCTTTTTATACCGGAGATGTTCACGGAAAATATTGGATAAGCTTGCAAGGTATTTCTTCAAATGGTGATGCGGGTGGCGTCGGATTTATAATAGAAGTAGTAAAATAAGGAATTCTTCGTTTTTTTATTTTGAAAATTGAAACTAATAACATTGGTAAACCCGTAAGTCATTAGGCCAATATCTAAAAATGAGAAACAACAATTGATTCATCAGTCAATAAAAAACTGGATGTAGTATTCAATAATTATTGGGAAGAACGATCAAAATTATTTCCGTTAAGAGCTACTCTCCGGGGATAACCGGCACAACGATCATTTCCTAATGACCAGATTATTCAATGCAACAATGGAAACAGAATTTGGTGAAAGCCTGGAAAAATAAATTATTTTTCCGCAGGATATTGGAAGGGCTTTATTAAATCTTTTCAACAACGCATTCTACGTATGCGCTGAGCGGAGTTGAAGTATAGTAAACGAACAAAAAAAGCAGAATCTTATTTCGTATGAGCCCACAGTTTCAGTAACAACAAAGGAACCTGGAAATAGTGTTTTGATTACTGTAAGTGACAACGGCAATGACATACCTCAAAACATAGTTGATAAAATCACGGAATAAAAATAGTAAGATATTCTCCATTTTATTATATTTGGATTTGAATGCTTTTGACAAACAAGTACTAACAGAAACAAGCTATCCCTTCTTTTAAGTTTCTTACTTGTTTATATCAATCAAAAAACTGACTGAAAACACCCACGGAAAATGATTGGTTCCAATCGGATCTCTATGTAAACAAAGACTTCTTTAGATTTTGATTTTTTTTATGCCTGCTTTTGCTACGGCACCGGGCAGGAGATTCAAAATCATTTCTAAAAATAAAATCATTACTCAGGCAGACTAAAAGCTACAAATTAAAAAATGAAAAAAACATTCCTCTTTCTTTCGCTCATTGCAATGGCCATCATGTCTGCTGCCCAATCAAACGCGGTAGATAAATTAAAAAATATATTGAAGAGCCATACAGCGCAGGATACCTTCCGGGTAAACCGGCTAAATGAAATCGCCAATTCCTGGTACTTAAATCCCGGGGATCGGAAAAAGTATGCAACTGAAGCGCTGGCAATTTCAGATAAAATAAAATATACATTAGGCCGTGGTATTGCATTAACAGTGCTGGGATTTATCAAATTTATTGAGGGTAAGCCGGAGGAAGCGAAAACATTTTTTCACCAGGCGGACGCGATTGCGAAAAAAGCAGGAGACCCCGGGTTGCAGGCAAATTTACTTTGGAGGAGTTCATACCTCTCAGTAGACAAAAAAGAATGGACACTTTTATTACAAAAAGCAGATTCCTTAGCAAAGAAAGCTAACAACCCCGACTTGCAGGTAAATGTTTTGAGGCAATTGGGAAAAATTTTATCAGGTAGCGACCCTGAAAAAGGGTTGTCGTATCTTTTCCAGGCGCAAGCAATAGCAGAGGAATCGGGTAATAAAGACTTGCTAAATTTGGTGCAATCAACCATCGGTTATGTTTATATGCAGGTTCAAAGTAATTATGCGAAGGCGATGGAATATTACCTAAAAGGGCTTCATACCGCAGAAGAAGCCAATAATCCTTCTCTTCTTATTAACAGCTGGGGCGACCTTGGAGGGTTTTATTCGGATATGGGCGACCAGCCCACCGCACTTGCCTATTTACTAAAGGCCGAAAATGTCAATAAAAAATTGGGTAATGAATCTGTGGAACGTACACTTCAAAACTCTATTGGTGAACAATACCGGATTACCAATCATTATCCTGAAGCAATCGCAGCTTATAATAAGGCCATAAAATTAGCTCCCGGTATTGTTTATGTTAATGAAAGCAATCTCGCCGATGTATATACCCGAATGGGTAGCCTGCCGCTCGCTTTTCAATATGCGTTTACTTCTCTCAAAGTAGCAAAAGCATCAAATGATATTATAATAGTGGCCTGGATAGATGGTATTTTATCGCGGGCTTACCTGAAAAAAAACAGGACAGAC
>JBDTKF010000100.1:0-25595 GCA_039935455.1 Ginsengibacter sp.
TTATTGTAATCAATTGGCTCAGGTTTTTTTCCGGAAAGATGTTCTGCAGCGTTAATACCCTCTTTGGTTGCTTTATGCGCTAGAGCCTGGTGTGGTGTACAATCGCCAATTGCATAAACTCCGGGAACATTGGTTTGTTGATTGGCGTCGACCAAAATTTTTCCTCTTTCTGTTTTAATGCCGAGTTCTTCTAAACCAATATTTTCAATATTTGCGGTGATTCCAACTGCGCTTAAAAGGACTTCTGCTTCCAGGGTTACTTCCCCTTCAGAAGTCTTTACTTTTGCTTTCACGCCGTTGCCATTGGTGTCTACGCTGGTCACTTCACTGCTGGTCATGATAGTAATTCCTTGTTTCTTTAGACTTTTTTCCAACTCTTTAGAAATTTCATCATCTTCTACCGGAACTGCTTTTGGTAAAAATTCTACAACAGTAACTTTTGTTCCGATACTATTATAAAAATAGGCAAACTCAGTGCCTATGGCTCCAGAGCCAACAATGATCATAGACTTTGGTTGTTTTTCCAAACTCATTGCTTTACGGTATTCGATGATCTTTTTCCCATCTAATTTCAATGACGGCAACTCTCTGGCTCTGGCGCCCGTAGCAATAATGATATTTTTTGCTTCAATGGTTTGTTTTTTCCCATCCGCAGCAGTCACTTCTAGTTTCGTAGCAGAAATTAATTTACCACTTCCCATCACCACATCAATCTTATTTTTTTTCATTAAAAAAGTAACACCTCTGTTCATTTTATCTGCAACACCCCGGCTACGTTTGATGATGTTATCAAAGTTTGGTTTTGCATTGCTCACTTCTACACCGTAATCAGAAGAATGCATGGCATACTCCATTACCTGCGCGCTTTTCAATAATGCTTTGGTTGGAATACAACCCCAGTTGAGGCAGATGCCTCCAAGGCTTTCACGCTCTATGATTGCTACTTTTTTACCTAATTGGGAAGCCCTGATTGCGGCTGGATAACCACCGGGGCCGCTGCCTAAAACTATTACGTCGTATGCCATTTTGTATCTGAATTTGTTATTTAAATTGTATGATTTTAACGTGGCGAAATTACTTTAGAATGAGCAAAGCACAAAAACTCTCCTGTTTATTCGATTAACGTGCTTGGCATTTTTTGTCGATATTTGAGGTCGGTATTTTTTGATTTTAATCTATAGATCACCAACCCTTTTTTGATGCGTTTAATAAAAACAACTTTATATTTTTCCCGTATTTTTTTAATACTAATCCTGGCAGGATGTAGTGCCTCAAGAAGAACATCTAAACCTGTAGCGCCGCCTCACACTGATGTTCATAGTACGGTAGTTATAAAAAAGAAGGTGCCGGAACGTAATATTGATACAAGAAATGTTTCTGCAAATGAGGTAGTTAAATTCGCTAAAACCCTGATTGGGATAAAATACAAATATGGGTCAATGGATATCCAAAAAGGATTCGATTGCTCAGGTTTTATCAATTATGTTTTTGATCATTTTCACATTTCTGTTCCGCGAACCTCTTCAGATTTTACGAACGCAGGAGTAGATATTCCGATTGATTATAGCAAACCCGGAGATCTTATTTTATTTACCGGAAGTAATGAGAAAAGTGGCGTTGTTGGCCATATGGGAATCATTACAAAGAATAATAATGGCGATGTAGAATTCATCCATGCTTCAGGAAGCAGGGGCGTAATGATTTCGGGGATGAATTCTTATTTTATACCCCGCTTTGTAAAAGTGAATAGAATTTTTTCTGTTCTCTGAAGTGTAAATTTCACTTTGTTCCCTTCCTCATCGAACTGGAAAGTGAAATACGAATTCGACTTATTTATTTATTTACTGGAGAAAGGTTTTATTTGAGAACTCCGGTTTTTAATTCTTCCTGATTACTTTCAGAAATGGTTTTCAGGGTATTGATACTCAGATTTATTTCAAAGCCAATCAAAATAACCAAAGAGTTCAGAAAGATCATGATCATGATGACCATGATAGTTCCTATTGAACCATATAGTATATTATATCTTCCGAAATTGTTTACAAAAGCGGTGAATCCAAGAGTTACTAAAATGGTTAAAAAGGTTGCTACGACTGCGCCTGGTGAAACAAGATTCCACCTTCGGGTTGTTGATGGAGCATAGCGATATATAAAAGCATAAGAATAAAAAATCAAGCTCACAATAAAAATCCATTTTCCATAGAAAATGAGATTTTTCAGATGGAGATCTTTGATACCTAACCAGTTTAAAATGTTCCATTGAAGTAATAATAATATCAGGCATGACAGCAGTAATCCAAAAAGAATTATGGTTAATTTGATCGCTTCCCACCTCGTTTTTAGACCGCGAATTTTTTCGAATCCCACATAATCTTTATTGAATGAACGCATCAGTCCCATCACAGCACCCGAAGCGAAAAATAAGGACAAAACGAACGTAAAGGACAGCATGCCGATTTTAGATCCATTGATGAAACTATCCACAAACTGTATCAATCCTGCGTTATACGTTTTAGAAGGTATGATATCATGGATCAAGGCATGCAACTGAAATTTCACTCCTCTTTTTGAAATAAAAGGTAGATTGGGAATTAAAGTAAAAAGAAATAAACACGAGGTGGGAACAGACATGATAAAGTTGTACGAGATAGCAGAAGCCTTTTCTGTAAAATCAGGCAGGTTGAAATCTTTCAAAAAATGCCGCATGACTGCATACAGGTTCATGCCCTGAAATCCAGGCGGAGACCATCTTTTACTTTTTTTTATCAGGTATGTCAGCGGATTGTTTTTTTTATCCAAAACTTTAATCGGTTTAAACCCGGTTTTATCTTTTTAAAAAAACTAAATTAACTTTTTTACTTTGATTCGCTTTCCTGTTTTAATTTTGAAGCACTATCCAATGCCTGCTGATATGATTTTGCAAAAACCCGGTGTTGTTCATAACTGGAAGAAAAAACAGAAAACCCTGAAAAGTCGGATCGCGCCACAAAGAATAAATAATCTGTTTCCGGAGAATTTAAGACGGCATCAATTGTTTTAATTGAAGGAGTGCAAATAGGACCTGGTGGTAAGCCGCTGTTTTGATAAGTATTATATGGTGATGTAACCTCCAAATGTTTATGATAAATCCGTTTTAATTCAAAATTTTTCAAAGCAAATTTTACAGTTGGATCGGCCGCAAGCCTCATTCCTTTTTTCAGTCGGTTTATATAAACACTTGCAATCTTCCCTTTGTCTTCTTCTTTGTTGGTCTCCTCTTCGACAATAGATGCCAATGTATAAATTTCTTTTGGTGTAAAGCCAAGCCGTGCTGCCTTTTGCCGTCTCTCTTCATTCCAAAACTTTAGTTCTTCGCGATATAATTTTTTGAAAATATTTTTGATGGAAGTATTCCATTTGTAGATGTATGTATTCGGAATGACATCCGTCATTACCGTGTTGGTATCTACCTCAAATTGCTTAAGAGAATCTTCATTATTCAAAAATTTTATTGCCTCTAACGAATCAGCTTCAAAATTCGCCGCTATCTTTTTTGCAAAATCTTCTTTCGTCCTCAATTTTGTGATTACCAGATTTACCGGAACCTGTCTCCCTGATCGTAACATTTTTACAAGGTGATATAAACTCATTCCATCCGGAGCTTTGTATTTACCCGCTTTTACATTTTTGGGGTATTCAGCAAACCCGGCAATTTTATCAAACCAAAAAGTATTTTTGACGACCTGGGTTTTTATTAAAGAATTTTTTACATCTTGATAATTACTCCCGGTTTTGATGTATAAAAATTTATTTTCAGGATTGTGAATAACAGGGCCAAAAATATTCCATAGACAATAGATGAGAAATAAAGCCGCCACCAGTACGATCAATAATATGGCTTTGCGTGTTTTCATAAATCAATTTTGAGTACGCTTACAATTTCCAAGGATAAACGATCATAAAAAACCCCATCTTTTGGAAGACGGGGTTCAAAAAATTTATAACTTATCTTGCGGGGGTTGGAGCAGGAACGGGCGCTTGCTGAGTCGATGGCATTGGAGCCGTATTGTTTTGCTGCGGGGCCAATGGAGTTCCAACAGGTGCCTCATTTATCAGGTTTTCATTTGAATTTCTTCCACCTGATGTTGGAATAAAAAGTGTTGAAGTAAGACACATCGCACCGATAATTGCTGCAAAAAGCCAGGTACCTTTTTCAAGAACGTTTGTCGTTTGTTTTACGCCCATAAGCTGGTTGCTGAATCCTCCCAATGAAGAAGAAAGCCCGCCACCTTTTGGATTTTGGATAAGCACTATCACGCCCAAAATGATTGACGCTAAAATGATAATGATTATGAAAAGGACTAACATATTAAATGATTTTTAAACTTTTTATTTTGGCTGCAAAGTAAGCGCTTTTGGAGGGATTGAGCAAACTTAATTTTTCATACATATCTATTGCTTTTTCACGTTTATCCTGTTTGACCAACACTTCTGCCATGGCTTCTGTAAGCACGTTGGCGTTTTGATTAGAAGCCTCTGATGCAGATTGAATAATCTTCTCAATAACTTCATTTTGCTCAGGCAACTGACCGGGATGCAATTTTTTCATACTCTTTAACCACGCTGTGAAACTTTTTACCTGTCTGCCAAGATGATCATTAGCCAGTGCTTCTTCATTTATTTTGATACCCAATGACGCAAAATAGTCAACCGTGTGGAGGGGTTCAAAACTGAGCGTTGATTCTTCGTCTTCATTGTGGTTATCTGGTATTAAGATTTCTTCGTTGGTATCTGGTTTTTCTTCTTCTGAAATTGTTGATTCAAAAACAGGTTCATCACTTCCGGAAGTTTCTTCATTTTTTTCTACGAAAGATTCTTTGCTCTGTTCTTCAATTGGAGTTATTAGATGAGCATGAGATTGTTCCTCAAGGTGAGCAATTTCCTCGGTCTTCTCATGATTTGGTTGATTGGCTAAAATAAGATTCGTAGATATTTCTTCGTTTACTGGTGTTGGCAATATTATATCTGAAGTTATTTGAGAATCAGATGCGTTTTCATTTTCACTTTCAGTTTCTTCCGGATCTTCGGATAAAATTTCATTCGGTGTCAAATCTTTTTCTTGATGAACTGTTGAAATACTTTCATCGGCCATAAGTTTTTTTTGATCCGGATCTGAAAAGTTGTTTATCTCATTTTCTTCTTTTTTTTCCAGTTGATCCAATTGAAATTGAATCCATGGAAGGTTATCAAAATAAATGGCTGACTCTTTAGAAAGCTTTTCAAAATCTGGAAGCTTGTTTTTTTTATGGTGATGCAAAAGTAGAAATCGCGCAATAGAACTTACAGGAAAATCATCAATCGTCTTTCTTAAATTTTCAGTCCCACTCTGACTTTCAGTATCAAAAACTTCCGCATAATTTGTTGCTACATTCATCTAAAGATCGTTTTACCAGTTTGAAAATATTCTATTGAAGATAGCATCAGTCACAGTTTTGAGGATTTTATCCATCTGATCCGATTCAGCTTGTTGCAAAGTTTGGCTGGCCAGAAAATCATAATTGCTGGTGAGATCGGTTTCAAAACTTTTTGCAGGATCCGGGTCAATCGTGTTTCTAAATATCAAATGAAAAGTTACATTAAGTCTATTGCTTTCTGCTGCCCTATTAGCCACACCACTTGTAGTAACGCTGTAATCTGAAACATATCCACTGATGTCGTAGTGGGCATCATCATTTTCTGTTTCGCGTAGCCTGGTTTGTCCAATAATCTTTTGACGCAATTTTTCTCTTAACTGTGGTGCAATCGTCGGGTTTACATATCGCGCTTTATTTTGAAACAAATTAACCCGAAAAGTTTTAACTTCTGGTGGAATAGGAGCGGTATCCTTAAAGGAGTATTTGCAGGTTGCAAATGTAAACACCAAGGAAAGAAAGCCCAGCAACGTGAATATTTTTATGCGTGTTTTGGAATTCATTTTTCTATTCCATTTAGGATTATTCATTAATATTATACTCTTTCAATTTTCGATATAAAGTTCTTTCACTGATACCAAGATCGCTGGATGCATCTCTACGTTTTCCGCGGTGTTTTTTCAATGCTTTGATAATTAAATTTTTTTCAGCATCCATAATACTCAGCGATTCTTCTATTTCCTGGTGCTCATCAATGCTGTTACCGTTAATCACCATTGGCTGGCCTGAAGAAATTGTTGGTTGCATTTGTTCTTCACGAAACTCATTCAACATTGGTTCGTTCCTGAAATGTGTATGATTTAAGGTTGAAGGATTCTGCAATACTTCGAAAAACATTCTTTTCAATTCTGTCACATCTTTCTTCACATCAAAAAATAGTTTGTATAATATTTCTCTTTCGTTGGCAAATTCTTTTTGATTGCTTCCCTGCTGGTGGGCAAGAACAGGCAGCCGGTTAAAACTTGTTTCGGGTAAAAAATTTCTTAATTGTCCACCTTCAATTGTTTTGTCTTTCGAAAGAACCGATACTTGTTCTGCAATATTTTTTAACTCGCGGACATTGCCAGGCCATGGATAACTTACCAGAAATCCTTTTGCTTCCTCGCTCAACTGGACTGGTGGTGATTTATATTTTTCTGCAAAATCAACCGCAAATTTTCTGAACAATAACGGAATATCTTCCTTTCGGTCTCGTAACGGTGGAACCCTGATTGGTACCGTGCTTAAGCGATAATAAAGATCTTCTCTGAATCTTCCAGTATGTGTATATTCCAATAGATCTTTATTGGTAGCCGCGATTACTCTTACGTCTGTTTTTTGCACTTTCGAAGAACCCACGCGAATGTATTCTCCTGCTTCAAGTACACGCAGTAAACGCGCCTGTGTTCCCAATGGAAGCTCACCAATTTCATCTAAGAAAATTGTACCGCTGTTGACAGTTTCAAAATATCCTTTCCGACTGTCTACTGCTCCGGTGAACGATCCTTTTTCATGACCAAAAAGTTCCGAGTCAATCGTGCCTTCAGGAATAGCTCCACAATTGACTGCAATAAAGGGATTGTGTTTTCTAGCAGAAAGGGAATGAATGATCAAAGAAAAAACTTCTTTACCAACGCCACTTTCACCATTGATCAGTACACTCAAATCTGTATTGGAAACCTGTATAGCAACGTCCAATGCATGTACTAAAGCCGGTGAATTTCCTATAATTCCGAATCTGTTTTTTATCGCTTGCTGATCCATTAATAATTTTTAATCTAACTGGTTTGATTAACTAAATATCTTTTAACTGATTCAATTCTGTCGAAAAATTATTTATAATTTTTTTGCCACCATTTTACTTTATGCTTCCGATCAATGTTCCGGCAGTGCAGCTTTCAATAAAAACATCTACATAATCTCCTTTGTTGAGATTTCCTGCTTTGTGAAAAACAACCATTTTATTATGATCAGTTCTTCCTGCCCAATGTTCTGAACTCTTTTTTGAATCGCCTTCAATCAAAACCTGGAATGTTTTCCCCAAATCTCTTTCCATGCTTTGTAAAGAATGAATCCGATGCAGGGCAACAACTTCCTGCAACCTTCTTTTCTTTACTTCCAGGGGTACATCATCTTTAAATCTTCTCTCAGCAAGAGTTCCAGGACGTTCTGAATAAAAATACATGTAGGCAAGATCATATTTGCAGTATTTGTACAAGCTTAAAGTTTCCTGATGATCTTCTTCTGTTTCTCCACAAAACCCGGTAATGGAATCAGTGGATAATCCGCATCCTGGAAGAACTTCTCTTATCCTGTTTACCTTTGAAATATACCATTCGCGGGTATATGTCCGGTTCATCATTTGCAGAATTTTCGTGCTGCCACTTTGTACCGGGAGATGGATATATTTACAGATGTTGTTGTATTTCTTTATGGTAAAAAGCACCTCATCAGTGATATCTTTTGGATGAGAAGTTGAGAATCTAACCCGAAGTAAAGGTGAGATTTGCGCCACTTTTTCTAAAAGATTTGCAAAAGAAATGATCGAGTTATCAGCTGAATTCACCCATTGATAACTATCTACGTTTTGTCCCAATAATGTTACTTCACGATAACCTTCATTGAATAAATTGGTACATTCTTTAATTACAGATTCAGCATCACGGCTACGTTCGCGGCCACGCGTGAAAGGCACCACACAAAAGGAACACATATTATTACAACCGCGCATGATACTCACGAAAGCCGTAACGCCGTTGCTGTTCAATCTTATTGGCGCAATATCAGCGTACGTTTCTTCGCGGCTCAATAAAACGTTGACACCTTTTTGGCCGCTTTCAGCTTCTTCGATTAATGCAGGCAATGAACGATATGCATCCGGTCCAACAACAATGTCCACCAATTTTTCTTCTTCTAGAAATTTTGATTTCAATCTTTCAGCCATACATCCCAATACGCCAATGAGCAAACCGGGATTATGTTTCTTCATTTTTCTAAATTCGGTCAATCTTTTCCGAACAGTAACTTCCGCTTTTTCACGAATTGAACAAGTATTTATAAAGATCATATCCGCATCTTCAAATTTTGCAGTGGCTCCAAAACCTTGTTTCTGTAAAATAGAAGCGACTACTTCACTATCAGCAAGGTTCATGGCGCAACCATAACTCTCGATATAGAATTTTTTTTCAAAAAAATCAGTTATCAGTTCTTTTGGTGCGAATGCTTCTCCCTGCCTGCTTTCGTCATGTTTTTTATTAAGAGCTAATTCCAGCATTTTATATTTTCTTTTCTAGGCCAGCAAAGATAATAAATTAAAAAATTGAGACAGGATGGCAGAAAGTTAAGAATTTTAGTAAAATGCAAATCACTTTTGGTAAGTGGACAATTTCAAAACAGGAAATGATCAAAATTCACAAGTATTGATTTGGAACAATTAAATAAGAATTCATGGAAAGATTACGCAATCACTTCAAAGGATGTAAAAGCTAAAAGATTATTTTATTCCTCATCTAATAATTGCGTGGGATTCAAATCTGAGATTTCAATGGATTCATCCACATCACTCATTGTTTCAACACTTTTAAGCTGCCTTTGGATCGCGCGGGTTCTGGTGCCAACTACATCATCTAATTGATTCAAGCCGGTCTGGATATTTCTTTGAGCTTTATCAAGCAGCCCGCCAAACTGACCAAACTCTTTCTTTACAGCACTTAAAATTTTCCAGACTTCGCTGCTTCTCTTTTGTATTGCCAGTGTCCGAAATCCCATTTGCAAACTATTCAAAATAACCGCTAAAGTAGTGGGGCCGGTAACTACAACATTACATTCCCGCTGAATTTGCTCCAGCAGACTGGCTTTACGTACTACTTCCGCAAACAAACCTTCAAATGGCAAGAACATGATGCCGAAATTAGTTGTGTTTGGCGCGTCGAGATATTTGTCACAAATATCTTTGGCCATTTTTTTTATCACATTCTCTAACATTTTCTGGCTATTCTCTATTTGTTGCAAATCGCCGGAATCATAAGCATTTTGTAAATGCTCATAAGCATCTTTGGGAAATTTTGCATCTATGGGTAGCCAAACATAATTACGATCGCCGTCTTTATTTGGAAACTTTACAGCATATTCAACGCGTTCGTTACTTCCATTTTTTGTAGCTACGTTTGCTTCATATTGTTCTGGAGCCAAAATGCTTTCCAGCATCATATGCAACTGTACTTCTCCAAAACCACCACGCATTTTTACATTGCTAAGAACTTTTTTCAACCCTCCCACATCCTGAGCTAGAGTTTGCATTTCACCCAATCCTTTTTGCACTTCAATTAATTGCTTTCCTACGGTTTCAAAGCTTTGGCCCAGCCGTTCACTCAGGGTTTTTTCTAATTTTTCTTCTACTGTTATTCTGATGCTCTCCAGTTTGGTTTCTGTACTTTTTACTAATTCGTTTTGTTTGATGTCAAGTTGCGCAAATTTTTCCCGTTGCAGGTCATTGAAGGATCTGATATTATTATCGAAAGCAGATTGAAAATCTTTGAAAGCCGTTGCCAGCGCTTCACGCATTTGACGGCTGTCTTCCTTCGCCTGGTTATTGATTTTTTCGAGCTGAAGAATATTAGCTGCAGATGAGTCGGAGATGTTTTTTGTAAGCTCCTTTCGGTTTGTCTGATTGTTTTCTTCAATTTTTTCAATCAATGCCCCAACTTTTTCTTCAAATGTTTTATTAATCTCTTTCAATGCATTATGACTTTGCTCAGTGATAACCTTGAGTGAATTGTTTATTTCTAAACGATCATTTTTGGCATTGTTGGTATTCTCTTCCCGGTTAAGCCTGAAATCTTCTCTCAAACTTGTTTCAATTTTCGAAAGGCTTGTTTGTAATTCAATCAATTTTGCCTGTGATGACACATCGCTCCCTGATTTATTTCTGAAGATAATAATCAGGATGATCATAGTAACTAATAGAATGCAGATCGCTATTGAGAAAACTATTTCCATTTTTCTTCGCAACTTAATAAACTTTAAGGAATTGGTTTTGTACAAAATACCTCCTTCCAAAACATAAAAAAGGGTTAATTGTTGCTTTACTGTGCGATGTTGATTCGATTATGGTTTTGCGCATTATTTTTGAAGATTGGAATAGAATATGTAGGTGTATCTTTCAATAAATAATTACCAGTATCCAAAGAACCAACATGACGGCAGAACAGCAAAGGCTTGAAGAAAATTCACAGAAGAAAATACCACTTGAACAATGGGGACCTTATCTGAGCGAAAGACAATGGGGAACAGTTCGTGAAGATTATAGTACTAATGGCGAGCCGTGGAATTATTTTCCTTTCGAACAATCACATTACCGGTCCTATTTGTGGGGTGAAGATGGGATTGCAGGGATTTCTGATTATTTCCAAAATTTGTGCTTTGCCATTGCTTTGTGGAATCATAAAGATCCGATCTTAAAAGAGCGCCTCTTTGGCCTCGCCAACAAGCAGGGAAATCATGGGGAAGATGTCAAAGAATTATATTATTACCTGGATAATATTCCTACACATTACTATATGGAATATTTATATAAATATCCCCAGCAGGAATTTCCTTATGAGAAGATCAGAGCTGAAAATAAAGTGCGTTCAAAAAGGGACCCAGAATATGAAATTCTTGATACCGGCGTTTTCGATCATGATGAATATTTTGATGTTCGTATAATCTATGCCAAGCAAGATTCACAGGATATTTTTATTAAAATTGATATTCACAACCGCTTCTCAAAAACCGCTGGTATTACTGTGTTGCCATCATTGTGGTATTACAATCGTTCGAGCAACGAAAATTTACCCGAGAAACCTATAATCACCTCTATTGATAAAAATGCAGTTAGAGCAACGCACAGTCGATTGGGAACCTACTATCTATACTTTCAATCTCCCAGGATTAGTTTGTTTACCGATAATGTAACCAATACAAAGAAAGTGACCGGAAAAGCAAATGCAACTCCTTTTGTAAAAGATGCGTTTCATGATGCAATCATCCACAAAAAAAATGTCGGTGCGCTTCATAAAAGAAATTCCGGAACGAAATTCGCCGCCGTTTATGATTACAATATTGAACCTGGAGAAACGAAGTCGATCTACCTGCGGCTTTCAAACAAAGAAATGAAAAACGCATTTGAAGAAGGATTTGAAAACATATTCTTCTCCCGTAAAGCAGAAGCAGATGAATATTATAAGGCAATCCTTCCGGCGGATATTTCTGAAGATCGGAAAAAAATTCAACGCCAGGCTTTTGCAGGAATGCTTTGGAGTAAGCAATACTATCATTATGATGTTGAAAAATGGCTGTCAACGAGTGATGGAATTACGCCGGTAAATGATACGAAACTTTTTGGACGAAATCATGATTGGAAGCATCTAAAAAATCAGAACATTATTTCCATGCCGGACAAATGGGAATTTCCCTGGTATGCCGCATGGGATCTCGCTTTTCATTGTATACCAATGGCGGTCCTTGATCCTAATTTTGCGAAACATCAGTTATTACTCATCATGCGTGAATGGTACATGAAACCGGACGGTCAGTTACCTGCTTATGAGTGGCATTTTAATGACGTAAATCCACCAGTCCAGGCATGGGCGTCTCTTCAGGTTTATAGAATTGAGAAATTACGGACAGGCGAAGGAGACATTTCTTTTTTGAAAAAAATCTTTCATAAACTTATCATCAATTTTACCTGGTGGATCAACCGTAAAGACGCAAGTGGTAATAATATTTTTCAGGGTGGATTTCTTGGGCTTGATAATATTGGGCTGTTCAACCGAAGTATCGAAATACCCGGAAATCGCCGACTGGAGCAGGCTGACGCAACAAGTTGGATGGCAATGTATGCATTGAATATGATGGACATTGCCCTGGAGATTTCAATGGTTGATGATACTTATGAAGATACCGTCACTAAATTTTTTGAACATTTCGTTTTGATCGCTGAGGCACTCAATCAATATGGATTATGGAATGAAGAGGATAAATTCTTTTATGATATTTTTGGATTAACGGATGCAAACCCGATGCATTTACGGATTCAATCTATTGTTGGACTCACAACATTATTTGCTGTTTCTACCATACAAAAGAAAGTGCGTGATCAGTTGCCTGATTTCAAAAAAAGATTCAAATGGTTTGAAAATTATCGCCGCAAAAACGATCGATTCTGGCCTAATGAAGAACGTGCTGAGGGAGATACAATTCTGCTATCACTTGTTCCACAGGAACGGTTGAAAAATATTTTGGAACATTTGCTCAATGAAGAACAATTTCTTTCGCCGGGAGGCATCAGGGCTTTATCGAAGTTTCATGAGAAAAATCATTATGCAATTACTCTCGAGAATATTGAATATTCCATCCAGTATGATCCGGGCGATTCTGTATCAGACCTTTTTGGCGGAAACTCCAATTGGCGGGGACCGGTATGGCTTCCAATTAATTATCTGATTATCCAATCTATCAGGAAGTACGGAGAATTTTATGGCGATGAATTGTTGGTTGAGTGCCCGGCTGGCTCAGGCAGGAAAATGAACCTGAAGCAGGTGGCTGATGAACTGGCACAAAGAGTCATCAGCTTGTTTGATAAAGATGCAGACAAAAAACGCAGGTACAATGGAAAATATAATTGGTTTTATCAAAAGCCCGGAAACGAGGATCTTATTTTATTCTACGAATATTTTCACGGCGACGATGGAAACGGGCTTGGTGCCAGCCACCAGACTGGTTGGACCTCACTGGTAGCTTGTTTGATCAGCGATTTTGCAGATAGGAGTTGATTCTGCATTCGAATTTAAAATCATCGCATTTTTTAATGATGAACCAATAATTCATAACAAATAGAATGGGATAGCAAAAACTATCGAAAAAATCTGAAAAAGAGAGCGCTCGATTAATTTTTTCCCTTTAACGGGAATGCTTATTTCAGGCTTACTCTACCTTTGTATTCCTACAAAATAACATCATTAAAGAAATTAGGGAAAATTGTATGCCTGAGAATAGATTTTATAAACCGTTCATATTGCTTTTTGCTTTTTTTATTTTCTCTATTTTACCAAAAGAAATTTATGGCCAGGAAACGAATTCACAAGGGCAGGCGCGAACCCTCATAAACCTTCTTGATTATGTTTCACAGGATTATGCCAAAGCCGTAAGCGACGGCCAGGTGATTAACAGGGATGAATACAAAGAGATGATAGATTTTTCAGGGGAAACGGTTTCTCTTTTTGATTCTATTGTTACGAAAGTCGCTGTAGAAAATAAAAAAGAGATTTCCGAAAAGTTGAGGCTTTTGCATGATCATATAAAACAAAAGAATAGTAAAGAGTTGATAGCTGAAAATGCGCAGCAGGTAAAGAAAATGATTATGATGCTTCAACTTATTCAGGTGTCTCCTGCACAGTACCCTGATATAAGTGCTGGTAGAAAACTCTTTAGGGCCAATTGCCAATCATGTCATGGAAAAGTTGGAGAAGGAGACGGTCCGCTTTCAAACACTTTCACTCCGCGTCCGGCAAATTTCTTAGTCGATTCTTTTATGCAGTTTATTTCTCCACTTCAGGTTTTTAATACCACCCGGCTTGGTGTCAGGGGAACAGGAATGCCTTCTTTTGACAAACTTTCTGATAAAGAAATTTGGGCTGTTTCCTTTTATGTGAAGTCTTTGAGATTTGAAAATAAATTTTCAAAGCGGTCCGATTCTTTAGAAAAAGTATACAATTTAATCAAATACAAGAATCCACTTTCTGAGGTGGCGCATCTTTCGGATGTAGAATTGGCTGAAAGATTTTCCGCAAGTGAAAAGGCCAAAAGTATTGCCGCAATAAGGCTTCATCAATCTGAAAATAAGGAGAGTGCTTCACTCGCTCTTGCCTCAGGCTATCTGGACGATGCGCTCAATTTGTATAAAAATCGCCAGTTTACCCTTGCCGGAGAAAAAGCTTTGTTTGCATATCTTGATGGAGTTGAACCTGTGGAACAGCAACTTCTGGCTATGGATGCAAATATTGTTGCCGAATTGGAATCAAAAATGAATAAGGTGCGTTCTTCAATTAAATCTGGAGAACCCCTGCATGTGGTGGAAAGTAATATTACAGAAGCAAAAGCTTCCCTTCTAAAAGCTTCACAATTATTGGGTCAGCAAACATATTCTTTTTGGTTTTCGTTTCTCATTGCGGCGTCTATCATTTTGAGAGAAGGCCTGGAAGCGGTATTGATTATTGTTACCATTCTGAGTTTATTACATTCTTTGAAAGCAAAACGGGCTGTGAAATGGGTGCATGGTGGCTGGCTCACTGCATTAATTATTGGCGCAGCAAGCTGGTTTTTCACAGGTTGGCTGATCTCTCTGGGCTCCCAAAATCGCGAGTTGATAGAAGCGGTGGGATCAGGGATCGCAGTAATCATCCTTCTGTATGTGGGCTTTTGGCTTCACAATAAAACAGAAGCAAAAAAATGGCGTCATTTTATCGATGCCCGCATCACTGGAATGTTGGATGAAAAGAAAATGTTTGGTCTGGCATTTATTTCATTCATTGTTGTTTTCCGCGAAGCATTTGAATCTATTCTTTTTCTGTCATCGATGCAGTTGCAGTTAGATGAAACAAGCGTCAATGGTGTATGGATGGGTGCTGTCGCGTCAATCATTGTGGTTATCCTGCTTGGCTGGATATTGCTTCGTTTCTCAGTTCACGTTCCCATCCGCAAATTATTTCAATATTCGGCAATCATTATTATGATATTGGCAATTGTCCTTGCTGGCCAGGGTGCTCACGCTTTCCAGGAAACCGGCTTGCTTTCTGTGACCAGTATTCCGATTAATTTTCATTCTGGTGTGTTAGGTGTTTTTCCTACTGTTGAAACTTATACAATTCAGATGCTTGTGGGCTTAATTGTGTTTTTTATGTGGTGGCGTAGAAAGAACCAGCATGGTGTAAAAAAAGCAATGAAGAGACTAGACGTTGAATATCAAAAAGTAGAATAAAAATATTGCTTATTTATTGGTTTACTACCAACAGCACTAAATAAACACTAATAAATTTGAGCAGTTTTCGTTGCTATAACTCGCTAATATTGTTGGTGATTGAGTTTGTATTTTCACGGTGATAAATATAAGTATCGTCTGTAGATTTTATTTTAATAATTCCTGCCAACTTTATCCGGTCATAAAATTCCGCGTCACTGCTAAAAGGAATATCTGCAAATCCTCCCATCGATAAAAATATTTGTTTTTTAATAAAGAAAGTTCCACCAACAGAACAATCTTTCAAATGGATCTTTTTTTTGTAATCAAACCTGTCCGGAACGTATTTATTCCCCATCACTTTTGCTCCACCATATAAAAACCCGACTTCAGGATGTGTTTGCAATAATTTTTTTCTTGATTGAAGATGGCATGGATAATATTCATCATCTGAATCTAAAAAAGTAATATATTTTCCTTTAGCTAAAAAAGCACCCTTATTTTTTGCAGATGGAGCACCCTGAGGTTCTTGCCAAAAATACTTTATCCCTTTACCCTGTGCTAAATATGGAGCAATCGTGAGTTTTGTATCATCAGTACTTCCATCATCTACAATAATAACTTCCCAGTCGTGCTCTGTTTGGCAAATGATAGAATCCAAAGCCCTTAACAGCAGTGAGGATCGGTTATAAGTAGTTATGATCACTGAAAAGAAAGGCAGTCCTGTACCTGCTTTATGACTATTTTGAACTAACATCTGAACTAAGTGAGAAAAAAAGTAGTTTTGAAAAATATCGCCAACAAAATTACATGCTATTCAGCATTAAATTTTGCGAATCAGGAAAAGAAATTAAGTGATACATAAAATTATATTTACATGGCTAATGATTCAAAAAAAATTTTGGGAAAAACAATTATCATAACAGGCGTTGCGGGGAATCTTGGACAAGCAGTTGCAAAAAAGTTCAATAATGAAGGATATAATGTGATAGGAACCATCCACACACAATCATCCGTTGAACATTCTATAAATAATTCTTTTGAAGAAGTGCACCTTGATTTGTTGAATGAAGAGGATTCTCTAAACTTTGTAACCGATGTTGTAGCACGTTTTGAGAAAATAGATATTGCTGTATTGACCGCGGGAGGCTTTACAAAAGGTGATATAGATGCTGCAAAAACAGAAGATCTATATAAACAATATCAGCTAAACTTTGAAACCGCCTATAATGTGGTAAGGCCGGTTTTTATGCAGATGAAGAAACAAAACAGTGGTCGTATTTTTTTAATTGGATCCCGCCAGGGTTTAGATGCTTCCATAGGTAAAGGAACGATAGCTTATAGTTTATCCAAATCGCTTCTTTTTCGACTGGCAGAAATAATGAATGCAGAAATGAAGGGAAAAAATGTGGTGACAAATATAATTGTGCCGGGAACGATTGATACACCCCAAAACCGGGCATCGATGCCCGAATCCGATTTTGGTAGTTGGGTAACTCCTGATCAGATTGCGGACGTCATATTTTTTTATTCAGGTGAGGAGGCCGATGTACTTCGGGAACCGGTGATTAAGGTTTATAATAAAGCTTAAATAAAAATAGTAGATGTATTTGTCGTTTAGTGGGAAATTGTCAATGAAAGTATCTTTTATTAAAATTCATCCTCAGGGATCGTGCCGTTTTATGCTCCGAGGCTATGACTCGATCCCAAACTATAATCATTGTTTTCTTCATCTTCTTCTCCGATTTCTTCATTGGCATCATCCAGTTCAGCACCCGGAATATCAAGATCTGTTGCAGTCAAATTCTTTTTGAAACTGCCTTCGTTTAAAGGGACGCCGTCTGTATCGGTATTGTCAAGCGCAGCCCTGCGTAGAATTTTATCATCGCCGGGCATATCATTAGCCGCTTCCCGCAGGTCCTCTTTTTCTGTTGATGAAACATTTGAATCTACGCTTGATCTGATCTCATTGTCAATGTTGGTTTCAAAAAGATCTTCACCTTCTTTATTTGAAGACGAAATGGTCGTGTCAGCTATTTCACCCAACGGTGCAGGATTGATATTTTCCTGTCCGGGAATTTCATGAACATCGGGTATTTCAATTTGTGTATTTTCAATTTCCAATTTTTCGCGGTCGCTTAATGGGTCAATCAAATCTGATAAATGCTCATTGTCTATATTTTTATCTTGTTTCATAACATAATTTTATTTGTCTGTTGAAAATTTGATGCCAAAAATTAATTGTCAGTAAACAGAAAGTTTCCAGTTGAGGAAGAAAATGAATATGGAGTTGAAGCTGAAGATTCAAGCATTACTGTATGCCTGATATTAGAAATGAAAATATCAAAAGCGATCTATAAAAGCGATTGTTGAATAGTTGAATTGTATGAATCTCCCAAAAGAAATACTTTACAAATGCCCGATAAACCACGTAAATAAATATCCGCAGTGCGGGGACTTTTTGTGGTATCCTGTGAAAAAGAGTACGCATAGTCTGAGACAACAAAGCTGTTATTCAATTCTTTGGTAGCAGCCTGAAGTCTTGAAGCTATATTTACCGGTAAACCCATAGCGGTAAGATTATTACTGATCCCCAATCCAATATTACCTACAATGACCGTTCCAGCATGAAGCCCAATACCTACTTCGAAACAATGGTTGAAGTATTTTTTTGCATAAGTTTCATTAAAATCATTCAAATCAACCAAAAGATGTTCGCCTGCAATCAGGGCATTATTGACCCCTTCTTTCAAAGGACAATCTATCCCAAAGACCGCGTAAAAGCCATCTCCGGCGGTTTCAATGATTTTTCCATGATGTGTTTCAATATTTGTTTTGAAGATTTGGAATAATCTTCTAATCATATGAATGACATCAAATGGAAGATTTTGTTGCATAAATGGCGTAAAATTTCTGATGTCCAGGAAGAATAATGCCAGATCTTTTTCTTCACCAACCTCAAGAAAAGTTTCGTCTTTTTTTACAAGAGATGAGTAAATGGATACATCGGTGTGATCACGGATAAGCCGACGGACAACAACAGAATCGCCTGTGATTGTTGTTTGACATGCCAACCTGATGCTGTCGTTGAACCCTAGAAGCTTTTTTAACTTCAATTCTTTACTATTTGGGGCAGATAGTTGTTCCTGGCCTTTTAAAACTAATATTCTGCAAGTGGAACATTTTGCATTTCCACCACATTCATGATAATGGGGGATACCTGCTTTCAAAGAAGCTTCGAGAATTGTTTGTCCGTCATTTATATTGATTATTTTTTCTCCTTTAAATTCAACTTCAAAACTCATTATAAATTTATTTGAAATACTCTTTGGTTATATACCATCATCTTAATGTAAATTTCATTTGACTGACCCTACCATTTGAGCCTTTTCGCATGATTTTGGTTACACTTTTTGAATAAAAGTAGATTTTCTTATTTGATTCTTTCTAAAAATTTCGGATATTAAAAAATACTTTTGGCCGAAAACATGTTGTCACAAGGGGTTTCAACCAAATCTTAAAAACTTTTATTAATTTTTTTGTTTTTAAGATTTAACCGCTTACTTTTGCACTCCCAAAATAAAATGGGGATAAAAAAGTTCTTTAAAATGTCTCAAAGAATCAGGATCAAACTTCAATCTTACGACCATAATCTGGTGGATAAATCTGCAGAAAAAATTGTAAAGACAGTTCGCAGTACAGGTGCAGTAGTTACAGGACCAATTCCGTTACCTACACACAAAAAGATATTCACTGTGTTACGTTCACCACACGTAAATAAGAAAGCGCGTGAGCAGTTCCAGTTGTGTACGCATAAACGTTTATTGGATATTTATACCAGTAGTTCCAGAACCGTTGATGCACTGTCAAAATTGGATTTACCATCAGGAGTTGACGTTGAGATCAAAGCATAAATGCCCTTCTTTACTTTCCACTTTTTGAGGAAAGCATTGTAGGAGCTAAGTTCTTATATAAAATTGTAACACTCATGTACCGCATTTGCCGTACCGCTGAGTATAATTAATTAGAAATGAAAAGTATTATTGGAAAAAAAGTTGGCATGACCAGCATTTTCGATAGTAATGGCAGGCAGACGGCCGTGACCATTATTGAAGCGGGACCCTGTGTGGTTACCCAGAAAAAGACTGTAGAAACCGATGGTTACAATGCAGTCCAGATTGCTTTCGGTGATAAAAAAGAAAAGCATACCCTCCTCTCAGAAAAAAATCACTTCGCCAAAGCAAATACAACGGCAAAGAAATTCATAAAAGAAATCCGCGATAGCGAAACAGATAAAAACGTTGGTGACACCATCGATGTTGATATTTTTGCCGAAGGCGACAAAATATCTGTTGTAGGCACCTCAAAAGGAAAAGGTTTCCAGGGTGTCGTAAAACGTCATGGTTTTCATGGTGTTGGAGAAAGCACACATGGACAGCATGACAGATCAAGAGCTCCAGGATCTATAGGTGGATCATCTACTCCTTCCAGAGTATTCAAAGGAATGCGCATGGGTGGCCATATGGGCAATGATAAAGTCCGGATGAAGGGGCTTAAAATCGTAAAGATTTTTCCTGAAAAAAATTATTTATTAATCAGTGGTTCGGTTCCCGGACACAACGGTTCAATCCTTTTAATCCAGAAATAATATGCAAGTAGATATAATTAATATAGAAGGACAGAAAACTGGCAGAACTATTGACCTGCCTGAAGAGATTTTTGGTGCGGAGCCAAACAGTCATGTAATCTGGCTTGCCGTAAAACAATATCTTGCTGCACAACGCCAGGGCACACATAAAGTGAAAACCCGTGCGGAAGTACAAGGCTCATCCAGGAAACTTCACAAACAAAAGGGGACCGGGGGATCACGAAAAGGTAATTTGCGTAATCCGTTGTACAAAGGCGGTGGTACTGTGTTTGGACCTAAGCCCCACGGCTATGATATTAAGGTAAACCGCAAAGTAAAAGACCTCGCAAAGATTGGAGCTCTTAGTGCAAAAGCAAAGGACAATAAAATAGTTATCGTAGAAGATGCTTCCGTGCAAATGGAAAAACCTGCTACCAAACAATTCTCCCAGATGCTTCTTCGCATCAATGCAGGAAGTAGGAAGTCATTGTTTATCATGCCGGAATACTTTGAAAATGTGTATAAAAGTTTCCGCAATGTGCCTTCGGTTTGCGGTACTTTATTAAGTGATATAAATACGTATGATATTGTAAATGCAGATTCTGTAATATTTACAGAAAGTGCTGCAAAAATATTTGTAGAGGATAACAAAGAAGAAGCAGAAGTGTCAGCACAAGCTTAGGGATTGTTGGAGAGATGAGATTGGTTCAGTAGAATGTGGAATTTGATCTGGAATTGAATGGAAGAGTAAAAGAACAAATAACCCCAATTTTTATTCTGATTGTATCAGAAAAAGTGATAAAAAAACAAATCTGGAAATAGAGGAATGGGTTTACCAGTTTTCAAATTTTCAAATTTTCAAATTTTCAAAATAGAATAATGAAACCATCAGATGTTTTAATAAAGCCGGTACTTTCAGAAAAAGTGAATCGCCTTTCAGAAAAATACAACCGATATACTTTTATCGTGAACAGGAAAGCCAACAAGCTTGAAATTAAAAAAGCGGTTGAAGATTTTTATGGCGTTGGAGTTGAAGATGTAAATACATTGACAATGCCTTCGAAAGTAAAACAACGGAATACGAAAGCAGGATTACTAACTGGTCGTAAGCCGGCAAAAAAGAAGGCGATCGTGACTGTATCAGAAGGTGATACAATTGATTTATATGGTAACATATAAATTGTTAAGAACTAATAACAAGGAATTAGAATTATAAATTATAAAAAGATTGAGGTTTTAGAATACCGAAATCGAAAATAGAAAATCATGGCTTTAAGAAAATACAAACCAACTACCGCAGGAACCCGCTGGAGGGTAGGTAATGCCTACGCAGAAGTGACTACTAATATTCCTGAAAAAAGCCTGGTAGAAATGGTACATCATACAGCAGGCCGTAATGCGCAGGGACGTAGAAGCATGCGTAACCTGGGTGGTGGTCATAAGAAGTTGTATCGTATCATTGATTTTAAAAGAAATAAAAAAGATATTCCGGCAACAGTAAAAACGATTGAATATGACCCAAATCGTAGTGCTTTTATCGCTTTGGTCAATTTTGTGGATGGTGAAAAAAGATACATCCTTGCTCCACAGGGTTTGCAGGTAGGTGCTACTATTATCAGTGGCGATTCGGTAGCTCCGGAATTGGGAAATGCATTGCAACTAAAAAGTATGCCTTTAGGTACTGTCGTTCATAATATTGAAATGCAACCTGGCCAAGGTGGAAAATTAGCCCGAAGCGCCGGGTCATCTGCACAGTTGGCAAATAAGGAAGATAAATTTGCAGTGTTGAAAATGCCAAGTGGCGAGTTGAGAAAAATTTTAATCAATTGTTATGCGACGGTTGGAGTAGTTTCAAACAGTGACCACAGTCTGGAAAGCAAAGGTAAAGCAGGTAGAAATAGATGGAAAGGAATCAGGCCCCGGACAAGAGGTGTTGCTATGAACCCTGTTGACCATCCAATGGGTGGAGGTGAAGGTAAAGCATCTGGTGGACACCCACGCAGCAGGACGAATAAATATGCAAAAGGCGAAATCACCCGTACACGAGGAAAAGGTTCTGATAAAATGATCATTCAGAGAAGAAATGGTAAGAAGTTGCCTAATAAATAAAGACCGGTATAAGTTATTCAATTATAAAATAATGTTTTTAAATCGTACGTCGTACATCTAAAATCGAACAAAAAAAATGGCTCGTTCAATTAAAAAAGGTCCTTATGTGGAAGCAAAGCTTGAAAATAAAGTGCTTGGCATCAACGAGGGAAAATCAAAGAAAGGTGTTATTAAAACATGGTCACGCAGGTCTACAATAACGCCTGACTTTGTCGGTCACACTTTTGCGGTACATAATGGGAATAAATTTATTCCGGTTTATGTAACTGAATTTATGGTTGGCCATAAACTGGGTGAATTTGCACCAACAAGGAATTTTAAAGGACACTCAAGTAAAAAGATTGCATAATTAGGTTTCAGGTTTTTGATAGGAGATATCAAATGACCGTTATCAAAGAAATTAAATAAATATGGAAGCAGTAGCAAAACTTAATAATTATCCGACATCACCGCGCAAGATGCGTTTGCTGGCAGATCTGATTCGTGGGATGGAAGTAGAAAAGGCATTGGGAATCTTACAATTCAATCCTAAACACCCTGCAGTGCCGATGTTTAAATTATTAAAGAGTGCCATCAACAACTGGGAACAGAAGAATGCAGATGAAAAAGTGGAAGATGCTGGCCTGGTGGTAAAAACGATTATGGTGGATGGTGGCAGAGTAATCAAAAGAATGCGCCCGGCTCCCCAGGGACGTGGCTATCGCATCCGGAAACGCAGTAATCATGTTACAATTGTTGTAGATAGTATCAACAGCAAATCAATACCAGGAATTAAAAAACACGCTGCGAAAGCAGAAGTTGCACCGGTTGAAGTACCAGTCCCCGTTGTGAAGAATGAGGGAACTAAGAAGCCTGCTGCAAAAAAATCAACACCAAAGAAAGAAGCTGTGAAGAAAGAACCCGTAAAGAAAGAAACTTCCGCTAAAAAAGCAGAATCTACGGTGAAAAAAACTGAAAAAGCATCAAAAGACAAACAAACAAATAAATAAAAACCGAATAATGGGTCAAAAAGTAAATCCGATTGGGAACAGGCTGGGAATCATCCGCGGATGGGACAGTAACTGGTTTGCAAATCCAAAAGATTATGGTAAAAAATTGATTGAAGATGACAGGATCAGAACTTACCTGAATGCCCGAATCAGTAAAGGCGGCATTTCAAAAATTGTAATTGAACGCACACTGAATAAATTAATTGTAACAATTCATACTTCAAAACCTGGAATTATCATTGGAAAAGGTGGAGGAGAAGTGGACCGTATCAAAGAAGAATTGAAAAAGCTGACTGGGAAAGATGATGTGCAGATTAATATTCTTGAAATACGCCGCCCTGAATTAGATGCTGCAATTGTAGCTGATACCATTGCGAAACAAATTGAAAATCGTATCAACTATAAACGAGCTATCAAAATGTCAATTGCCTCTGCGTTAAGAATGGGTGCAGAAGGGATAAAAGTAAGAGTAGGAGGACGTTTGGGAGGTGCAGAAATTGCGCGTAGCGAAGAAATAAAACAAGGTCGTACCCCGTTGCACACACTAAGAATGGATATTGATTATGCAAGCATTTTTGCTCAGACAGTATATGGGAAAATTGGAATAAAAGTGTGGATTTGTAAAGGCGAAGTTTTAGCAAAAAGAGATTTGAATCCGAATATTATAGCAGGTGGAGGAAAAGGAGATCATGAACCTCATGGCGGAGAAAGGAGAGGCGGAGGATTTGGAGATAGAAGAGGCGGTGGTGATCGCGGAGGCGACAGAAGAGGAGGTGGTGATAGAAGAGGTGGTGGTGGAAGGAGATAAGAAAAATGGAATTTCGACAATATTACGATTGAAGTAAACAAACAAATAAACGAAAATTATGTTACAGCCGAAAAGATCAAAGCATAGAAAAATGCAGAAAGGCCGTATGAAGGGCAATACAAAACGTGGAGATATCATCGCCTTTGGAACCTTTGGATTGAAAGCACTTGATTCAGTATGGTTAACCAACAAGCAGATTGAATCGGCAAGACAGGCGTTAACCCGTCATATGAAACGTGAAGGAAATGTATGGATCAGAATTTTCCCTGATAAAGCGATCACCAAGAAACCTGCTGAGGTGAGAATGGGGAAAGGTAAAGGAAATCCCGAAGGATGGGCTGCAGTAGTACAACCTGGAAGAATTATTTTTGAAGCTGATGGTGTTCCGATGCAGGTGGCAAAAGAAGCTTTTGAACTGGCAGCTCAAAAATTGCCGATTCATACCAAATTTGTTGTAAGCAGAGATTATATAGCTTAAACAAATCGACCATCAGACACACTATCGAATTTATCAAATTATCAAAATGTCAAACAGAAACGATTTCGTAAACAGCCTGAAAACCATGAGTGAGCAGGACCTTAAAGCAAGGATTGCTGAGGATGAATTGCGGATAAAAAAATTAAAATTTGCTCATGCGGTTTCTCCATTGGAAAACCCGATGACAATACGCGATGTAAGGAAAGACCTTGCGCGCATAAAAACTGAGTTAAGAAAAAAGCAATCATTGAGCTGATGTGTGAATTAACACAACCTCAAATTAAAAATTAACAAGATGTCCGAAAGAAATTTAAGAAAAGTAAGGATTGGTGTAGTTTCCAGTAACAAGATGGATAAAACGATTACCGTGAAAGTAGAAAGAAGAGTAAAACATCCACTCTATGGAAAATTCGTGAAAAAAACTACCGGCTTTCATGCACATGATGAGAAGAACGAATGTAGTATTGGCGATTTGGTTAGGATAATGGAAACAAAACCATTAAGCAAATCAAAACGCTGGAGATTAATAGAAGTGATCGAAAAAGTAAAATAAAGAAACGGCGTCAGCCGGGATTAGTTTAATAATAATTGTTTTAAATGCTCAAAGCAGAAGTCTGAGAGCTCAAAGCGTAATAAAAAAATGATACAGCAAGAAAGCAGGCTAAATGTAGCAGATAACAGCGGCGCAAAGGAAGTGTTGTGTATAAGGGTTTTGGGGAATTCAGGCCAGGACTATGCGCATGTTGGCGATAAGATTGTGGTAACAGTAAAAGATGCTATTCCTGCAGGAGGCATAAAGAAAGGAACTGTGAGCAAGGCCGTTATTGTCAGAACAAAAAATAAACTTCGCCGTAAAGATGGTTCTTACATTCGTTTTGATGACAACGCTGTTGTTCTTTTAAACGCAGCAGATGAGCCTAGAGGAACCAGGATTTTCGGGCCGGTTGCCCGTGAGTTACGCGACAAGGGCTATATGAAAATCATTTCATTGGCACCCGAAGTATTGTAATTATAATTGTATCTTTGCACCCCTTAAAAATAAGGGTATTTTATAAGTAATTAATCAAGACAAATATTTGTCAAAAATGAAGACAAGATTTAAACCAAAGTTCAACATAAAAAAGGGCGATTCCGTAGTGGTAATTACCGGAAATGATA